>JANQLF010000005.1 GCA_028280785.1 Planctomycetota bacterium
GCCCCAAACCCCAACGACCTTTGTTATCCTTATTTTTGCTGCGCAAAAATTCGGCCAAAATATGGCCGACCACTCTTCGGCGGTCGATGCCTGCGCACTGCTCGGCAATTTAAGTCCTGTGATTACAAGGACAAAGAGCGCGAACTCACCTGCTGCCCCCGTAATAAGAGCTTGCTCATTGTCAAAAACTCCCGAGCATGCGCGCCCTCATTTAGCTCACAGATACGTTAAGGGTGAGCATAAACACAGCGGCGATGCATCCGCAACATTGCACCTCTCCTCATAAGTGCCATAGATTCAATGCTTTATGACATTTCTGTGGATTGGTTCCTCAGCTGATGCGCCTCGCTGCTCTAGATCCGTAAAGGAATAGCAATGAATCGCGAAGATGCATTGAAGGCACTCAATATGCAAAAGCATACTGTGTCTATGAATATCGGAGGCACTGAAATAAGCCTCGAAACTGGCTACATGGCCAAACAAGCTGCCGGCTCCATTATCGTTCGTGCTGGCGACACTATGGTCCTCTCAACCGTCTGTGATGGCGAACCACGAGCAGGACTCGACTTTTTCCCACTCATGGTCGATTACCGTGAGAAAGCTTACGCTGCTGGTCGTATCCCAGGAAACTTCTTCCGCCGCGAAGCACGACCAAGCGATGCTGAAACTTTAATCAGTCGTTTAACCGACCGTCCACTCCGCCCTTTGTTCCCAGAGGGCTATTTTCGTGAGTGTAACTGCACCAGCTTTGTAATCAGCTTCGACCAAGAAAACGAATCTGACATCCTCAGCATGATCGGTGTTTCTGCTGCACTGCACGTTTCAAAAATTCCATGGAACGGCCCAATCGGCGCAGTTCGCATTGGTCAAATAGACGGCGAATTTGTAATCAACCCAACAGTTGAACAACGCAAAGTCAGTGACTTTGATTTAGTTGTCGCCGGCACCAAAGACGCCATCACCATGGTTGAATGCGGTGCCGACAACATGCCTGAAGCACGCATGGTTGAAGCATTAGAATTAGCACACTCTGTCGTTAAAGACATCTGCAAAGGCATCGAAGAATTACGCAGTATTGCCGGTGTTGAAAAGATGGCCCACGAAGAACCAGAACAAAGTCCATTCGTTAAACAAATTCTCGATGGCTACACTGATCAAATTAATGCTGCACTCAGTAACAAAATTAAACATGAACGCGGTGCGGCTGTTAACGATGTGAAAGCAGCAGTTGTTGAAGCATTAGGCGACGCCGATGATGCAGAGAAAACATCTGAAGTTAAAAGCGCTTTTGCTGAAGCTAAAGATTTCTTATTCCGCGAAATGATTTTAGCTGGCACACGTGTTGATGGACGTGACACCAAAACCGTTCGTCCAATTGTTATTGATACTGATATTATTCCACGTGCACACGGTTCAGCATTATTTACCCGTGGTGAAACCCAAGGTTTATTGGTTACCACCCTCGGCACCGCTGAAGATGAGCAAATGGTCGACTCGTTAAAACCAAAAGCCTTCGAACGCTTTTTATTGCACTACAACTTCCCCGGCTTTTCAGTCGGTGAATGTGGTGGTCGTCCAGGTCCTGGTCGACGCGAAATTGGTCACGGTGCTTTAGCACGCCGTGCACTGGTTCCTGTTTTACCTGACCAAGACAGCTTTCCGTACACTATTCGTATTGTGTCTGACATTACCGAATCCAACGGTTCATCGTCTATGGCTACGGTTTGTGGCGGCTCTATGTCGATGATGGCTGCCGGTGTTCCAGTTAAAGCTGCCGTTGCTGGTATTGCCATGGGTCTGGTTAAAGAAGATGAGCGCTATGCCATTTTAACTGACATCCTAGGTGATGAAGACCACTACGGTGACATGGACTTTAAAGTCTGTGGTACCTCAGAAGGCATCACTGCTTTACAAATGGATATTAAAATTGCTGGCATCAGCGCTGAATTAATGGGCGAAGCTCTAGAGCAAGCACGTCAAGGCCGTTTACACATTCTTGATTGCATGAACGAAGCTATTGCTGAATCACGCGAAGAAATTAGCGAATGGGCACCACACATTGTTCAAATTGAAATTGATCAAGAATTCACCGGTAAAATTATCGGTAAAGGTGGCGAAACCATTCGTAAAATTCAAGAAGACACCGGCACCACCATCATGGTTGATGACGGTATTATTACGATCGCATCACCTGACCGTGCCTGCATCGAAAAAGCTAAAGGCTGGATCAGTGACCTCACTGAAATGCCTGAAGAAGGTAAAACCTACAAAGGTAAAATTACCAGCGTTAAAGATTTTGGCGCCTTCGTTGAATTCTTGCCAAGCACAGAAGGTTTATTGCACATTTCTGAATGGAGTTGGGAACACACCAAGTCTGTTGAAGAAGTCTGCAAACAAGGTGATGAAGTTGAAGTCAAACTCGTCGAGATTGATCCACGCACCGGTAAATTCCGCTTAAGCCGTAAAGCTTTAATGGAAAAACCAGAAGGCTGGACCCCTCCACCTCCACGCGAAGATCGTCCACGTCGTGACGGAGGCAACCGCCGCCGTCCACCGCGCAGAGATCACGCGAAGAAGGATTAAAACTTTAAACCCCGCCGATTCGGCGGGGTTTTTATTTTTTGAACCACAGATGGACACGGATTAACAAGAATTTGGCCAAAGTGATTCGCAATAGGATTGAGCCAATTGTAATTTTAAAATGTTTAACCGTTGTGATTATTTATGTAAATCTGTGTCCATCTGTGGTTCTTTTTTAAACTAACGAATCTGGATAACCGTCGGTCTCTAAAGCTTCAAATTCTTTTGCATACGGTGGCTCTTTATATTGGGGCGTTGCCCCAAACCCCTCTGTTAATATAAAAATTAATTTACTGCGTAAATTTCAGCCCAAGTAGGGCCGACCATTTTTATCTTACCAGTGAACAGGCTACACAAGCGAATCGGTGTAACCGTCGGTCTCTAAGGCTTCGAATTCTTTTGCATAGGGCGGCTTGAATATTCCGTGCTCGCAGATGAAACTGGCGGCGCCGACAACGTCACCGTTGGCTTTTGGCAGGGCTTCGGTGATCGCTAAGCTTGGTGCGATGATGATGTATTCTTCACTTGGGTCGATCGCTTCGTGATGATCACCCAAAATTGCACGGCCATTATAATCAATTGATTTAGCCCAATACACATGCTGACCCTGCGGATCTTGATCTAATAAAACAGTTTCCTCTATCCAAGCCACCTGCGCGCAATCACTGGCTAAGCGCCAACTTGTCAGTGTCTGTAAATATTCACGGATGCAGACTTCAATATGTTCAGTGGCTTGTTGAATGCGGCGCACTTCCATTAACAAACGCGCCAATACTTCACCGCCATGCAATAAACCAGCATGTCGATCATTGCATTCGCGCATGCGATTTAATTGTTTTTTCATCTGCACGTTATCGCTATCAATCGCAACCAATTGATTAATCGCACGCTCGAGCCTGTTATCCATCTGTGTGCTGCGTTTATTGCCATACAATTCAGCCACTACCGCATAGCAGGATGCCAAAGCTTCAATAACAGGAGAGGCAAATGATTTATCATCAAATGCCTCTTCGAAACTGATTAAGCTATCTATAAAACGTTTTTGAATGGTCGGTAATTGTACCGCATCAATAATGCGGCATGAGCCATCTAATCCGCCGACCCATGCCGCTGTTGTATTTAACGTCAATGCTCTGACTGCTTATGAATTATTTGCCGAGTTGCTTTTGTAGACCTTCGTCTTTAGCAACGACTTTATCACGCTGATCTTTACGGGCTTTTTGCATACGTTTAGCCAGATCATCGTCAGCAACACCAAGGATTTGTGCAGCAAGCAATGCCGCATTCGTTGCACCCCAAGAACCAACGCTCACGGTCGCTACTGGCATGCCTGGAGGCATGTTCACGGTGCTGTATAATGAATCGACACCACCAAGAGCGCCTGCTGCCAATGGAATACCGATTACCGGGCGTGTTGTCGTTGCCGCAACCACACCAGCCAAATGCGCTGCACCACCTGCACCTGCAATAAATACTTTGGTGCCTGCTTTTTCAGCATCGCCAACTAATTTATGCACACGATCAGGTGTACGATGGGCACTCGCAACATGCCAATCAACAGACAGACCTAAGTCAACTAACTTGTCATAACAAGCCTGCACTACAGGCACATCACTATCAGAACCAACGAGAATTAATACGTCTGCTGCCATAGAAGAGTTTCCTTTATTTGTTACTCAATACGAGTTCGGTAAATTGTTGAAAGAGATACAACGGATCAGATGGACCTGGTCCAGCTTCAGGATGATATTGCACACTGAAGAGAGGCTGGGTTTTATGTTTAACACCCGCGCAAGTCTTATCATTTAAATTAATATGGGTCATTTCTAAACAGTCTGGCAATGAATCTGCATCTATAGCAAAGCCATGGTTATGACTGGCAATTTCTACCGCACTATCTGAACAGCGTTGAATCGGATGGTTAACACCACGATGACCAAATTTTAATTTGTAACTTTTCGCGCCATAGGCTAAGGAAATGATTTGGTGACCGAGGCAAATGCCAAACATCGGGATGCCTGCATCACCAATTTGTTTAACTGCTTCAGGTACATTTTTTACCGCAGCTGGGTCACCCGGGCCATTAGAGACGAAAACACCAGCAGGATTCAAGGCAATGATTTCGTCAGCTGTGGTTGATGCTGGAACAACCTTCACGGTAAAACCACAGGCTTTTAAAAGTCGTAAAATATTTCGTTTAATGCCAAGATCGATAGCAACAACCAGATCACCATTCGCCTTTTCCCAATTCACATCCGAACCAAAGCTATCGACAAAACTGGATGCCTCTTCCCACTCATAAACGTCTTTGGTACTAACGCCTGTTGCTAGATCTTGGCCAGCCATTGATGGGCAGTTCTTAGCCTGTGCTAATAAATCCTCATCGCTAACGCTATCGTCTGTTGATAGAACAGCATTAATCGCACCATCAACACGTAAACGGCGCGTAATTGAACGCGTATCGATACCGTCAATCGCAACAATGTCTGAACGTTTTAAAAATGCTGATAAGGTTTCTTCACTGCGAAAATTAGAAGGCTCATCGCAGCACTGGCGCATCACAAAGCCAGCAACCTGAGCCTTTTCACTTTCCATATCCTGAGCATTGATGCCGTAATTGCCCACCTCTGGGTAGGTCATGCAAACAATTTGACCAGTATAACTTGGATCGGTAAGTACTTCTTGGTAACCAGCCATGCCGGTATTAAACACAGCCTCACCAGCAATGGTCTTCTCGGCTCCAACAGAGCGTCCGCGATAGATAGTGCCGTCAGCAAGTACCAAGCGCGCTTCTGTCATAAAGACCCCCATTCGGCAGCGCAGATTATGGGGCTGATTGCTGATGCAATGACATAAAAAAACCGCCGCATTGAGCGACGGTTTTTTGGGGTTTTTAATAAATTAGGTAGATACTTCGGATGCCATATAGGCAGTTATAATAAAGGTCTTAGTAACCGGTTTTCCACCATCAGATAGTCCAATAGTGATTCGCAAGGTTTCACCATTTGCCCCATCAAACCCTGAGCCAACTGAACCCTTAACCGTAACCTCTAATTTTAATGTTCTTTTTACACCAACGGCATCAGAACCAGTTCCAATACCAGCAATGGTCTCTGCTTCTTCGCCAGTCAGCGTTGCCGTAGCATCTACAGCACCACTAGAAACGGTAAAGCTTACAATTTCAGCAGTCAAATCTACTTCTGCCAAGTTGTCGTTAACCTCACCCAACCCGTCATCAAAGACCTCGATCGTCACTTCAACCGTATTCTCTTCAGTAAGTTGACCAGCTGTTAGACCATCATCATCTAAAATTGTTGATCCAATTTGTATGTTGTTCTGACCATCAGTATAACCCACAAAAAACGGCGCTTCATTAGAATCAGTGTTTTCACAACCGACGAAAAATGCTGCCACCACAAGCAACGCCAAGAATCGTATATACATAGTCCCATCCTTTAAATGATTAGGGAAAACATACTTAGTAGTTTATTAGAATAGTAGGCATCTAGGGACTTGGCAAGTGCCAGCTAGTGAATTCTGTGGTCAATAATGCACCACTAGGAGACTGCCAATCCCTCAATGACGAGGCGCGGATCAATGTTTATGCTCAAGTCATGCCGCAAACGATGGATGCGCTCGATGCTCGAGACACAGTCGATATCTGCCTCCTGGCGTAGGCGCTCACGCTGAATGACTAAGAGTTGATCCAACCACTGCTGACACACCTCTCGACGGTAGGCGCTCAAGCTCATATCTACCTGATTTGGCACCGATTCAGGCATTTGCTCGCAAATGGCAGATATCATCTCCATGTCAAATTCGCCCTTGAGGATGGCTTGTAATTCTGCTAGCGGGGCCTGAGCACCTTCATGCTCATCAGGAGACAATCCTCGATGCGTACCCTGGCCAATTTGGGCCAAGCGCTCGGCCTGCAGGTTGTCAAAGCCTTTCGAGAGCAGAACACTGCGTAATGCCTCACTTGAAAGTTCGTTCATCCTGTAGCACTGGCTACGCGAGCGTATTGTTGGCAGCACTGCCTCACGCTGCTGGCAGGTCATGATGAAAACGCACTGCGCAGGTGGCTCTTCAAGCACCTTCAGGAGTGCGTTGGCTGCATCTGGCCGTAAGCGCTCAATCCCATAGATCACAAATACACGACCATGTGCCAGAAGCGCTGATTCAGTCGCTCGAGCGGCCACCTCCTCACGGATGCGTGCCACTGGAATATCGGCCATTTCAGAGTCATGCGGCATCTCAAGGCAATCAGGATGCGTCGACTCTAACATCAATGCGCAAGACTCACATTGCCCGCATGCATCACCCTCACGAGGCTGCGTACATAAATGCGCTTGCGCAATCGCTCGAGCCAGCGTGCGTCGACCGGCTCCAGGTTTTCCCTCCAAAAGAATACCCTGAGGTAGGCGCTGCTTTTGAACAAGGCGTTTGAATAAACTGACTAATTGTTTTTGACCTAGGACCTCGGCCAAACGCATTAAGGCGCCCGTGTTGCTGGCTGCAGAGGCTTCTCTGTCCAGACTAAACTATTATTAGCAAGATAATTCAAATAGCGTGGGCCCTTAGCCGTCTCGACTGGACGAGAACAGGCAATCAACACCGTCTTAGTCGGTAATTTTTCACGTTTAGTTTTTGGCTTAGCATAATTAAATGGAGCGCCGGTGACTGGACAACGAAAACGGTTAAATCGATTCCAATCAGGAATCGCACCGTCATCCCATAGATTACCTAAATTATCTGGCCACATTTCTAAACGGAATTCGTAATCAATTAAGGCCTTGCCTAATTCATTGAGCATTATTTCTAATTCTTTGACATTAGCACCAACTACTGGTTCCCAGTTTGGATTTTTGTGCACAGCCAAACCGAGCTTTTGATTAACAATTGCATTTAACAGCTTTGATTCTGGGCCCTTAATGACGCGCTCACGTCCTGGGCTTAGCTTCATTAATTCGTCCACACGTTTATTAGCAAGCCAACCAATATGGACTAAGGTTGGCGCATGTGGTGCTGGCGCCAGGCCCTGCTCTTTAATTGATTTGCGCAACGCTGGTTCGGTTTCATCCATATTATCAACAGCTAAATACCAATCGATCGCCTGATCTATATGATTGGTTCGACGCAATCCTTCCGCAACAGCAATCATTGTTGTCGGTAATTGAGAGCGACGGATTTCTTCATCAGCAATCGCCTTGGCAAAATAAACCACCGCTGAATCCAAGAACGTTCGGTATGTACCCAACATACGTTTACGCTCACGCGTTATACCGCGTAATTTTTCACCCTTTTCAAGTTTCGAAAAACGCTTTTGCATTTTTTCAATAACTTCACCGCATTCTGCATATGATCCTTTACGCAGCTCGAGGCCCAACAGTGTGCTGCCAGAAATAAAATAGGCTTCATTACTGAGACTCGTATTGTGAAAAAGATTACGATATAATTTATGCCATTTATCCAGATTAAATGCCTCACCCTCATCTATATGGCGAGCTATCTTAGCATTCACTTCTTTAACGCCTGCTTCTAAATCTGGGTCAGACAATTGGCGATTTAAATGGACACGGATAGCCCACGCAGCGGTCAATGACACTTTGGCCATAAAGGCTGAACGAGCATTCCGTTGGCTATAACTACGTAATGCAAAGGTGTATTTTTTATCGATAGCAATTTGATCTTGTGGAATAACAAATTCATTAATAGGTGCTACTGGCTCACCTTTGGCACGCTGTATTTGTTGATAGGTTTTATATTTTTGATTGCGGTCATTAATCCAATCGGTGTGTAAACCCTTACCACTGCGCACCCACTTTTTAAATTTCGCATCAAGCGGTTGCGTAAATCGTCCCGTGCGCTCGTTCCATTCGACTGACACTGCCGTAAAATACGTATAGGGACACGTGACGATGTAATGATCGTACTCACTAAATCCTGAATGATGACGACAACCATCAGCGTCGATACCCATATTCGCTGGACTGTTGGTTGCTTGATTCACAAAATCTTTTGCACGAAATGGAATAATATTTACATCGAAGGGCTTATTGGTTATCGGTGATATCAGCGTGCGCGGCTGAACCTGAGCAGCAAATAATCCACTCACCAATAAACATAACATTGCAATCCAAGTAAAACGCATGTGTGGCTCCCTTTAACTCAGCTACACGTAAAAAGCCGCTACAGTTTTAAAAACCCTAGCGGCGTACCAGCATAAAACTGCTGCGATGATTTGAGCGATTGAACCAGCTTAAGCGTCGATTGAGACCACTTGAAGACGGGTCAAATCGTGGCGAAAACCACGACGCTTACGGCTGTCTTTGCGGCGCTTAAAGACACCAGCGATGCCCTTATTGCCACGCTCGTGAGCAAGAACCTTACAAGTAGCTTTTGCACCATCGACATATGGGGTGCCAACACTGACTTTTGATCCATCACTATGGAATAGCAGTGGCAACTCGATCGTTGAACCAACTTCTGCCTGTAAGCGATCAACCAGAATCGCTTCACCAGCTTCTACACGGTATTGTGATCCACGGTCCTCTAAAACTGATGCCATGACTAACTCCTAAATATTGTAGCAACAAATGCTTATGTTTAATTAGCGTTTGGGGCTACGGCGACGGCGACGCGTCCGTTGACGAGGGCTCGGGGTTCTAGCGCTTTTTGGGCCTGACGCAAGTAAAGTATCAGTACTCGCTTGCATCACCTGCGGCGGTGAAAACAACAATCCGCGCAGGACTACTGCCTCTTCCCATATGTCAGGGACCTTATTACTTGGGACAGACTGAGGCTGAGGTGCTGCCGCAGTTTCTGCCTGATCAGACTGGAGACCTTCTGTTATGGCATAGATCTCTTTCTCAAGCTGTGCAGGAGTCTTA
>JANQLF010000030.1 GCA_028280785.1 Planctomycetota bacterium
GACCAATAGGTGAGGATTAAACAGCCGCCATTTTCGACATAGCGTCGTAAATTTTCTGCAGCTGCGTCGGTGACGAGGTGTAAGAGTGGGGCAACCACAATCTTATACTGCGATAAATCATATTCTGGTGGAATAACCGTCGCATTGACTCCACTGCTCCAAAAGGGTGCGAAGTGACTCATGCATGAATCGATATAATCGCGTTCGTCCCAGCGTGCATTGGTGCTTAATTCCAAAGCCCAATGTATTTCCTGGTCAAAAACAATGCCGATTTCACTTGGTATTTCACTGCCAATAATTTCTTTAATATTTTCTAGTTCGCTTCCAATTCTTGCTATCTCTTGAAATGCACGCGTGTGTTCATCGCCACGATGTTCGACCATAGAGCCGTGAAACTTTTCCATTTCTCCGCGTCCATTGCGCCATTGAAAATACATGACGCTATCTGAACCATGACCAATGGCTTGAAGGGCAGTACGACGCAAAGCACCAGGACGCTGTTGTTTGGTTCCGGGGCCAGCAGTGGGATTGCTTTCCATCATCATGTATGGTCGACCATTATTGAGCCCGCGGTAAACACTGTGTTGAAAAGCGCAGGTGATGGCACGTTGGATATCACCATTGTTATCTTGATACCCGGGATAATTATCCCAAGAAACAAAATCCAAATGAGGTGAGAGTGCTTTCCATTGCGTTATTAATTCTTCGTTTAATAAAGCATGCATATTATGTGTTAATGGAATCCCGGGCGAATGCTGTTTAATTACTTCGGCTTCATTAAGCCATAGTTTCGCGTGTTGTTCGCCGGTAAAACGACGCCAATCAAGCCATAACCCTTGAATAGACCATTCGCCATGTGGCCATGGTTGCGGCGAACGAATTTGCTCCCAATTCGTATATTCGTGGCACCAAAAGCGAGTCCACCAAGCTTTATTTAAAGTTGTTAAATCTTGATAACGATTTTTTAACCATTCTCTGAATTCATTTTGGCAAATATCACAATGACAATCGTTGTGATATTCGTTATTAATATGCCACAGTAATAGACCTGGGTGATTGCCGTAGCGTTTTGCTAATGCTTCGGCCATTTTTCGCGCGGCATTTTTATAAACAGGTGAAGAGAGGCAGTAATTAACCCGTACTTTATGCGGATGGCGAACGCCATCGTGACGTACACGAAGGGTTTCGGGATATTGCTGACTCATCCATTGAGGGGTAGCGGCGCTAGGCGTTGCCATAACAAATGAAATATCATTGTCTGTTAATTTCTGTATGATGGTATCTAACCACGTAAAATCGTAACGTCCTTCTTCAGGTTCCAGGGCAACCCAGGCAAAAACGCAGAGCGTTGGTGCATTGACCCCAGCTAATTTCATCAAACGAATATCTTCTTCCCAAATATCTTCGGACCATTGTTCGGGATTGTAGTCCCCGCCATGTATGAATGCTGGTAGCTTGGTTAATGTTGGTGTGCCCATGTTCATTCCTCGAATGCGTAGTGTATGCTAATGCACGGCTGATCAAAATGTGGTCGGATTATTTAAAAATGAATACGATGCCTTTAAGACGAATATTAGACAATTTGCTTAAGCCCGTGCCTGAAATTCACGCTCAAGTTGTGTTTGAGCTTTGCGTTCTTCCTTCTGTCGTTTATCTGACGTCCAGTGTAACAAGTCTTGCAGCGCATCGGCAACATCTGGAATTGCATCAATTGCTGCTTTTAAATCAACAAAGGCTAGGCGTGAACGACGGGCTAAGATGTCATCGATATGCTGTGCATGTGTATGGGTAACAGCCCACGTACACAGTGATTGCCAATTCGTGTACTTAGGTTGTGGCAATAAACCTAATTTATGTGTCCACGATGGGCCTACTTTCATTTTGTATTTATTAACAATGACATCGATGCAATCTTTTGCCATCAAGCGATAGGTGGTCCATTTGCCGCCACATAAATTAATTAAGCCACTTTGATCAATAATCACACGGTGGTCGCGAATAACTTTTGCTGACTGTTTGGATTTTTTGGGCATAAGCAGTGGTCGGATGCCAGCCCAGGAACTGAGGACGCTCCATTTGGTCAATGGTCGAGCCAAGTAATGATTGGCATGTTTGATTAAATAATCTTGATGCTTGTGCGAGCAGTAAGTGGTGTCGCCAAAAGCGACGGCTTCATCGGTGGTACCAATGACTACATGGTCTTGCCATGGAATGATAAAGAGGACGCGACCATCTTCAGTTTTTGGGATGAGTAGGGCTTCTTGTTGCGGCCAGTGTTCTTTACTGACGACTATATGTGCTCCAACGCTGCATTGTATGCGCTTATTTGCATTGGGATCGCTGAGTGCACGAACATTATCGCTGCGTGGGCCGCCGCAATTAATAACACAACGTGCATGTATGGTGAAGCGTGTGCCATCGATATGATCAATGGCTTCGATATCTGAAAAGCCAACGGTATTAATATTTAATTTGGTTACTCCACAATAATTGAGCAGTTGAGCGCCATGGTATTCAGCAGTTTGAATTAATGACATGGCCAGGGCACAATCGTCAAATTGTGCATCACTATAAGCAACCATGCCACCGATGTGCTGGGTCTGAAGATATTCTTGATAATGTTCAATGCTTTTGCGACTCAAAAAATGAGTGGGGGTGAGAGACTTATGTCCTGCTAGTGCATCGTAGGCCTGTAAGCCACACCAATAATACGCCGCACCAAAAGAATTTTTGCATGGTGTTAAAAGGCGTAATTCTTGAACTACATGTGGCGCTATTTTTTGTAATATGGCTCGCTCGGTAAGGGCATCGCGTACTAAATGGAGTTGCTTTAAATCGAGGTGCTTTGCAGCTAATTCTAGGTAACGCACGCCACCATGTATCAGCTTGCTAGATTTGCTCGAAGTGCCACTGCAAAAATCACTCGCTTCGACTAATGCAACTTTTAAACCACGACTGGCTGCATCGACCGCACAGCCTAGGCCGGAAGCGCCACCACCTATAATTAAAACATCAAAGCTTTGTGAGCTTAATTGCCACAGTGCCTGATCACGAGTCATCGGCTGCCCAGTTGAGTGCGCGTTGAACCGCCTGATCCCAGCGAGAGCGTAATACCTGGCGCTGTGATTGATCGATGCGACTATGTACCTGCAAATCATCATTGAGTTGCAAATCGCTCTCAGAGCAAATGCCGGCACCAATTGCAGCAAGCCACGCAGCGCCGAGTGCAGTGGTCTCAATTTGCTGCGGTCGATGAATTTCAAGATCACCGAGGTCAGCCTGTAATTTTAATAATAAATTGTTTGCTGACGCGCCACCGTCGACTTGTAATCGATCAATGCTTTGGGCTTGACGCATCGCATCAACAACATCACAGACTTGGTGAGCAATGCCTTCTAAACAGGCCCGCGCAATATGTGATTTATTTGAATTGCGCGTAAGGCCAACAATTAAGCCGCGTGCATGGGGATCCCAATAGGGGGTACCAAGACCGGTGAAGGCAGGAATAAAATAGACATCTTCACTGCTGTCTACTTGTGTGGCCAGTGTTTCAATATCACTGGCTTTGTTGATAATGCCAAGTTCATCGCGCAACCATTGTACAGAAGAACCGGCGCTAAAAACAGAGCCTTCGAGTGCATAATGCATTGGCTCTGAGCCAATGCGCCAAGCTAGCGTACTTAACAGACCATTCACATCTTTTCGTTCTTCACCGCATTGACTCATTATAAATGCGCCTGTGCCATAAGTGCATTTTACCATCCCAGGATTAATACAACGTTGACCAAATAAAGCAGCTTGTTGATCGCCAGCGATACCAGCAATAGGTAGGGGACTACCAAACATATCTGTAGTATAAAACACTTCTGCAGAAGATTTAATCTCTGGTAGCAGCGAGCGGGGGATATCGAATATTTGTAATAATTCATCATCCCAGTTGCCGGTATTTATATTCATCAGTGAAGTGCGCGATGCATTACTGACATCGGTCGCGTGACATTGACCACCACTTAAATTATAGAGCAGCCAGGTATCGATGGTACCGCAAGCTAAGAGTCCTTGCTCTGCCGCCTTGCGTGCGCCTTCAACATTATCAAGCAGCCATTTTATTTTACTTGCAGAAAAGTAGGGGTCTAAAACCAGTCCCGTTTTTTGACGAACCAGTTCTTCCTGTCCTTGATTGCGCAAATCTTGACACCACTGACTGGTGCGTCGGTCTTGCCAGACGATGGCACGATGAATGGGTTTGCCGCTTTGACGATCCCAGAGGACGACAGTTTCACGCTGATTGGTAATGCCAATTGCGGCAATTGGTTGTTGCGCAGATTGAATAGCTTGTTGAGCGGTGCGAATTTGCGTTTGCCAAATTTCTTCAGCATCATGTTCGACCCAACCATTTTCAGGATAATGCTGGGTAAGTTCTTCTTGCGCTACACTCAAAATCTTTCCATTCAGATCGAAGACGATTGAGCGCGTAGAACTAGTACCTTGATCGAGTGCGAGGAGTGCCGTCATATGTAGGACACGAGTATAGCTGCATCCGTGTGCACTCACAAGAACCGATTAAGCAGCCTGACCTTAGTGCATAAGACTATTTGATAATAATTTCGTAAAATGAACAGCGATCCGTTGATTGTAATTGTAGGATAAAATCCTGATCTTTTGCGGTTATTTTTGCAGCTTGTTGACGTTGGCCGGAATGGTTTAAGCACCAGGCTTGAACATTCGTTGCGGCTTGTTGTTGCAAAATCTTAATGCTGCCACTGATGCTTTCGATGAGTACAGGTGCCTTTCCCACAACTTTTAATCTATTGAGTGATGCATCACGAATCATGCCACTGTTTATACTGCGTCCAAGGCAGGTGATGAGAAGGTGTTTACTGTGTTCAATGGCTTTATCGTCAAGGCTAGAAATAATGACGCAGGCATAGGGATTATCGAGCTTGAGCCAGGCGTTATCGAGTTGAATCATCTTTTTGTAATGAAATCCACAAAAAGCCTGAGTCTGACTGGTGTTGACCATGAATTGCCCGTGTAATTGATCGACCTGTAATTGCCCAGTGCTGTTGACGATGTGCTCTCGTTGTTTGCTATACGAGTCTGCAAAAACAGCCATATCGTCGCTAAAGCGAATGCCTATACTGTCATTCAGTGCGGCTTTTCTATGAATATTAATTTTATATGTTGGATCAAAGCATTTGGCCTTACTAATGTCGGTTCCACTATGACTAATGGCGGGGCTCACATCTTGTCGATGCATCATTAAACTGACTGGATGCCAGACGGCCATCATATTCGGATCGTTTATCACATCAAAAATACCTAATGATTTAACCTCGCTCACGCTAACATTTTCATTGCTATGCGAAAATGCGAACTGAATAGCGCTCCAGTTTTGAAAACTACCCATGGCGCCCATAATTAATTGTGCATCGACACGGTAATCATTTGGTGCGGCTGCTTGCCACTCAGTAATGATATAGGGTTTGCCTAATACGCGGCGTCGTGCTAATGCATAAATGAGTCCCAAACCACGGTCTTTAACCATTGCTTCAGGTTTATGCGTTATTTTATCTAAGCTCCAGCCACCTTGGGGGTGAGCCCAATAACTATGGCGATCAATGAAATCAAGTTGAGCATTAGCGTACAAATCAATGGGTTGATCGGTCCAATGATTACTACCTGCAATCGGTGCTTTGCATCCAGTATCACGGATGGCTTTTGATAGGCGTTTATAATAATACATGGTTCGATCATAATAAAACGCATAGGTGTCGAGGTTGCGTTGTTTGCTCCAGTTATTTTGTGGAGAATGACCAAAGGTGATAATGCTATTGATACTCGCATTAGCTAGTTGTTCATCTTTTAATAGCCCTTGTTTATTCGGCTGTTTGGGTGCCCACGCCTTCGTGATTTGTTCTTGGCTGATGTAACGTTCTTGTAACCATTTTGCAAATTGCTGATTAAGAACATTCTTGTAATAATCATCTTCTATAGCAAAACCACCTGACTTTTGTATGTAAAAGAGACTGTCCTCATTGATGATTTCCATGAGACAGCAAGCGGTATCTTCAGCATAGGTTTTATTGGTATATGGGTTTTTATGTTTTAAGAATTTTATAATAAATTCTTCTTGGAGTTTAATCAGTGTTGGGTCAAATATTCCTTCAATTTTCCAGCCGTTACCGAGACCATTGATATTTTGTATGTCATCTTTTTCATAGGCTTTGCGATTAACTAAGAAGTCGAAGTATTGATAAATGCCACGCTTTTGAAGTGCGGCAATAAGATAGTCAAAACGATCCATAGCTTCGGCATCGAATGCACGCGTTTGTCCGTTGTTACCAAAGATATTTTTATTGGTCCACGGTGCATCCATATGGTGGTGGCGAGTCATGTTCACGCCCATTTGGGCAAGGCATTCAGCGATTTTATCGGCTTCTTCATGAGTGGGAAAATTGGCAGAGGCAACAATATTAACACCCCAGAAACGAATTTTCTTGCCATTTTCGAAGACAAAATCTTCGCCTTTACATGAGAGCCAGCCATGTTTCCCAGCAGGAGCATCGAGGTGTTTGCTCATATCAAGAGCGGTGTTGCGACGTTTGTTAACATCAATACCGGTGTACGGAAACCAATTGCTGTCACTATAATCGTAATGCTTTTGTTGAATTGCTTCAGTGCTCAGAACGACATGGTCAATCCATAGATCAAAGGATTCTTCATGTGCTGTAGGGGAGAACTGAATACGTTGCACATCATTAAATTCAGATGGCAGTCGCTTGCCCCATGTTTGTTTAAAGCTACTGAGTGGTAATTCGATGAGGGACCATGCTGGCCCTGCTTCGAAGCGCCGATGGTGATAGCTATAATCGCTTACTGCTTTTCGCACCAGATTAACGGTATAGGTCCCACCATCACCTTTAGCATAGAAGCGTATTGATTTATATTTTTGTAAATCAAGCCCATTATTGTGTAAATTAAATTGAAGTTGGACCCAGGACCACGGGGCAACGCTTTTACCAAGTATGCCGTGAACACGGGCAGCATTATTTGCAGATGCTGTGCTGCCACCGGGGCTCACGGTAAAAGGGTGTGGCTTGCAGACTGTGCCAAGCCCATTGTCATTAAAGGCAACGCTAATTCGCCTGGGTTTCTGCACGTTTTCACAGTCGTGAATGAGCAATTCTTCGCTGTGCATTGTGCTGCAGAGGATAATCAGAAAGAGTATGGAGTATCGCATCAAGACGCCTAGTAAGGCTTAAAACGCCTTGTGTGCTAGTTCATTATGCCTCAACAGCGCCGGGCGTATCGTTCACTAAGTATTGGCAGTGGCTTGTGGGAGATGTTGATTGAGGTAATCAAATGCACTTTGTGCTCGATCCCAAGTCACGCCTTTAAAACAGTATTCGACTGAAAGCGAATGTTCGTAATGATCATCAGTGATGTGTTGAAAAAATCCTGGCAAATCGCAATTGCCAATTTCGACATAGCCGGGATTATCGTCATCACCGGTATTTTGAATATGCATATGGCGAATATTCGGACCTAAGGCATTGTAGTCGTCTATTAAATCCCAGCCGGGGGTATGGAATAAAATCTTTAAATTCGAACGATCGACGCGCTTTAATAATTCCTCAGCACTAATACGTGTATCCGCCAAAGTTTTTTGATGCAATTCTACGACGAATAAAATGTTCTCATTGTAATTGCAAATTTCTTGAAGCGATGCAACAGCGATGTGCCAATGATCATCGGTGGCGATGTCGCTGCCAATGCCAGTAGGACCAGCATCGGTAAAGGTGCGAATTTTTGGACAGCCCAAGATTGTACAATAATGAACAAAGCGCTCAGCGCGCTCCAGTGTCTCTTGTCGTAGCTCTTCAGAATTAGTTAACCAAAAGTAGGGTGACAAACACTCAATTTTTATGTGATTGTCTTCAGCGAGTCTGCGTAGTGCCCGTAACTCGTCGTCGCTTTTGCCTTCAATGTGGCCACCGAAAATTTCGACTCCGTCGTAGCCAATTTTAGCCAATTTAGGAATGATTGATTCAATTGCTTCATCACGAAAGGCGATAGAGCAAAAACAACGCGTAATAGTCATGTGGTAAATCCCGAAAGCAGTGTAAAACGCCGTAAACTGCTGTCGAATCCTTATTTTTTCAGGTGGAGATATGTTCAGCATTGGCGACGCAAACGCCAAACACTAAATGTGATTGGCAAGCTAGACAGAGGTCTCATTCCCAGGAAAGTTTTGCTCAGGAGCCGAGCATGAACCGTATCTATCCCATCGACATCGAAGTTCTGGCCTATGGTCCTGAGACTAATGTGAAGAAAATTCGTAAGGTCATGAAAGAAGTGATGGAAGAGGAGAATGGGAAGCTCTCTAAAGACGAAGAAGCAGAAGTGTTCACTGATGTACCTGCTGAAGAAGTGGTGGATGCTATTAAAGAAATTCTGATCGAATCATTTGATAAAATCGCCAAGCCCGGTCCTAAGCAAATCGGCCTACGCGCTAAACTAAGCGATCTTAACGAGCGTATTATCAATTTAGAGCTCCAAGAAATACAAGTAGCCAAAACCTGCACCTGCGTTTGCACCTGGGACAGCCAAAATACCCAGATGCGTCATCAGATCGCATGGGTTCGCGGCGATAAAATCGTCACCGAAAAAGAAAATTAGTTTTTTGAACCACAGATGGACACAGATTAACATTAATGCTTCTGTGCAGTTATTCTAGAGCCCATCCAAAACTCTTTAATAATATAACATAATATAACATAAGAAAACACGGATGAGCTATCTAAGTCCATCCGTGTTCATCTGTGGTTCTAATAAGAAGTATTAATGATGATGGTCGATATTACCGTTAGCAATTTCTTCTTCAGTTCCTTCGCGAATTTCAAGAATTTCAATTGCAAAGTTTAATTGCATGCCGCAGAGGGGGTGATTGCCGCTGACATAGGCTTTATCGTCTTCAATTTGATGAATCGTGTAAACAACCGATTCGCCTTCTTTCTCAGGATGGGGGCCTTGAAATTGAACACCTGGGCCTAATTGATCGTGGTGTTCTTTTGGGAATTGATCCATGCCGAGAACAAGATCTAAATTTGGGTCACGTTGGCCATAGCCTTTTTCCGGAGGAATAATGGCTTCAAAGATGTCGCCGACTTCTTTGCCGTCGATAGCCTCTTCCATTCCTACAATCAAATTTTTATGACCGTGTAAGTAGGTCAGTGGTGCTTCTTTGCCACCTTTGTCTATGACGTTGCCATCATCATCGGTGAGGGTGTAAGCGAAGCTGACAACGGTATTTTGGGTAACAGGCATCCATTTCTCCAGCGCGGTAGAGTAGGAGCCTGAGAGCCTCCACAAGGCTGCTTATTTACACCGGAGAGCGGCACAATTTGTCTGAAAATACTCGTGGTCTGCTGGACCTAAGGTCTATGTTAGCTATGCTTTATGGCAGCCGCATTGCCGATTGGCAGACTAAGGCAAAGGAACGATTGATGGATAAGCAACCGCATATTTTATTGATTACTAGTGATCAGCATCGCGCAGACTGTTTAGGTTATGCTGGGCATCCTTGTGTCCGCACACCGCATTTGGATTTATTGGCACGCGAAGGCTGTATTTTTGATAGAGCCTATAGTGATTCGCCAGTCTGTATTCCCGCGCGGACAACCATGGTGACTGGTATTCAAGCGCATCACATGGGTTGTTGTGATTATGTGCCAGACTTTCGTTTTGATCGTCCACGTGAACAGTTCCTCGGTTCGTTAATGACCAAGGCTGGTTATCAAACCATGCTGGTGGGAAAACAACATTGGTATACTGACCCAAGTTTTCGCGGTGGCTTTGAAACCTGGTATAGTTTAAAGCATCTGCATCGTCAAATTACTGCTGAAACTGGCGGTGAGATTATGTATAAACACGGAATTGGTCGTAATGAATTGTCACCGAGTTTATCACAACTACCGCCTGATTTAAATTCGAGCCAATGGGTGACCGATCGCAGTATCGAATTCATTAAAACGCGTGATAAATCACAGCCTTTATTTTTATGGTCATCGATGATCGAACCGCATCCGCCGAATGTAGTGCATGAGCCATTTTATTCGATGTATGATATGTCACCGATTCCAGAGCCTTTAGAAGCAGAATGGGCGGACCCAGAAAATGCACCATACCGCGTTCTACAGCGTCAGCACGGTATTGGTTGTGCACACGTGAATGATGATGAATTACGCAAAGCTCGCGGCGTTTATTATGGGATGATTACTAATATAGATCATCAAATTGGTCGCTTAATTGGCACCTTACAGCGCGAGGGTATGTTGGATGATACCTTAATTATTTACACCACGGACCATGGTGAATTACTTGGTGATTTTAATTCATTTTTTAAATCAAACTTCTTTGAAGGCGGGGCGCGTATCCCATTTATTGTGCGTTGTCCACGCTGGTATAAAGATCAGAAAGGCATTCGCAGCGATGCGCTGATCGAATTAGCTGATTTGCTTCCAACGATTTGCGAAATGGGTGGAGCAGAAATTCCTGATGATATAGATGGTAGTAGTTTATGCGCGGTGTTGCGTGGTGATGAGGAAAAAGTGCGCGATGTCATGCATGGTCAAATTGGCACCGAGCACATGTATTATGATGGTCATTATAAATACATTTATTTTGCTGATGACGGCCGCGAGCTCATATTCGATATGCTTAATGATTCACAGGAATTATGTGATTTATCCTCAGATAAAGAGCTCAGCGCTCGCTTACGCAGCGCATTTGCCCAGCATCTCCAGGAAGAAGGTAATGAGCATATTAATGATAAGGGAGAGTTAACGAATTTTGGTCGTGAATTTGATGGTCAGGACCCACGACTTGGATGGTTGTCATTAACGCCGTGAATAAATGTGTTGATCATTAATTCGCTATTTGATACAACTCACTGAGAGGAGTAGCTATGGACGAATCCAAAATGACTGACGCAATTTTTTATACGGCCAAGCATGTGGTGGCGGGTAAAGTGAATTTGTTGCCAGGTGCGCGGCTAACAGACTTTATGCGAGAAGACAATCAGTATCTGGTTGTGGCTGACGCTACTGTATCTATGCACGATGGCACCAAACTATTTAACGCTGCCTTTATCGATCTACTTCGAAGTAGTGTCGAAATTGCGGTTCCGAGGGACGCTTTAAAATAATAATCTTTAAGTGCGTGGATTCGCTATAAAGCGATCAGTGTCGCTTTCGTTGCGGGGAACTAGTGCGCCGCTGCTGCGTACGGCAGCGTCTTTTTTCTTGGCGAGTCGGTCTGAGTCTAAAATATCTAACTGTTTGTCGCGTTGTTCCTGTAAATTATTGTAGCCAATAATGATTAATAAAACGCTGAGGGCGAGCATGGTGGCACCAAGCGACCAGCTTACCCACGATGAATCAATTAAAAAAATAATGTAAATTGAAGCTATGTAACCGAGCGCGCCTAAAACCATATATACGCTGCCGAGCAAATAGCTGTATTTCTTCCATTTTTCCGGTTGGTATTCCATGATCATACTGCCTTTATTATATCACAATTAATTATGAAAATTAATTTGTTTTATAATCTTAGTTTTAGAGACCTATGATCTTATGGCACAAAATTTCAAATGCAAATAAATCTTATGTTTTATAAATGTAGTTTTTGTAACGCTTTAAGGCTTACGTAGAACCCAGGTTGTCATGGTTCTTTTGCGTTCCACAAGGGTCGTTTTTAAGGGCTCAGTACGTAGGGCTTCCCATTTTGTTTCACATTCATCTAAACACTGTTGGTCAGCGAGGTAAGCGAAGCCAGGGGGTTGTGCATCGGGAAGTGCTAAGCGTGTAGAACATCGGCAAAAGAAATAGCCACCGGGTTTAATCTGCTGCCAACAGGCATCGGCCCAACGTATCCAGGTGTCTTTATCAGGTGCAAAATGCAGCAAAGCATTGCAAATAACCCAGTCAAATTGCTCTTTAAACTGCATGTCTTTGATGTCGAGTGTGTAAAAATTACTCATCTGTGGATCATAATGCTCTTTGCAGTAGGCAATTGCCTGTGGATCGATATCGACGCCTGTGACTGTGCAGCCAAGTGCGAGGAGCGCTTTGACATTTCTGCCGCTACCACACGCAGCATCAAGAACCGTCATGCCTTTTTGAATTCGACCTTTAAAAATTTGGTCGAGTAAATAAACATCGGCTTGTGCGTACTGTTGTAATTCATCGGGAATCATCTTGACTCTTTTTATTATTCATTGAGCGCGAGGTTAATACTGATTGGTAAATGATCTGAATACCAACGATTTGGTTCGCCGCGATATAAGAGCGGTTTATGTGTATGAATATGAGGACGATCAACAATGCGGATATGTTCACCACGCAATAAACAACCGTTGACAAGCACCTGATCTAAAAATGCCCAATGCCCGTGATAACAGTGTGTGCCTTTGGCATCTGCGGCCATTTCATTACTTAAATTATAGAGACGATGATCTTTGTAATGTCGTTCTTTTTTCGGTCGACCGTTCCAGGCTTGGGCACCATGGATTAATGCAGGGCTATTTGGTTCATCATTAAAATCACCCATGGCAATAAAGGGGATACCGCTGCCGCCGGCTTGGAGTGCTAATTTTCGAATGAGATAGGCATAAGCGAAACGGATACGACTACCAGGTGTGTCGTCATGCGAATGAGTTGGGCCAGAGCGACGACTTTTTGAATGCAAAAAGGCAATGTGAATTAAATGGCCGTGCAAGCGTGCATGAATCAACAGTAATGGTCGAACAGCGTCGCGATCATTTGGATAGAGTGCCTCAACGTGATCAACGCGGAGCGCTTGATCTTGGCGATGCATATAGGCGACATCAATGCCGCGCGGATCTCTGCTGTCGACGTAATGATTGCAGTGGTAATCAGGATGACGGGGATGCCAGTGTAGTTCTTTAATTAAATCATTGACGACGCGATGGTTTTCGACTTCTCCTAAACCGACCAATGAAGCCATCGGATGGAGGCTGCCAATTATTTGCGCTATTTCCTTTAAATCACGGACATATTCAAAGCGCTGACGAATAAAATCATCAGTATGTGGGTCATCATGATCATCGAAAAGATTGCCGACATTCCACCAAGTAATGCGGTGCATAAATTAGGCTGTCTCCACTGTTAACGCAAACAATGCGGTAATATCTTTTCCGTTGGCTGTTAATACGAGCTTGTCTGCCTGACAGTCCTTTGGCAATTCAAAATTACGCAAATGAATCACGCCATGTAAGTTTTGACAATCATAGGCAAACTCAGAGCGCTCTTTGTTGACATATTTCAGTCCATTGCCTGCCCACATATGATGGCCTAATGGATCCCACCAACAGCAGATATCTTCAATGGTTTTCATGTGCTCAACGAAAATTCGTTCGTTGCCTTTATATAATTCAATTAGTAAGCAGGGTTTAGGGGTGCTCGTATCGTAGAGTGTTTGTCCAGAGATGAGGAAATGTAAATCGCTAATCGGCTTTCCGTCTAATTTAATGCTAACCGCTTGCTTTGGCTTTACTTCGATGTGTGTCTTATTAATTGGTGCAAACTGATAAGGAATATTTTTAATTACCTTTTTGCCAATGGGTAAGCCATAGACGTTTTTATTGTTGACCTTCATCTGTTTGTCGAGATTGATGCTGTGATATTTTTTGTCAGTTTTACCTGGCCTGCTTATTAATTCTTTGAGGTTGAGTTCAAGGTAATCGTAGACTCCGAGAGAGACTTCAATATTAGGTCGTTTGTTATGACGTAGCCAAACAGTGCTGTAGCGTTCCTTGGTGTGTTTGAGATCTTTAAGGACATCCTTAACGAGTTTGTTTTTTGCTGCAGCAGTAATTTTAGCATTAAGACGCTGAGCGAGGGCTAAGCGCTTGAGAATTAATCGTTCGCGTAAGAAACCCACTTCATAATGATCAATGTGATCTGCTTCTTGTGTACATTGCTGTTTAGCACGAGCACATTGCTTCAGTAAGGATTCGGTGAGGCGCAATTGTTCGTTTACTTGTTTGGCGAATGATTTATCACTATGTATTTCACGTTGTAATTGTGTGAATGGTGCGCGAAACAAGCGCCACAAGCGTGCTGGGTCTATTGCGCGTTTTGGCAACTCATCATTAATGATTTTTAAGAGTGCATTATTCGTTTTGCCGTAAAATTGATGCTGGAAGCGTTCTTCAAAATCTTTAGTGCCAGCTTTACCAAGCCAGGTACATTCGCCAAAGTAGGCATAGAGGTTCCAGCATAAGTCACGAGAATTTTCATAACCATTATCACCCCACATGGAGCAGCCAAAGCCAGGACCTTGCAGGCGTTTCATGGATTTACACCAACCAGCAATGTTTTTCTTGCCGACGCGGAAATCAGGGACGAATTTGCACCAGTTATTGTAGCCTGCTAATCCAGAGACTTTGTATTTATGTTTAATGTAGTCGTCGATTTCCTTACCTTGATTTTCATACTTCCATTCAACCAGAATGATACTCGGATCAAGTTTTTTCATATCAGGGATGCCGCCATGATTCTTAAACATATCGATCCACATCAGCATTTGCTTGCCGTGTTTCTGAATTTGTTTGGCACACCAGTTAGCATGTTCGATGATTAATTCGGTCGAAAGTCCTTGTGTTTCATCAAAGCAAGCATGGAAGTAAGGACTGTCTGGAAATAATTTACAGACGTCTTTGATAACTTTTTTCAAGTAGGGGCGTAGGATTTTCTTGCGGGGATCATAAGAGGATACGCGATAATAAACTTCCATCGCATACTTGCGATATTTTTTGTTTTCAAGCAAGTTTTCTTGGTGACCGATAAGTGAGTACGTTGGAAAAACGATAACATTATATTTTTTCGCTTCTTTATGAATGGCCTTGAGTTCATCAGGCTTTAAACGTCCACGGCCTTTGCCGATATCTGGATAACTTTTCAGAAAGAGCATGTCTTCCATGTACGGTGTGTAGTATTTAATCTTAAAGCGCGATAGATGACGAATAATGCGTTTGAAATCTTTGACCGTTGAAACCTGCTTGCGCGAAATATCATCATGGTGATAGCGTAAACCAAAAGCGGGATAATCACTGATGCTGAGGCAGGGGACTTGATTCCCTCCATTTAACAATTGTTCGAGCGTGGTGAGGCCCCAGAACAAGCCATCTTTATCAGCGCCATTGATGATCAAACCATCTTTATCACAAGTCAGTGTGTAGGCTTCATTCCGTTTCGGAGTTGCCGGACTTTTAGTTTTGCAGTAGCCAAGACTGATTGACCAGGTTGCTGCATCAGCGCTACTGGTGTAATTTATACCAAGACATTTTAATTTATGCGTTATACAAAGCTCTTTTGCTGCAGCTTTTGAAAGGCAAACCGCGGCAAGAGGAGGGATTTCCCACGAGCCTTTATCAAGCTTGAGGGACTGTGGTTGTGGAACGAGTTTCATGGCGGCATCGTCTGAGGTCTCAGCACCACAGCAATACTCAATGTGCATATTCCGTGTATTTCCCTCATTTTGTGTGCAGATGGCGCACCAGTGACTTGTTCACTGGCCACTAAAGCTATAGTGGCTAGCAGCTTTGGAGTAGGCTGTGAGTGAGACCAAGGTTGAAGTCTATAAACATTCTGGCCGTTGGTCGCCGATAGGTGTACTTGCTAGTTTAGCAATTGTTACCGCCATCGCCTTGCCTGGCAGTTTTATTTACAGTTATTGCGTTTTTTACTTCCCATTCGACATATTGTGTTTTATTGCAACAGGTGCCTATGGATTCATCTGTGGTTTTATCACCGTTCGCTATGTTAAAAAATGGAAGGTGCGAAATAATGCTATCGCAGCATTGGTGGGTCTATTGGCAGGATCTATGGCCTTATATTTGGCCTGGTCGGCTTATGCACATGTTATGTATGAAGATAGCGCGTGGTTTTACTTTCCCTGGGAAGTTTGGGAATTAATGGAATACTTATATGAGCATGGTTCGTGGGGTTATGATGATGGAGAGCCGATTACTGGTATCATGCTTGCAATTATTTGGTTGCTTGAAGCTGGAGTTATAATCGGTTTATCCTGCGTAACCGTCGTTGCAGATGTCGCTGATACGCCTTTTTGTGAGAAGGAAATGGTTTGGCTCGAAGATGACAAAACCATTGAAACCTTGGCATTATTTAGTGATGAGGAATTTGCTTTATTGGCCGATGGTGATTTGCGCCCACTGCTTCAGGCACGTCCGAAACATATTCATGATCCGGCTTGGACACGTATTGTTTTAAAATATTCATCGCAGAGCAATGAAACCTATACCATGAAAATCATAGCTGTGCATCTGCAGCAAAATAAAGAGGGTGAGCTTGAAGAAACGAGTACCGACATCACGCCTGACTTATTGATTGATAAGTCAGGCTTTGAAGTCGTGAAACAGTTTGCTGACTTGCAGCCGCTCACTGATGATATTGTCGAACAAACGGTCGAGTAATTAACCGTTTTCAACTACTTTGCTGGTATAATTCTTGCGTTTTTCTACACCGCTCGTCGCTGGTAGATTTTTATCAGGGCGAATATCAATATAACCTTCGCGTAAATTGGTGCCATCACCACGAACGTAGTATACAGGTTTGTTATGGTCGGCGATTCCAACATCGACCGTTGCCGCATCGCCATAGCGCATGGTGTAACCAGCGCGGCGTCGATTACTGTTGTTAGCTTCACTGCCATGAATAATAAATGAATCATGTAGTGAGGCACTGCCTTGTTTGAGTTCACAAGGTACAGCACTATTTTCCATGTCGTCAGTGACATCAACACGAACGCTTAAAAGGTCGTTACCATCAGTTTTAATCATGTCTAATTCCTCAAAACCTTCGTGGGTTTTGGGAATGACATACATCGCCGCATTTTCGATATCAACATCATCAAGAGCCAACCAAACGGTGGTAATGTCTGTGCCTTTAACACTCGGCCAATAAGTGTTGTCTTGATGCCAATGCGTTTTGAGCCCATCACCAGCAGGTTTCACGATCAAGTGCGACATCAATAAAATTATTTCATCACATTGCAGACAATTTTGAACAGCATCGATGACTTGTGGGTAGCGGCATAATGCAAGCCAAAACTCCCAGTCTTTAGCGACAACATGAGGTTCCACGAGAGCCTCAGGACGTCGGTGGCTTTCCAGATTGTCTATCATGTAATCAAGCGATTGGCGAGCAGTTTGGATAGTCTCTGCGTCAACAAGGCTTGGCGCAATACAATAGCCTAAATCGAGATAGAGGCTGGGGTCATGATTGATGCTTGGCGACTGTGTCAGCGTTTGGTTCATGGAGATCCTTTGATATCAGCATGGGTTAAACTTGCATGAATATGCATTATATCGCTATTATTTTGGATTTCTCATGTTATTTTGGATTAATAGCATGGGAAAAACAATCATTGGCAAGAGTGAGATACCAGCAGCTTGTGATGAGCGCTTTGCGCCGTTGGTCAGTGCCCCATTTGTGAGTTGGCGAAAAATGGGAATCAAGCGCAGTGGCATCAGTTATCTGGTTCCTGGTTACAATATGGAGCGTGTTGGCACCGATGATGTTATGCTGATTCTGACTGCTGATGGTCTGGGTTATGCATTTTCTGAAAATGAGGAATGGGACCTGCGTCCAGGAACGCTATTTATGAGCGGTCCGCTCCTGCCAGTTGGTTTTGGCTGCGCCGGTGATCATTGGAATATATACTGGTGGTACATCGATACTGATGCGGCGACTTCGATTCGCTATTATTATGAAGAGTGTGCACAGCAGGGGATTCTATCTGCTTCGATGGAGGCATTGTTTAGCGAAGTTGGTGATGTCCCACGTAATAGAGAATGGTCGATGGACGTGGATATAAAAAATCCAAATCGAGCACTTATGTTGAGTGAACTTATTGCTGGTTATGTTTCTGAATTTATTGATGCGCCAATAGAAAAGTCGTTAAATGCGCAAGAGCAACGTTTGCTCGTGTTGTGGCGTGAAGTTGATCGAAATTTGCATCAAGATTGGAGTATCAATGATTTTGCTGCATTTTTAGAAATTTCTCCTGCAAGTGTACAGCGTTGGATGCAAAAATATTATGGTAAGTCCTGTCACCAAATTCTCATAGATCGTCGCATGCTGCGTGCGAAGCAGTTGTTACAACATACCGAATATAATTTAGAGAATATAGCCAATCAGCTGGGCTATTGTGATCCGTTTACGTTTTCCAATGCATTTAAAAAATATTATGGCCAAGCACCGTCCTTGTTGAGAAAGGAATAGTTGATGTCTGACTTAAAAAGTAAGTCTGCTATTTACTTGAAAGGTTTTTTGTTTTTTGCAATGGTGTTGCTGTGCGCTGGTATTTTGATTGCTCAGTCTGATACGTGGCAGGACATTGCGATCATCTTAGTTCTGATTTGGGCATCAGCACGATCCTATTATTTTATGTTTTATGTTATTGAACGTTATGTCGATAGCTCCTATAAATTTTCTGGTGTTTATTCATTTATAAAATATTGTCTTAGTAACAAGGATAGACAAGAATCCGATGAATAATCCAACCCCACCTGATCCACCGAGTTTACCAGGTATTCCACAACCGGGTTCAGCAAGTAATGCGAATGATATCCGGTGTCGTTCCTGTCATGTGCTTTGGTCGCAGGATCAGTGGACCAAAGATTGCCCAGAGTGTGGTGGTGCAGCGATGGAAATAGCCTGTTTAATCTGTGGCGGCAAGTGCGGAAGAACCTGGAAACGCATGTTAATGGATTCCTGGGATGAAAGTCAGGCACATTGGCTTGGTGGGTGTGGATTGCCAGAAGACGAACAAAAGCAGATAATAGAAGCGTCTCGTCAATCTTAATTTATTAGAAATCCGGATCGATATCGGGGTATTCTTCTTTTTCTATGCCGAGCATGCGTACAAAGGCAGGCGCCATCACTTCGATAAATGTGAAAAAACAGAAGTACAAAATCGCTAGAAATATGCTGACGTAGGCTTCATTGTGCTCTTTGGGGAAGAAATCTTCTAAGAAGATAGCTAGTGGAATGCAGATGAATATTAAAAACATGAATGCATAGGCAAAGCGTCGACCGGCCTTCATGAAATCACCAAAATCTGGTTGCTTAAAAAGAAAATGCACGGCTTTAATAAGCGCAAAAGGTAAGCCATAGGATAAAACTAATAATACCACTTTATAATTAAATAAGGCTACAACGCCGATAAATGAGAAACACATGATGACGCGGATGTGTCGTGGTACATCGATAGGTCGCGGGTCTTCTGGGCCTCGCTTTTCAAACATCCAAATTGTTGATGGCAGTAACACGAGCGCAAATAATTCAAAAGCTGGCCAAAGGATGAGTGCTTCACCTAGTTCTAGTGCAAATGTGTTATCATTGAACATACATATCAAAAGAACGAAAAATAAACTAGCGCTGATACATTCAGGTAGACCCTTTGAGAGATCGCTCCATTCAAAATGAGCACGCGTGTCCTTGATGATATGGATAATGGTTTTGAAGAAGCCTTTTGATTTTTGAGCCATCAGAAGTTTTTAATCCAATTCATGATCAAGCCTGTCTAGATCCCAGGCACGGCGTAGTGGCCATGCAAGTATCTCTACAAAAGTGAAAAAGCCATAATAACAGGCACCTGCAGATAACAGTATGACCGTGCCGTCGAAATGATTTCCTAGAACTGCAAATGGGAACAATGCTACAATTGCAAAAACGATGGCGATGGCCAATCGTCGAATGGCCTTGTTGAAATCTCTAAAGCCAGGGCGTGTGAGTAAAAAACACAATGCTCTGGCAGCTAAAAATGGCCAGACTATGAGAATTTTCTCCCATAACACGGCTAATTCAAAATTAAACAATAATATTGCGGAAATAACAAAAATAAATACACGTGCGTAGCGTGGAACATTTGCTTGATAGGGGCTTTTATCGCCATCATTGCCGAACATCCAAATGAACGGTGGTACAATAATGAGGGTGAGTAATTCCCAGCCAAACCACCATTGGGCGTCTGCTAGGATGGATGCGGCAAAGGAATGATGTGAGCATAACAGTAGGTATAGAAAACCGATGCAGAGACAGGCATCGCCAAGGCCAGCAAGTAGGTCTGTGAATCGAAAATGTTCACGGATGTCCATAAAAAAGACACGGATTTTTCCCTTGAATGTTTTTTTCAGTAGTCTTTTTTTTGTCTGGTTCATCGGTGCTCAGTTATGATAGGAATGACATCTGCGAACCCAAGTGTTTTCAAATCAGCGAGCATAGTGAGGATTTCAATAAAGATTGCTAGAGATGCATGATTGTTGCATAAAAAAGCTGTCATATTTCTCAATTCACCTTCATATTATTTCTATGCAGTCGTTTATTCCATCCATTGCTGCTCATCTAGACACCGTTATCGATGCTATCGTCAATACTGATGATCCTGTATGGCCGAGTGTTATTGACCTACGCACAAAGACGTTTCCACGGGGCGAGCATATTCCCAAGCGCGTCTATCGACTTATTGGGGCTCCTAATGGCAGTACGCTCTATTGGGATCAGCCTTTGATTTTGTCTGCCTATGCTTTGAGTAATCATCTTGGTGATGCGAAATATACAGAAGCCGCTGACGCTTATGTGCAGTCATTTTTACAGACATGTGTCACCGATGACGCTATGTTTCAATGGGGTAATCATCAGTATTACGATGTTTTCAAACGCGAAGTCATTTCATTTCATAATGGTTATCATGAATTGCGACCGATTACCCCAGCTTGGGAGGTGTTTTGGCGACATGATTCACAATTAACCGAAGCGTATATAAAAGAGTTTACCAGATTACATCTTTATGATGAAAAAACAGGTGGTTTTAATCGTCATGATGATGCAAAGAAAAGCCATGCTTTTATTGAGGCCGGTGCGGTCATTGTAGAATCCTTGGCGTGGCTCTATCAAAAAACCAATGACGAAAAACTGTTGCAGCGCGCTTTATCTGTTGCGGGTTATAGTTATGGGCATCGAGGTGCGAAAACAAAATTACTTCGTAATGAGCCAGACTACGGGCGTTGGGATTCAAAGGTTGCAACAACTGAAACGGGCGTGTGGTCACAGTCATTATTGCGTGCCTATGATTATACCGGTGAACAATCATTTTTGCAGATGGCTACTGATGTGGTGTATGCCTACCTCGAGTATGGTTTTGATGAGGACGCGTGCCAATTTTATGGTCAGTTAGATGTAGAAACCGGTGCTGCTCATATTGCCGAAAAAGAGGGGTATTGGCCGCGGAAATATGCGAACCCATGGAGTACTGACCAGTGGCCGGCGCATGATTATCCGATGGCTTTGGCAGAAGCCTGCGTGCGATTAAGTGCAGAGACCAACGATCCTGTTTATTCTCAGGCAGTTGGCCGCATGGCGAAGGCATTAATGGAGACTCGCCCGCAAAATGAAGATGATTGGACCTATGCGGAGCATTATGGTCGCTGCATTCATTTTTTGTGTCATGCCGCTGAAGAATCAGACAGGGCAGAATTAAAAGTGCTGGCACAACAGTTGGCTGATGAGGCGCAGTTGGCTTTATACCAAGAGGATATGTATCTGGGTTATCATAAGGCTGGCGTCTATGAGGCTGTTGATGGCGTGGGCTATTTGCTGTTGAGCCTGCTGTATTTGGAGACTGGGACTGAACCGATCCTCAATGGCTTTGGCTATTAATATTTCTGCTTAATAGAATGCATCGTTCCTATACTTGAGTCTACCTAGGCTCTGGTAGGCTGTTTGGCCATGTTTGCTGAAATTCAAGAAAGTGACGATTGGCTTGAGGTGAGTTTTCCGGGAGTACTTAATTTAGAAGTGCTCCTAGATGGGATGAAACGTTTAAATGCTTTGGAACAAGAGGGTGACAAAGTAAAACATAAACTGGTTGATTTGAGAAGTATTGAGGATTTGGATTTAGACTTTGAAAAGCTCATGCAAGCGAAGATGTTTCGTGAGGCTCATGAATTAAGAGAGCCGAGTAAAACGGCTATTATAGTTGATTCAGATGTGCAGTTTGGTTTGGTGCGTATGTGGCAAAGCCTTGGACCGCATCAGAATATTATCGTAGAATCATTTAAAACGCGTGATGAGGCCGAGAGCTGGCTGCAAGAATAAATCAGTGACCCGTTTGCTCAGTCATATTGAACATGTTTGGCAGTGACTTGTTATCCACAAATTATATGCTGTTTGAAAAGGAATATCAATGAATCGAATATATTTCGCAGGATTAGTCATGTTAAGTATGTTACATTTACCAGCAGCCGAGATAGTTTTTCCAGAAAAAGAATGGCAAACAGCTACGCCCGATTCACAGGGTGTAAATGCTAAACAACTTGAAACGGCGATGAGCTATTTGGATAAATTTTGCAGTAAACAAGGAAATTCACAGGCCATGGTCATACGCAATGGTTATGTGATTTGGAAGGGTGATGATACCGACAACGTGCATCATATTTGGTCCTGTGCCAAGTCGGTAATGAGTATGAGTTTTGGTCTCTGCTGGGATGATGGTCTTGTTACACCAGAAACGTATGCCAAAGAATTTTGGCCGGCCATGGCCAAAGATTTTCCAGACGTGCAACTGAAGCACATCGGTTCTTTTCAGTCAGGGATTAATTGGACTAAAGAAAACCCTTATGTGTTGGGCGAGCCATTACATAAACCTGGAACGCATTATCATTACGGTCATGCGCAACCAAATGCCTTAGCCTATATTTGTACTAAGGCTGCCGGAAAAACGATGAAGGACTTATTTACTGAGCGTATTGCTGGGCCAATTCAAATGAATCCAGAAATGTGGTCTTGGGGATCAGAAAAACATCCTGACGGCACCGAAGTAAATGGTGGTGCTGGACGACCCGGTTTTGGTGTGGCGATGAATGCACAAACCATGGCTCGCCTTGGTTGGTTGCTTGCGAATAAAGGCAAGTGGAATGGTAAACAAATTCTCAGTGAAAAATTTGTCGATTACGCGACTCATAGCCATTGGGATCCATCGAAAACCAAACCCTATGATGAAAAGGCTTGGTATACGCATGTGCATGGTGCTTACGGTTTCATGTTTTGGTGCAACGGCATTCGCCCAGATGGCGTTCGCATGTGGCCGCATGCAACTAAAAACACCTTCGCTTTGCAGGGTAATCGCAACAATATTTGTATTGTGGTGCCAGAGTGGAACTTAGTCTTAGTTAGATTAGGCACCGATAAAAACATCAACGTCGATCTTTATGACGGCGTTTTGATGACACTTAAAGACGCAATGAAAATTAGAGATTTTTGATTCATTTGCCGGTGACGGTGCTTTGTGGCTGCACATTCGTTGCGAGCTTTTCGACAATAAGCTTTTTATTGCCTTTCATTATGGCTATATTTCCATGAATTGGGTTGTCCATATCAAAGCGAACACTTGCTTGACGACCATCTCCTAGATCAAGCTGAATAGAAATACTCTTATCTGATTGCATCTCTACATTTGCATCATGCATTTCTTTAAGCTCGCCTTTGTCACCGACTTCTATTGCATGTATAAATAGGTCATTCTTTTGTGCTTGTGCAGGGCTCACTTCTAAGCGCCAGTTGCCAGTTAATAATTCAAATGCATCAGGACCCTTATGTTTTTTCTTAGCACCATCGATATATTTTTTGGTGATAGGAAAGTTTTTTCCATCAACCCATGCTGTTTTTCCGGGTCCACCAATTAATGCTTGTTTGGCGTTTTGGGGCCACAGTGTTTTGCAGTACATGACGCCATCTTGATGTTCAGCGCGCATGGTATTGTTTTCTAAACTTGGTTCATTTTGAGTATGAATTAACCAGGTTTTTTGATAATCAGCATTGGTACTACCGACTCGGTCTACAATGATAAAATGATTTGGATAAATGTAGCAGAATTGGCGGTTAACGAGCGTTGCTTTTTTATTACTATACACAGGTGTAGCGTCAGCATTCACATAGGTGTAGTGGTCATTGGTAGAAAAGGCACGGATGATACTGCCTTTTTCTTTATTTTGTCCGCCATCGTTATGTTTTGGCACATTGCCCCAATGATGGGGGAATTTCTCACCGGGCATTTTGATCAGTAAGCAATTATGAGCGACCGTGCGATTGTAATATTCAGTATTATGCTGGGTGCTTGCCGCTTCGCGTTTGCGTCCACCAGTTTGATCACGTGTACCGGTGTCGAGTGCTAAAAAGCCTTTCTTATAAATAATGAAATTCAATTCATCGAAGTGACCATGTCCAGCACCTTGGTGACCAGCGGTAAATAAGCAGTAGGTGTCATCTGCGCCAAAACCGGAACGCATAAAGAATTGCCCAAGAAATTCAAAATGCCGTGCGTGAGCCCAGCTCTCATCCGGGGCAAATGGTTTGGCCTTGCTGCTCTCAGCCATTTTATCCCAATCGAGTAGGTAGGCGTAGAGATTTTCGAAAAAGAAACCGCCAAGCTTGGTGTCTTTGTTGAGCGTGCGAATATAGGCAGCGAGCTTTGATTGTTCGGGATTTGATTCGCCATAAAAATATTGAATTTGTGCTAAGTGATTATTGCTATAACCGGTTTTATTGGTGGTGTGATGCGTATCGCCTGGGCCATAACCATACATCTGCTTATCTTTGCCTAGGATGGTTCGCCACACAATCCAATTGGTGATATTGGCAATGTAGCTATAACGACCGGCTATATTTTCACCGATAGCCGATCGCCAAGTATGAATGAGATTCCACTCACAGCGTGGATAGGCGCCAAAGACGTAGCCAAGCACAACGGCGCTCATGCCACCGTCATCGCCACCAGATTTTTTTCGAAATTCCTCAACAGCTTTAAAATCAGCCAGGCCTTCTTTCATCCATTGAACGCAGAGTTTATCGTCAATGCCATCACCGTGAAAGGTAAGCCCTGCGTACCATTTTAAATTACGCACGCCGTAAAATCCACCGCCAGGGAAACCGTAATAATTTTCTCCACTTATTTTTTTATTTTTGGGATCATTCATTTTCTTAACATTGTCGATGATGGCGGTGCCGATGCTTTTGCGTTCTTCTTCACTGAGATCATCATAGAGCCAATCGTAACCCATCATTAAAGAAATGCGGGCAAAGGAAAACCACGATATGGCTTTCTTGGCCTGAAATTGTTTTTCAAGATGTTTGCTGCCTTCGCGGAGGACCCATAAAGCTTTCACTTTATATTTTTCATCACCATCAACGTAATAACGAATCATGAGCGTAGGAATAGCGCATTCATAAACACAAAATTGTATGCTGCTGTGCTTGAGAAATTGATCAGCACTTTTTTTGGTTTCCGCATAGTGATCAACAAGGGGGCCTTTGGCATTCTGCTTAATCAACGGTAAAATCTCTTTGTTGATAAACAGGCGTGGGTGATCAGAGCGGATCTTCTTGAGCCAATCGTCGGCTGCTGAAACTTGTACTAATATGCAGCATATGAGCGAAAGAAGACTCAGTGTTTTTCTCATCATAATCCCCGTCTACTGGCTAAACAAACAGATGATTTAATTGTGACTTAATTAAGTGATGTAACTTCAGTAATTTATACTAATCCGTATCTTACTTGCAAGATGCCGTCATTAGATGGTGAGGCGATATTGTCCTGGTGTACTGCCGGTCTCATCCTTGAAGCAGCGAATAAACCAAGAGGTATTGCTGATACCGCAGAGTCTGGCTATGTCCTCAATGCTAAATTGTGGATCAGATAATAACTGCTTGGCTCTTTTGACGCGCTCCTGACGTAACCAAGAATCATAACCACCTTCATGATATTGTTTAAATAGACGACTGACGTGGCCGGGGTGAATATCGAGGACTTCAGCAATGCCGTTACGATCAATATCTTGGTCGAGGTGCTCACGTGCATGTTCGCAGCAAGCTAGGTAAGTGCGATAGGATTTGCTGAGCACTTGTTGTGGTGTATGTAATAAGTGACTCAGGCTCAAGCCAATTAATGAATGCATATGTAGAAAGAAAAGTTCGGGCGATTTGTCGAAGTCTGGTTCCTGAAAGAATTGCTGAAGTAATTCGCTGGGTAGCGCATTTTTTTCAAGATAATATTTGGTGCCATTATCATTTACGGTGATTAATGTAATTGAAGGCTGCCATTCAATTTTACACAGACTAAAATGCTTATCACTGTTACGCATCATCCATTGGTCCGTTTTAAAATAGAAAAATTTTTTGCGGCCAATGCTCTCAAATGTCCAGTCTTGAGCGTCATTCGTGCACGCATATTCCAGGCGGCCGCTCATAGGCCATAAGATGCCAGCGCTGATGGATGTATTGCTGGGGCGCGTTGCTTTCGGCATCTTATTTAGATTGGGGTAGACGAGTTCCTGCGCCTGCCAACGCGCTGCCAACGCTTTGATTTCTTGATTGATCTGCTCTTCGTTGAAGATCATCCCATTATGTTAGGATCCGACTATCAATTGCAACAAAACAGCTATAGATACAAGGTAAAACCTGATACGCTAGTCCTTTATGAGTGAACTTACTATTACTACGTCAGCAGCTGTTGAGGCTGCTCAGGTCAATCTGATAGCTCAGTTGGACCATGTTTTTCCACGCCTTGCCTTACAGGAGCCAACCGGTCCTGATCGTGGCGGAGAAGATGAGGCGAACTTTTCACTGTCGTGGTTAGCGGCCGAACAGCTACAACCGACACCTGAACGTCGTGCGTTTTTAGATGATTGCTTTCATCAGTTGCAGCGCTGGGTGCGTGAGGATTGCTATAAAGGTTATCAACCGATCCAAGAAGCCCATCATGGAACGGAACCGTTTTTATTATTTTTACCGCGCTATGCGCAATTACCTGACGTAGATAAAGATGCTATTGCTGAATTAGTCTGTGGTGCTGCTGATTACATTTTAAATCGTGTGCCTGGTCAACCTCAGTGGTTTGATTTTGAAAACGAACGCTTTGTCAGTTTAGACTTGGGTAGTAAGCGCGCGGAGCCGCGTGAGATTTGGTGTATTGAAACAGCAGATCATCTGCGTTTTATTCATATTGCCTTGACTGCCTATGAATTAAGTGGTGACCAAGCTTACGCCGATTGGGCAGTTTTATATGCGAATAAACGTGCGCGCTTAATTAATGCATGGCCAGATAACGAACCGTTGCCGTGGGCATGGCGTCATGATGGCAGTGGATTGAGTAATGCAGTCGGTGATGGACGTAGTGATAATTTACTCGCACCACAACATCATTTAGAAGGTGATTTGTTAGCAGGTATAGAAAATTTATTGGCCTCTGGCGTGATGCAGGCTTTTGCTGGTGTGCAGGAAATCCAAGCAAGTTCTGAAATTAAGCAAGCAGCCGGACGCATTGCCAATGAATTAGCCGATCAAATGAATGATCCTTACGCTGATCCAGCGGCCTCGACGCTACGTTGCTATCGTCAACATTTTGATACCGACATCGATGCAGTAATTTTAGAGCAATCTGCGCAGTGGTCTTACGACATTCCAGATCAACATTTAGTCATGCCAGCACAGGCGAAGCGCACCGATAAAGGTGTTGGCCGTCGTGCTGATATGCAACGTTGGTATGAAACCGATGGAGATTATTTAAAGCCAACGCAGCAACCGTGCACGGCAGCACGAGCCTTGGCATTTGAAGTCAGCGGTGACGAGCAGCATTTATTGGCTGGGATCGAATTAGCGACTAAACGTTATACAGTTGCGAGACGCGGATTGCGTTGTGGCCGCGAACATGCCGACATGGGCTCATCAATTGCCGCATGCGCAGCAGGTCATGGGCGTAATTGGGGCACCGGTAATGTGACGGGCGTCTTGGATGCTTTAATCGAATCAAAAGATTAACGAACTAGCGAGAAGCTTCTATGATTCTGAATGGATTTAGTATTACTGTAGCAACCATGTTGATGTGGATTGTGGCTACTTCGGCACTTTCTTCAGCAGAAAAATGGAAGCAGTTTGCTAATATACCAGGGTCAAGTGGTTGGCAATGTAATGTCATTTGTCCTGATCCTCAAGATCACGGACCAGATGGTTTTAATGCCCATGATTGGGATGGTGATGGTGATTTGGATGTATTAGTGAATTATGAAGAAGGTGGTTACAGCCGTTTGTTTTTTAATCCTGGGAAAGGTAGCGTACGTAAATTATGGAATGAGTACATTGAGTTTAAAAATCATGGTAAATGTGAAGACTCAAGTATTGGTGATTTGGATAATGATGGAGATATAGATTATGTAGCCAATGGAGGTCATATTTATTTTAATCCAGGTAAGGATAAGATAAAAAACGTAGAAGAGTGGCAGAAAATAACGTTATTTTCTCGAGAGCAGCGTTGCCCTGTAATAAGTGACATTGATGGTGATGGTCTTAATGACCTTATCGTTGGTGGTAGGACCTGGTATAAACAGCCGAATAAAGACAAGTATAAGCCTTCTCATTGGAAGGCGTTTGAGTTAGGAAAATGTAAATGGGCTATGAGTTGTTACGTTATCGATATGGATGCTGATGGCGATAAAGATATACTCGTCCAGGAGCGTAAGGTGAAAGGAACATTTTATTATATCAATCCTGGACAGGAGAAAGTCTATACAAAATGGCAAGAACAAATAATTGATAAAGACATAAAGGGTATGTTTTTGGCCGTAGCTGATATTAATGGCGATGATCAGTTGGATTTAGTGAAAGCTATGCCTGGCGGCGCCCGATTATTTCTGCGTACAAACCAGAAGGGTGCTCCTGATTATAATCGGATTGATATCAAAAAGCCACCAGGTGCCAAAGATCAATCAAAGGGTGTTGGGGTTTTGAACATGGGTAAGGCGGTCAATCCTGAAATTGTGATTATTCCTGAATACAAAGGCCAGTTATGGACTATTTCTTTAAGTGAGACGGGTAAATGGACAAGTTCTTTAATGGACATTCCCCATGCATCATCGCGAGGAAAAATGGACAATGCCTATTTACACGATCTTGATGGTGATGGTGATTTGGACATTGCCACAACCGAGGAGAATAGTGGTTGGGGAGTTATCTGGTTTGAGAACCCTGGTGTTGGGAAAGCAAAGAAATAGTTAATAACAGTTTGGTTTAATTAATCAAACTAAAGTATTTAAATATTCGAGGCTAATTTTAACGGACTCAAGTATATCGCGATCACTATTATCTAATTCTATAAAAGCGTACTCGGCGTGTTTGGCATGCTTAATAATTGCTGGAATATCAAGTTTACCGAGACCGAGGGGGCACATGGTGTCTTCGTTGCTGCCAATGGGGCCATCTTTAATGTGAATTAAAGGAACTTTCTCACCTAATTCGTCAAGTACACTTGCAGGATCGCTGCCACCAACCGCTGCCCAGTAAGTATCAATTTCAAATGCTAAATCGTCACCAACTTCATCCATCATAATTTGATAGCCACGCTTACCATCGTAAAGTTCGGCTTCAAACCAATGGTTGTGGTAGCATAATTGCACGCCAGCTGCTTTGGCGTTAGCGACGCCTTGTTTTAATAAAGCGCAGTAAGCTTTAATGTTGTCTAATGTTTTGAAATCCTCTTGCCAATTTTGCGGCGAGAAAACCACGTAACGTTGTAAGCCACAGGCAACGGCTTGGTCTAAAGCTTTCTTTGATTCATCGTCAATTGGGAGCGGACCACCACCGCTGGCGTTCTTGATGTTATTATCGGCGAGAATTTTGGCCTTTTCATCATCATAGGACATGGCGCCTTCGACGTATTCGAGGCCGATGTCACCGAGAAACTTCATGGTTCCGGCGAAGTCTTCTTTGAGTTCATTGCGTACGGTAAAAAGCTGGAGTCCGATCTTCATCTGCTGCCCTTTCGTGCTCATACGCTAAGCCCTGATTATAACTGTAAATGCAGTAATATTTCTGAATTTTGATACATTTGTGTATCCCAATGGTCTACTAAAGATAGATGAGCCGCATTTGACTTGTGTTGCGCCGGGTCAAACTCGTTCCGGAATCCGGGGTGACTCATGTATGTAAGAATTATCATGCTGATAACTGTATGTATGTGCAGTGTTTGTTCAGCTGAAACTGAGTTGCCTGAAAAAATTAAGAAGGCAAAAGAGCGCTGCGAAAAGGCGACCTTGGCCCTTGTCATGGATATGAAGGCGAAAGAGGCGAAGATAAAAGCGGTCTATCGCAAGGCCCTTGAACGAGAGTTAAAGCTCGCAAAGAAAAATGAAAATGCCGATCTCATTGCTACGCTAGAGCAAGAGATCGAAGACGTCTTTAAAGCAGATGCGGCTGCAGATCTTTTTGGTGAGGTGCTTGTCGAAGAGGCTGAAGTCCGTGCTGGCATTACAAAGGTGAAACCTTCAAAAACACCAATTCGCTGTTTCAGTGTTTGGACTGGAACAGAAATAGATAAGTTTGCGCTTATTAAAAAGGTAAACGATGCGGTTGTCGATCCCAAAACAAATACGGCTACCTTTACCTTTGCCCAGCTTCGGGAAATATGCGGTAGACCGGATGGTACCTTGTATGTGAATTTTAAAATGGGTAAACGAGAAATGTTTTACACCGATCAACGCAGGGCATCTACCAAATTTCGATCTAGCAATACAGGTGACCCGGATGCTTTTTCAATCGACAATTCTGTATCGCTTGATGAGCAGGTGGTTATTAATAACGAATTAGCGCTGCAGGTTTATTTAAAGCTGGTTCAAGATAATAAAGAAGTGGTGAATAAGAAGTGACGAAATGAAATGCCTTTGTGCCTTCCTAATGTTATTGATTAGCTATTCGCTGACCGCCGAAGAGGAGTTGAGCGAGAAAATTCAGAAAGCTAAACAACGCTTTGAGCAAGAACATAAAAAACTCATCTTAGATGTGCAAGATGCTGAGGATAAATTAAAGGCAAATTATCGAAAGGTCTTGGAGCGCGAGCTTAAGTCAGCAAAAAAGAAGGGTGATACGGCATTGGCAGCAGCCATTGATAAAGAATTGAAGCAATTGGTTGAGATTAATGCAGCAGAAGATCTGTTTGGTGTCGAGGCAGTGGCCGATGCTAAGGCGAAAAGTGGTTCCTTGAGCATAGGACCATCGAAGATCCCAATTCGCATCCATAATATTTGGAGTGGATTCGAAATTCCAAATAAAGGTGAATTACGGGAAAAAGTCTATAACACTTTTGTTGATGCTCAAACAAATACAGCGAAGTTTACAATGAAAGAAATGCGCAAGATGTGTGGTGTTCCGCACGATCACAGTCTCTATGTTTCTTTCGAGATGAATGGTCGTATCATGTATTACACTGACAGTAGACGCAAGCCGTCGTTTAAAGACGAGGCAGGACCAGATGATTTTGGGCTTCAATTGTCACGCAACCCAGATGAAACCGTCATTGTTAATTATGAAATTGCCTTGCAGGAATACCTGAAGGTAAAGAAGGGCGATAACGAAGCTGCTAATAAAAAATGATGCTTAGGCTTCCAATGGTATACGCTTGCGAAATTCTGCAGGCGTACATTTGTAAAATTTCTTGAAACTATTATGAAAATAATGTTCGTCTTGAAAACCGACTTGGTAGGCAATGGTTCGAATTGATTCTTGACTTTCGCGCAGTGCTTCGGCAGCGCGGCGCAGCCGGTAATGCGCAATATAAATTTTCGGACTTTGTTGAATATGCCGTTTAAAAAGCTTGCGAAATTGAACGACGCCGAGGCCGATATCTTTAGCGATACCGCTGATGCTCAGGTCGCCGCTGTAGTGCTGATGGATAATGTTGAGGGCTTCGCGAATGCGTGGGTCATAGTCAGCGCTCTCGCCAAGTGCTGCGCCTTCTAAGATCCATGTGCCGAGTAAGTGTCTGAGTAAATTTTTGCCAAATTGAGTACCCGCATCAGCGTCCTGATTATAGATGCTAATAAAAGAGCGAAAATCTTTGAGTTGGTCAAGATTAAAAGAGTAGATGGTATCATTTAATTGATTGAGTATTGGGAGGCCGAGGGCATCAGTGATATGGGCGTGAATGGCGATTACTTCTAAATAATCGAAACCAGGCGCATAACCGATGGTGCGTGTTGTTCCTTCGGGCATAAAGATGCATTGCCCTGGCTTTATGATGTGATGCTTCTTATTGACCTCGACGCGTAAGTTACCGAGGGTTGGAATGAAGAAGAAATCATCCGGAACGTGCTTGTTGAGCATGTCCCAGCTAGGGTCTGTCTGCCAAAAGATAGCTGAAATCATATTGATATGACAGGCGCCTATACGCTGGAGATCGATGCTATTGATCTGTGGATGGATGTCGGGTAGTTCGTGGGCAATGGATTCTGGGATCATAAAGTGCTCTGATAGTGTCGATTATTACACTATATTACTGCTTAGTACAGTTGTTTTTCTGGATTTGCATCCATATACTGTGGCGATTAGAACAGGAGTCTCTATGCCAACTATTTCAGAAACCGTAGCCGGACGCGATGTTTTTCAGCCTATCCCAACCATCGGCAAGACCTTGAGCACTGAACAGCTCGAGCGTTTTAATGAGGATGGCTACATCATCATTCCTGGATTGTTAAGCGACGATGAAGTGAAGAAAATAAAGGCATTGCAAGCACGTGCCGAAGCTATGGCACAAGAGCATGGTGAAAGCTTTAACATCGATGGCGCGCATTACGACGTTGAGCCTTTGCCTCCTGGTCACCCAGAAGGGAAAACCGTTGCTCTGAGAAAAATCCAAGAGGTATTTACCAGTGAGCCTGCGTTTGCTGAGGTCATGGCTAGTAAAAAACTACTCGATGTTGTTGCTGATTTAATCGGTGACGAAATTTATTATCATTCAAGTAAATATATGTGTAAACCAGCGTTTGGTGGCCGACGTAAGCCATGGCATCAAGACTGGGCCTATTGGTCGGATATGAATTCAAAACAGGTGACGGTATGGTGTGCAATTGATAAAGCGACGACGGAAAATGGCTGCATGCAAATTATTCCTGGCTCGCACAAAAAAGGATTGGTTGAACATTATCACGGTGAAGATTTTATGATTCACGAAGAAGGCATTACTGAAGAGAATATAGTTATTGCTGAAATGAATCCTGGTGATGCATTGATATTTAATGTGCTGGCATTGCATGCGAGTGATCCAAATAATTCATCAAAAGACCGTTTATCGGCAATTATTGACTTCGACAGCGAGCCGCCACCGGAAAGTCGTCGCACGCCGTATGGCAGTTATGATCCATTGCCTCGCTAATTGGAATTTATAAGTACTTAAAGCCAGGGCACTTAATTGCCCTGGCTTTTTTAGTGTTTCTCCATCAGAATAAATGGTAATAACTTCATAAGGAGACTTCTGGATAGAATGGGCTTTATGATATACTTGCCTAATTCTAGTGGAGAAATCTATGTTACGAATATGCTCAGCAATAACGCTTTGTTTTATCATAAATATATGCGCAGCTGTAGATAGAGTACCAATCGATCAACGTGCAATTGATAGTGGATTATTTATTCAAATAGAACAAGCGGTGCAAAAGGGGCGCGTCCAATTTACGGTCACCGAACCGAGTGGTTTAACGCAGACCAAGGCTACGGTACGTGGTGCGATTCCATTTAAACGTGGGGAGCTGGTGGATTCAAAAGCGATTCAATTAAGTGACGATCGCGGGCGTTCTGTCCCGGTTCAATCAAAAATCACGGCAGTTTGGCCTGAACAGTCGATTAAGTTTTTGTGCTTGGATTTCATGGCTGATTTAAAGGCCAATCAAAAACGCACGTATACACTGACTTATGGCAAGCAAATCAAGAACAAATCAAAGACTACATTAAAGATAAATAAAAGTAGTGGGGCTATTTATGTTGATACAGGTGCATTAGCAGCTCAGTTTAAAGTTGGCGATGCGCTGATCAACAAGCTCAAACAAAACGGTAAATCGATCATTGAGTCCCCAATTACTGGTCGATTGCTGGTTTCTAAGGGTAGTCCTCAAGCCGAGCCAATATCCAAAGCCTTACATATTGATGCAGTATCTATTGCTGAGCAGGGACCAGTGCAGGCGACCATTTATCTCAAGGGTCGTTATGGTGAAGAATTGTCAGCAACGCCGTTAAAGCATCAGCAAGTGCGCAAAATTCCTCGTTATCCGTTGCATATTTATATCAGTATGTTTGCCGACAGTGCTCGTATGGAAATCGCTTATACCATGGGTTACAATGGTGATGAGCATGAAGATTTTATTCGTGCTTACGGCTTTGAAATTGATTCTGTATTGAATACGAGTTCATTTGTTTTTGGTGACGATAATGCACAAGCAGTGACGGTTACAGCCGATAAATCATTACAA
>JANQLF010000078.1 GCA_028280785.1 Planctomycetota bacterium
GCCGCAAAAAGTCAGTTAAATGACCCATGGTGGTGCCGAAGTACATCACCCCTTCGGTCCAGCCGCCATCGGCTGGGAAATTATCAACGACGTAGGCAATACCTTCTTTAGCCTGTTTCATGACCTGCTTGGATAATTCGGGATCATGTTGGCTAATCGCTAAGGCAGCGAGACCCGCATTCCCATGCATGCAGGTGCCCCAATTAAAATTACAGTGCTCCCACCAATCGTGTGCTTCGAGTCCGCGCAGATAACGACCCAGACCAAATTCACAAATGGCTTTTAATAAACTATTCTTTTCATCATCACTGAGGTAGGCATGTAAGACATCGCAGGCAAAGACCGCCGTATACAGGGCCTCACCAGTAGCCAAATTGGCATGCTGTAAATCCGAATCAGGACCTGGGTCCCAATATGATTCATTGCTGCATAATTGTTCAATACAACGGCGTGCCCGCTTCAGATCAGCATCATCTTTTTTATCAAACCAGGCAACACAGCTGCGTTGGACAGCATTTTTAAGCGTGCGCACATGATAATGGTAACTCTTTATTTCTGCCGCATCGAGCAGCTCATCAAGCTTTGCCAATGCCCCGGCATTAGTATCCAAATCCCAAGCAAAATACGGGTCTTCACGCTTGCTGCTGAGCTGTTCCCACTCTTCACCGCTCAAAAATAAACAGGGAAATTCTAAGTTAAGCATAACTGTTTCTCTGTACCTGCGGGCGATTTTAGAGCAGTCTCTTAATGATGCTTTAAGGCATTTGGTTTATCACCGGGATACATGTATCAGTCACAGCCGTTCGTAAGGTCCTGCGGCATTTCGTTCTTGCTCAGTATCGTCAACCTGATAACTGGCGTATTCACATTTGTAGGCACCCTTTGGGGTAATACGACTAACAAAATACTCATTAGAAATCTCATTAAATTTCAGGTAGGCTTTAACCGATTCGACAAAGACCGTGTCCTTGTATTTGATAAGAAAATTAATCGCCGTATCAGAAACTTCACAAGCAAGCACCTTCGCTGAAAAATTGCGTTTTAATTGGGCATCTAACTTTTCTTGAAGCTGCTCCGCAATGGCCATGCCCTCTTGTTTCGATGTAACTTTGATATGCACCACGGCATTTTCCGCAGCTGGCTTTTTAGCTTTTTTCGCGCGTTTGGCCGGGGCCTTATGGAATGTATGATTCTTAATCCAATAGGTTCCCGGTTCGCGAAATTCATAGAGGACGTAATTAATGCCAACAATTTGATTAAAGACGATATCCCCCTCAGGCCTGAGATATTTGCTCAGCTTCTTTTCATAGGCAGGGCTTGGACTGTAGGTTTTGGTTAGACCGTGACCAATGTCATACGCCTCGATCAAATCTTTAAAATAATACACATCGGCGAGAATCAAAACGCCACTTTCGTTTTCAACATGCCAATCAGTGCTTGTTACTTCGTTCTTATGTCGCTCGACACTTAGCACGGCATTGAGTTTATAGTTATAAGCACCGGGCTCTAAACCCCATTCGTAGTACCCTATTGACGGCTGGCTTTTTATGAATTCAACAATTTCATCGCCTGACAAATCACTTACGATCGACTGAAAGGTGTTTTTGTTTTCTTCGCCCGAAAAGTAAGCCGCATCAATGGCAAATAAGTTGCCGGTAGGAAGATATAACCTGAATTTTTCTTTCATTTGCGATCTTGGCTTATTGCTGTTCTTCCGGCTGGGTTTTTGTGATGTTCGGCAGCAATTTGCGATCACGGAGCATTTTGATCTGTGCTTTGATCTTCATGTCCGTATCTTTGTACACCAGATTTCGCCCTGCTTCGATCTGTTTCAAGATTGGAGGAAATTCTTTATTGACGCATTGCTCCTCGGCTTTGCTGAGCTTTTCTTTACCAGATAATTTAATGATTGCATATTCTTGCACGACATGGATTTTATGTAGGTCATTCGCCCTATTGCGGCAGAGAACTAAACTCTGTTCCAAATCTCCTATACGTTCTTGATTATCCTTAATTTGCTTTTCTAGCTTAGCTATTTTTTCGTCTTTAGTCATCTCTTCAGCGCTCACCAGCGCAATTGGGATGAACAAACATATGAGCATTAATAGACGCATAGGTCTCTCCTGTTGAATTTCTATTTAACCACGGTTTCCAACCATTTGATGCGCCGCTCTTGGCGTTCCAGGATTGGATACATCCAATGGGTGTGTTTCAGCTTATCCTTGGGCGTGTTTTGCATCTGTTGTTGATGTAACTTACGCATGCCTTGCAAAAATTTTAATTCGGCCTTTAAATGCTTGGCGATGTCAGCACGCATTTGACCGCCGGTCACATCTAAGGCGACAGCAATTTCTTTGCGCAAGGTCTTTGCCGAAGCTTCTTCAAGATCCTTTAAATCATTCAAAATGGTCGTGGCCTTTTCGTTATCAACACGTCGATCTGCAACGACCTTGCCATCGCGCACAACAGCGACAACCGTCGCTGCGTAGCCATAATCATCTCTATTATCAGAAATAATTTTTGAATCGTTAGCGAGCTGAGTCATATCTGCGGTGCTCATCACTACATCTTTACCAGGCTGAATTTTACTTCGTTCAAACACTTTTTTCGCTGTCTCCTCTTTCACACCCCTAGGTAAACCAATATTATACTCAAGCAGATCCGAAGCGATCTCGGCCTTGGTTTTATAATCAAAAAGCGTCCAGCGTATATACAGCCCATCAATCACGGTATCAGTCTTGTTTTTAATCCACGTAGATGGAAAGAGCTGCTCTCCACCCCTCGTGCTATTACTCATCATGTAACCCACATACATATAGAGGTTATGCAGGAGAACTGCTTGGCATTCTTTCGGGTTTGTCGGCTTTATTTGATCCCATTGCGTTTGGGCTTTAGCAATAATAGCCTCTCTTCTCTTGCGCTCAGCTGCCTCTGCCGCTGCTTTTTCCTCTTGCATTTTTTTCGCCAAGGCACGATCGCGCTCTTTTCGCGCCTCTTCTTCCGCCGCTTTATTATCAGCAACTTGTTTTGCTGAAGTCAGTGCACTGACTGGATCTTTGCTTTGTGTCTGTGGTGCTGATGTTTCCTCAACACTTGAGCCGCATCCGACCAGCACACACATACCTAATAGAAACATTCCCACGTGAAGCATATGTTGTTTATTATCGTGTATATTAACCATAACCCGTTTTACTCCTGTATTTCATTACATCAATTTCATGCGGCCAAAGGCACAGCGAATTTTCAAGCGCCATAGGCGGAATCTCAAACCTAAGCCGCCATGTCGTTCGACGAGTGTGCTCAGAGTTTTCAGCAATATCTGACGGAATTCCTCGTATTCGTATTCCGAACAGTATTCGTTATATTTCCAACAAAGGCGTGCAACACCACGACGAACCTTATCGGCATTATTTTGATTGAGCAATTTTACACATTTAGCGACCATCACCGAGAATCCATCATCATCTGTGTCCGTCATGTTGTGCATGAGTTCTTCAACATCTCGTCTATTGCCAGATAAGATTCGTGAAAAGACATAAAACGAGGTGCTGGTGCCACTGGAAAAATCAACGACGTCACTGGCTTCTAAGATCAACTCACTGGCCTCGTCAAATTTCTTTAAACGCAGTAATGAAATAATGATATTAACAAATGGCCATTCCATTAAGTCAGGGACATCACGCCATTTTCCACCAACGTCTCTTACCTTCTTCAGGAATCCAGTATTCAGCAACGCATAGAGCGTTTTACCCCAGGTGAAACATGATTGACATAATTCGTCTTCGTAATCCTTCACCAAACGTTTTATCAATTCATCGTTGTTCTTATTAGATATTTGAATTAAGGCACCACCTAAGAAAAACTTCAGATTTTCAGTTCGCGTTTTAAGCAAGACACGCATGTCATCATATGAATCTATCTGCAAGCCTTTTTCACCAAACCAGTTTTCAACATTGTCATCAGATTCGCCACTGCTGACCGCATCCCTGCATAGCTTGATAAAACCACTATGCATCTTGGCTTTCATGCAGGTATCATAGACATCTTCCATGACATCCCAGGTTGTTTGCTCTAAACGCACTAATTCATAGACGGTATCGGAGAAAACTTCAGTATTATTGGTGCGCAATGCGTACTTAATTTCACGGGCACAACCCCAGGCCCGGTAATCACCCTCGCTAACACCAATGTAATCAATGGCAAACGCCATGGTCTCTTCATCATTCTCATCGTAAGCCATGTCGAATAAATTAAATGAGGCGAATGGGTAATTCTTTTCTAAGCGCAAGGCCCGTTTGAAATATTCTTTGGCGTCTTCGTTCTGGCCAAGTAAACGATAGGCATCGGCAACATGCACCATGGCCTCTGACGAACGTGGAAATAAGGCGGCCATTTTATTGGCAACCTCAATGCATTTGTCATATTTCTCTAAGCGGACATACAGGTCACTTAAATTACGCCAGGCCACATAATCATGCGGTTCTTCTTTAACAACTTCTAAAAAAGTGATCTCTGCTAAATTTAATTGCTCGGTCGCCATCAACAGCGCACCGCGTCGACGTTGCAAGGCAATCGGTGTGTGACCGTTAATGATGGTTTCATCACATAATTTAAGCGCAGCGTCTATGTCGCCGTAATCAGCTAATAACCATGCTTTAAAATCGATGTAAGTGACGTTAGTTGGATGAATGGCGATTGCACGATCCAAGGAAGTCAACGCTTCTTCATTCCCATGTTCAAACTGGGAACGCGCTAACATGAAATATAATTCCGAATCACCAGGGCGTTTTTCAATCAGCGATTTAGCAACTTTTTCCGCACTCTTACTATCCAGGTTGCGCAATTGTGGCCAGGTCCAATCACAGGTGCTGTGTATTTCTAAGGCTGCTTCATATTGTTCGATAGCTTGTTCACGCTTATCTTGCAACTCGTAGATTTTCCCCAAATAGCCGATGATGTCACTGTCACGCGGGTTGGCGCGCAGCGAGTTCTCCATTATCTCTTGGGCCTTGGCGTAATCTTCGGTATCGACATAAAATCCTGCCAAACGCAAATGTCCGATCGTCCATGCTGGCGCCATTTCATTAGCCGCTTCAAGTGCCTCTAAACGTTCAATTGGTTTGCCCATGGCCTCTTTCAGTTCGGCTAATTCCAATTGTAAGCGCGGCAAGCCAGGGAATCGCTCAATCGCTGCCTTGAATACTTTTTCTGATTCTTCCAACTCGTCCATTTCGAGGTGATGTCGAGCAAGTGCTACATGCACTTCCCATAAATCATCACGCTTGGCATAAACGTCTTTTAAACGTAATTTTATCGATGCAGGATCATTACATGCGCGCAATTCCTGTATCCACACGTTGACCAAATTACCCGCGTCACCGCGTCTGACGATTAATTTTTGCAGCTCTTCGACCAACATGGTTTGCTGTTTATGCGATTGGCACAAATCAAATAAGCGTTCCGATAACCATCTACTTGATGGATCAAGACTGAGTGCGCGTAACCACAACCGGAAGGCACGCGAACTATCCCCGGTACGCGAAGCTATTTCACCCTGAAGTGATAAGGATCCGAGCGAATTATCATCGTGCTCTAACACCTCTTTTAAAGCAACCTGAGCTTTTTCGAGATCGTTCAGCTCAATATAACTCCAGACTATCTGCCGTCGGGCCCAAATATTTTTGGGATCAACTTTGACATAGACATCGAGGTGTTCGAGATTTTTTTGCAGGTCATAGCGGAAATACCAATCACTGGCAAGTTCTTGAATGTTTCTGCTGTATGGAAATTTATCAGCAATTTCATCAATATAGGCAATCGCCTGCTGCGGTCCGTTTTGCTCGTTGATAACATTGACTAGCATCGAATGCGCACCTGAATCGTGCGGATCCTTTTCTAAATAGGCGCGATAGGTATCGATGGTTCCCTGAAAATCACCTAAGCGATACAGAACCGATGCTTTAATGCGTAAATATTCTAAACTGCGAACAGAGTCTTTGATTTTATCCAGCAGCTCGTGTGACCAGGTGCCGTCGGTTTCATATAATTTATCACGACAAGCATGAATTAATAAGCCACCGTCATCTGGATGCAACTGCATCATCTCATCTAAGAGCTCATCAGCCTTACCATAGGCGCTCATGTCGACATAGGCGCGATGCAAGGTAATACCAGGTTCCGCCGATTTATGTTTTAATTTTTCGTAACGCTTGCGTAAGTGTTCAAGCGCTTCACGCCAGGTGTTACTGGCTCGTGATTCTGAATAATAATTATAATTGTACCATTCATTCTTATCTTCGACACAGGCGCTTAGGCGTAAATATTTTGCCGCCGAACTTCGCTGGCCACGATTCACGTACATACGCGACAGTAACATTAAGCAGTCAGCATCCATGCCCAAACTACGTGATGCCTGCAATAACAATTGCCGCGCAACGGCCTGCTGTTTCGGTATATTCACCAAGACGCGTGCATATTCTCGCAATAAAAATGGGCTTTGCTTGGTCTTTTCGATTAATTCAAGGATTTGCTCTTGAATGATTTCAGGTTCAACAATTTCCTTTTGGTAATTAAAACGACTCAAGAGATAGCGCTGGCATTCAGGGAATCGTTTAGTCAAAATATCAAGTATTTCCAAGACCTCGGCTGATTGACCATCGTAGGAGCATAAACTCCAGCGACCCAAATGCGTCAATAAATGATCAGCATCAAAATTGCTTAATTGCTCCAAGGCCCCGGCTGCTTTCGGTCGGTCGTGTTTGCTAAGCGCTCGACGAATATCATAGAGATGACCATAATGCTCTTCATCCGGCAAGGAGAGATCAGCAATTAAATCAGCCTTATCTATCGGTACGATAGCCATACCACGCCCGCCAAATGGGGCCTGATCTTTTTGAATAGATTCAAAATCATATTCTAAATAAATAGCTGAGCTTGGTTCTCGCACAAAAATGGTGCCGCGAACTTTACTATAACCTATGACAGCTTGTAAATGTGAATGCTGGGTGAATGCCGTCGTAAACGCAAATGGCACGCCCTTATCAATTAATTGGACCATACTGTCCCAGGTAATTGAAAATTCGCGCACCAAGAATTTATGCTCTTCGGCCCAACGACGCTCCTCATAATCTGGGGTACCATCGTAACAAATTTCATTAACAATTTCCATTTGTTCGATCGGCAGGCCCCAATAATTAGCCAAGGAAGCAAGCACCGCCGGAGCACAGGTCATGTGCTCTTGTCTTACATAAGGTACGTCGATTCGTTTATAACTGTAATCATCGGCGCTCTCCATTTTTTCGAGTCGCTGTTTGTAAAAGTCACCGTCTGCTTTCTTCAGTGCTTCGATGGACTCAGGAATATTGCCTAAGAAATAATGAGCATCAGAAATACGACCATGGTGCCAGCCAATACCCTTATCACCTATCATTGGTGATAATTCGAGATGACGTACTAAGCATTCCTGCATTTTTTGATAATTGAAAAGTTCTTCGTAATAAACTGCCAGCGAAACATAAACACCGCCATATTCCATGGTCGGTGCAACTGCTTCGAGGTATTCGATGGCGTCCTCAACACTGCGATACTTGGCTAAATAAAAGCCCTTATACTCAACCGCTGGTCGATAATGGGGTACATCATTGAGGATTTCTTCGATGCACTGCATACCGGCGTCGAATTCTTCCTGTTGGACATAAATACGTGCGCGTGTAGTGCGCGTATACAAATCATCCGGAACAATATCTAAAGCTCGCTGCATATAATCGTTTGCAGAGTCAAAATCGCGCGCTTCGGATAAGGTATCTGCGTAGAGCGCCAAAGCATGGGCATAGGAATTCTCATCCTCACTGTCCTTACCTAATCGGGCAAACGATTCATCCATAAAGCGCATCGCATGCAAGGCGCCACGGTAAGTAAAAATTCCATAGCCTTTAAATAAAGTATGCTTCCATGATTTATTTGAATATCGGTAGGCGCGCGATAACAAATATTCGCCAAGACGACCACCGCCTAGGTTTTTGGCCAGACGGCCTGCGATATTCAGATGATTAGGATTGGTCCAATGCACCAATTCTTTACGAAAAGGCTTAATCAGCTCATAGGCCTGCATGTAGCGTGCTTCGCGATAAAACGCATGACAGGCGTCATAATCAAACGCGGCATTATCCACTTCAGTCTCAGGCTGCATCCACTATTCCTATGATACAAATACAACTTTTATTAGATCAATGACATAGAATTATGCACCATAAGCCATGCTCACTCATGTCTAGTATAGTCTTGGTGTACAATGGAAAGTGTGTCTATGATCCGATCTCATTTCGGTCGCACGAACGTTCATGAAAGCGAGGAGTCTGCTTCCTCAACAACAAGGCTTTGCTCGGCTTCAGCGCGCTTGTTTGTGGCTTCCCTGAATTCCCCCGCCTCTTTTTCTTCGCGATAAGCGATCCATGAGGCGATTAACGCGGTAATATAGAAAAATAAAACAATTGGTAAACCGAGCATAGAGAATAAAGATAAGACCCACACCAATTGATAGGCTGCATCGTATGGCGTAGAGGCACGGTCATTACCAGCCATGATTTCAAAGACAGCCTGTTCTAAATTAAGCATGCTCAGTACACAGATTATCGACATAATGGGTAACAAGGTTCCAATCGCTATTCTAAATACATTCAATTGTGCATATTTATAGAGAAAATGAATTAACAAGGCAACACGCCACATGGCAATAACGAATAAAAATAAAGCATTGGCACTCTGAGCCAACATCATCGGCATCATACGCTCAACCGGGATAGCATAAAGCAGGGCTGGCGCAGCGGTAAACATTAAAAACAAACAAATATCAGAAATCAACCAACGTTTAGGGCGGAGTGGCGCAATTAATATCCATAATAACGCAGTTAGAATAAAAATATAGGCGAGCGAACCGAGTCCGGCATACTGCCACCAGTGGGCGCTGGGATGATCCCAATAACGGCCAACGCCAACTAACCAGGTGATAAGAAAACCATACAAAAAATAGCTGCGCCGATGTGCTGGATCAGGCTTGAAGCCCTGAAAGCACAGAGCACGGATGTTATCAGCTATTATTTGTTTGATCATCATCATTCAGCGCATTAATTATTCGCCGCATGTATTTTAATGATCTTAACGCGCATACTGCCTTCGTTATTACCAATGACGCCACCACCTTCGTAATCACTTGGAGCGAAATACAGGGTGCCATTCACATCTAAGGTCGTGCTGCCATTAATCGCAACTAATCGTGAGCCATTTTTTGAATAACATAATTGCATGTAGTACATGCGATTGGCGGCTCGTTCATGTAATTCATGACGGTGGCCTTGAAAGCCGACATCTTCCCAGCGATAGGGACTGGTATTCCAACGACTCTGCGGATCTGGTTCGATTATTAATAAACCGTCGTGCTCAATGGTGATGCTGCGACCATTGGCTGGCACGTTTATAATTTCTACCGTTTCGTATTCATCTTGTGTTTCGCCATCTTGCTCGCCTTCAGTTTCTTCTGACTCGCTGTCATCAGTATTTTCACAGTCGTGGTCTTCTCGGTCGTCTTCATCACCCTCT
>JANQLF010000084.1 GCA_028280785.1 Planctomycetota bacterium
ATCAAGCGGTCAAACTCTTGCAGGAAGCCACTGATGATAGCTCAAAAAGTGTAGATGCAGCGGTTCTACTGGTGCAAGCGCGTAACATTTATCAGGAACTGGAAAACTGGGACGGTGTGCGCGAAGCCAATGCCTACATTTTCTACTGTAAGAAGAAAATGAATGTTGATGATCTCGATCGCTATGTCGAACGAACACAGGGTGATCGTGGTGCAGCAGAGAAGGCAATTGCGACTGTTTCAAAAGTGGCTGACGAGAAAATTGCTGGTTCAAAGGCGGATGAATATCTTAAAGCAGCCGAATCGTTTGCTACAGATCATGCAGGTGATCATTTTAAAATACATATTCGTTTCTTGGAAGTTGCTGAGCGCTTTGCCGATAGTAATCCAAGTGTGGCAAGTAAGGCAATGCGCCTGAGCTCAGATGCAATGGGTAAGTGGGCTGACACCTTAAAGGTGAAAAAACCGATGCCGAATACGGTCTTCCTGCGTTCACATAAAAGTGAGACTGATTTGTTCGGTCAAACAAAGACAGCTGCAGTTCCCGAAGAGAAGTCGATAAAAAAGGTTCTTAAGCAGTTGAAAAAAGAACATAAAGAAAAATTCAAAACCAAAAAACGTAACCAGTTTGCCAAATGGCTATTCCAAACAGCTGTGGAGTCTAAGCAAGATAAGGATTTGGCTTATATTTTAGCGAACGAATCAGCAAAAGTATCAGCTGATCGTAAAGTAATGAATATTTCACTGCTCATGAAAGTGACTGCTTTCCTATCGAAGACTTATAGCACGCAGAGTGAAAAAGCCTTACAGATAGCCTATTTAGATTCTGTTAAAACAGTGCCGTTGGCTAAGGCCGCGCTGTTATTGCTTGATCAGCCGGATGACCAGCCGTCAAACACCATGCTCGGTAAATCTTTTTGTTTTACGGATGATAATTTTACAGATGGTATTGTGTTATTATTAGCTGGTGAAGAAGGAGAGTGGAAGCGCGTTGCGCAAATGGAAGATCTTAAGCCCAGTAATCTAGATGAGATGCTCGAGCTTGCAGATTTATGGTTTACGCTGGCTGAAGAAAACGAAAATAAAGAATATCGCATTGGTATTTTAGAGCGTGCGCTTTTTTGGTATCGCAAGCTTGTTCCTGATTTGAATGGTCTGGTAAAGGACAAGATAGAGAAACGTATTGCAGCAATTGAAAAAGTTGTGCCGCTCGATCTTACTAAGTTGAATTACGATAATTTACCCGAAGCGGATTGGAATCTCATACCTGGTAAATCAATCACCTGTAATTTAGCCAATCCAAAAACAAAGACTGGCATAAAATTAGGAAAAGGCGATCAGGTACGTGTTGTGCCGCATCCAACAGACGAATGGGGTGTGCAAATTGCTGGCGGCATGAATCAAACGGCTACCTATAAAGGGCGCTCACTTGGTGGAATGGGTGGTGGCGGCCGCGGTGGTGGTAGAGGTGGCGGCCGTGGCGGCGGATTTATGGGTGGTGGTACTGTGGGTCAGATGGAAGTTTACACTGATGACAGTACGGACGCGACTCCAGTTCCAGTCGGTATTATTGAAGGGCCGGCTGAAATATTTATTGGCGGTAGTATTCCGCGCATGATGGGCATGCGCCCAACTGGTTCCATCCGTGTGAAATTTGTGCCAGTGGGCCTAGTTTGGTGAATTCCGTAAATTGCGAAGCAATTTAGAAAGCCACGGGCGTGGCTTTCGGCGGAAGAATAGGGCACTTTATGTGCCCGTGGAGAATTTCGTAATTAAGTCCTAACTTCATGTTGCCGTGGAGAATCCCGTAAGTTAGTTAGTCAAAGCTTTAACCAATTTCTCTACTGTTTCACCATCGGCCTTAACTCCGTGATTAAAGAACGATTCCTTAGAGACCTGTTCTTTGGGCACACCTGCTTGATAGAGTGCTTCACGCATTTCGTTAATCATCGAACCGTTGCCAACTAAATGAAAATGCGCCTGCTCAATATTGTCTAAATCATCGGCGATGGCATGGGTAATGCGTCCGGTTAATCCTGACCAAGATCCGTCAGGTTCACTGACACTTGCTTGCCAAGTAAAATGTTCGTGTTTATTTGCAAGCTCATTTAATTCATCTGCTAAACACACATCCTCCGGCGTTTTATAGCCAACGTATAAGGTGATCGGGATCGAAGAGTCAGCGAGTGCCTGTTTGATGTAGCCATACAGTGGTCCAATGCCTGAACCAGTTGCAATGCCTATAAATGCTTGTGCGCCATCAGCGATCTCATCGGCGATGGGTTCATGAAACTTACCGGAAAAAGTAGCTTTATCACCATCTTGCATGGTGATTAAATACGAAGTCATTTTCCCATCCGGAATGTGGCGAAAGACAAAACTAAACAGGCGCTTATCGGCATCATTTTCGATAACGGTATAGGGATGATGGAGGGTGTTGCCGTCACGGTCATCGCAGTCAAAGGAGATGACGTGACCGGGCTCATAATCCAATGCTGCATCATCATCAGCATGAAAGGTGATGAGGTAGGTATTGCTGCCTATTTCACGTAGGGAGTGAAAACTTGCGGGTCTTTTGTCATTAGCCATACCCTGATTTTACCCGATTGTTCAGGTGCTCAATGCTCAAAACTGAGAATTTTCTAAATTATCTCCAGTCAATGACCACAGAAGTATAGGTTTCTGGTTCTTCGGCTAATCCTTGGTAGGCACGAGGCGCTTCCTCAGGTTTAATCACATGACTGATTAATTCGCGGACTTTGAGATCCCCAGATTGGATCAGTTGGAAGATGCGGGCAAAATTGCGCTCAACACTGTGACTCGTATGCGTTTCGTCGATCAAAGGAAACTGCCACATGTGCGCACCACGAACAGTAATCGCATTGCTATGGATGCGATGGAAATATTCGGTGATGTTACCCTCGAAATCTGCACGTGGTGTGCCAAGTAATAGAATTTGGCCCATTTTCTTTGTCGATTCTACACACTGTTTAATCACCGCTGTATGGCCAACAGCATCAACACAAATGTCGGCACCATCTTGCTGTGTTAATGATTTTATTGCCTCGACTTGTTTATCAGGGCTGACATCGAGTGTTTCGCTAATACCACAATTTTTTGCTAGCTCACAGCGTGTGCCTACTGGATCTACACCAATAACGCGAGCGCCGAGTAAGCGATAAAATTGTGCAGCTAAATTACCGACGAGGCCAAGACCAAAAACAGCAACGGTATCGCCTGCTTGAATGTCGCTAATGTGCGGAGCGGTAACAGCAATTTGTGCCATACATGCCATGCAGGCATCAACGGGATCGAGATCATGTGGTACTGGGAAAAAATGTGCCCACTGATGGTCATTGCCGTGTTCAAAGATTTGAATATCGCGATGCTTACCGGCAAAAAAGACACGATCACCAACATTGTACTCACTAATATCTGCGCCCAAGGCTTCTATGCGTCCAATAACACCATAACCAGGCTCGCATGGGAAAGCATCACTATCGCTAATTTCCATGCCCTTTAAACGAGCTAATTCAGTGCCGGTGCTGATGATGCTGCATTCACTACGAATGAGTGCCATGTTGCTTGCTAAGTTTTCGTTATCGATGCTTTCCGTTTCGACACTGACTTGCATTGGGCCATTAAAGAGAACGTAAGTGCTTTCCATTTATAAACTCCGCGTGAACGCTATCAGGGGTCCGAGAGACTTGAATGTAGATATCGTGATCGATATTGTACAAAATGTGATATGAGCATATTTGATCAAGTCTGGCGCCTAGAACTCTATGGCAGCGATCGCCAAAATAAACAGCACGGCTGGTGGTATGACAACAATGGCCGGGAGCCCGATGGCAATTGTTGCTTGCAATTTGTGATGGAGGGATCGGTGACGATACGCCGCGGCACGGAGTATTTAGTCGCCGAGGAAGGCGAGGCCTTCATGTTTTATTACGGTGAAGATTCTGGTTACGGTTTGGATGAACACAGTGCCGATCGCTGTGCCTGTGAATGGATAAACTTTAGTGGATTGGGAATGGGTGAACAATTTGAATTAATGATAAGCGAATTTGGCACGGTTGTTGGTAAAAAAGAAAGTGCCCAACTATTAAGTTTAGCGCGCAATTTAGGCGATAGTGCTAGCATGCATGTGAGTTCAGATCAAAGTGCGACCGTCGCATCGGTGTATAATTTTATTGGTACGATGTTTTCAGTATTAGAGCAGGCGAAGAATACCGATAGAAAACCAGTTGATAAAGCCATTCATAAAATCATCAGTAATCCCTTATATCCATGGTCGATTAAAGAGGTGGTTAAGGATGCCGGTTGTAGCCGCGAACATTTTACCCGTATTTTCACTGAGCGCTTTTCGCAAAGCCCTGCTGATTGGTTAAATCAACAACGCGTCAAACACGCCTTGTATTTATTGGGGCATACCAATATGAGTGTTCAGGACATAGCCATTCAGGCTGGTTTCTCATCCACACATACCATGGCCAGGCAGATTAAACAAGAAACTGGTCAAGCACCAAGTCAATTACGTTAATATAATAATATCGCAGGGGCTTTTATCTGAAGCCTGGACTTGTAAGAGTTTATTATGGTAGCGGAATTTTACTGTTTTGCCGTTTACCAAAACCCTTGAAGGTTTTTTACCACAATAAAAACCGATGCGTTTACTGCCAGTAATCAATGAGCAGAAATATTCCTTGCCTGACCAGCCATGGGCATCGATTGCGGCGCTGCCGTTATATTTATCGAGCAAACCAAGGGCTGCGATACCTTTTGCGATCGGAGAGCAGGTGACGATTTCATGATCAGCATGTTCTAATGTAACGGTCTGTTTATCGCCGCGTTTGTGTGTTGACAATGACTGGTCTTCGAAGCGATAGCAAGCGTACTCAGTATTTATTGCATCAGGATGATCGGAAATCTTAAAGGATGCCGTTATATCATCTTGACCATTATAACAGTGAAACAGACCGAGTAAGAGAATCTCATTATTGTGATTATATAATTTAAGCGCTTTCTTCTCTAGTTCCGGATTGATGAATAAACAGTCTTCCGTTGGTAATGCTGGCTGAGGGCAGCGTAGGGTGCGACCGTCGCTCAATCCCATGCGCTTTAAAATTTTAAAGTTTTGTTTGCCCGGATAATCACAGACATAAACAGGACCACCAGAAATTGCACGTGCCGCAGCATGAAATTCAGGACAAGGACTATGAGTTTGGAACATATCCCAATCAGGAAAACAAAAATGACTACTCAGGCAGGCATTATACGCATTCACCTTAATGTGATGTTGTTGTGCCGTGCTGTCTTTTTTGGGAAAATAGTCGTCACTGTTGCGGTAAGCGTTGGAACTAAACATATTCAGACCAACATCGCTACCCATGCTCATGCAGTGTAAAATGTTGCCGTCGAAAAAGTGTTGTCCGGCACCTTGAAACGCTTCTTGATAGGCGCGCATGCTAGCTACCCGGCCACGTTTATGGTGGGTATAGCGTTCAAGCGCTGATTGATTATCGACTTTCACCATGTCAACGTCCTGGCTTTTGAGATAGCGATAAAAATCGAAATAAAAGCGATGGATATCTTGTGGATCAATGCATCGCAACGACACAAGTTTATCGGCACCTTCCCACGGGCGAATTTTTCCGCGATTAGCAAAGGAGCGGTAGTGATTACCGAGCTCGCCGTCTTTGTTCAAGCCACGCCAGTAACCCTGAAAAGCATGCCAAATACCAAAACTATGTAAGTTGAAATCTTTTTTTGCCATTTTAGCGATTGCCGCAACGCCATTTGGAAATTTTGTTTTATTGGCAACAAAACTATCAAGCATTTCATTGCTGTGGGCGAGCATGCCATCATCTAAAATCATGTGACCAAGTTGGACGCCGCCGTCTTTAAAACTCTCTAATCCACGTCGAACTTTGTTTTGATCGACATCTTGATAGAAGGCGTCCCACGTACACCAACCTAAATAGTCGATGAAATCAGGAACTGATTTTTCATCACGCAATTGAAAGGTGCCAGTGATCTTACTGACATGCTGCATGGCTTCACTAATGAGAGGGTGTGCGCGTTTACCGCTAAGTGTGTAAAGTAATTGTTTTGCATCTTTGCTTGTATTGCCAAGACCATCATCCCAATAAAGGTGAAGCTGAGCATTTTCCACACCTAAAAAGGCACGGGTGTCGCCATCAATCAATGGTATAGCCACGTGGAACATCTTTTGTTGATCTTGCCATAATAAAAATTGGCATTGATCGGGGATGTTTTTTGGATCAGTGCCAACGAATGGCTCTTGCCAATAAATGTTTACGCGAGCCAGTGCCAGATATCGTTTGCAGTCACTTAGGCTCAATGGTAGTGATTTGCCGTGTTTTATTTGTTGGGCGGACCACTGGTATAGATCACCGGGGTAGGGCTGTTTGCTAATACGCGTGTCGCGAGCGGTTTTGACTGAGCGAGCCATTTGTGATCCTGGGTTCGTTTTCCTTTTTACGCTATCTCGCGAAGACATCATGCAACGTTTAACAAACTAATGGTTTACACCTATCATAATCAATTCATTTCTTTACAAAATGATCGTTTTCCACACATAGAGGATCGTTCTGCGCTAGCAATAACTGAGTCCGTTACTATAGTGCCGGGCCCACAATCGAAAAGGAATCGGGATATGAGCGACGAGGTAAAAATAGGTATCATTGGTGTTGGTAACATGGGAAAATCTCATGCCCATCAAATTTTAGACGGGAAAGTTCCCGGGGCAAAGCTCACCGCTATATGTGACTATGACCAATCAAAGTTAGACGCATTTAAGGACACTGAGGGAGTTGCAGCTTTTTCTACGTCTGATGAATTCTATGACAAAGCAGATATTGATGCCGTCATTATTGCGACACCACACTATGATCATACCCCATTAAGCGTAACTGGTTTTGAAAAGAATTTGCATGTCTTGGTTGAGAAGCCTTTGGCTGTGCATGTTAATGATGCCAAGAAAACGATCGCTGCTTATGAAAATCGCAGCGATAAATCAAAGATATTTGCTGAAATGTTTAACCAGCGTTGCAGTCCTTTATACCGTAAGTTGAAGGATCTGCTTGAAAAAGGCGAGCTTGGAGAAATTCGCCGCGTCAATTGGATTATCACCGACTGGTTCCGTAGTGAGGCTTACTATGCAAGCGGTGGTTGGCGTGCGACTTGGGCTGGTGAAGGTGGTGGTGTATTGGTTAATCAATGCCCGCATCAATTGGATTTAATTCAATGGTTATTTGGTATGCCAAGTAAAGTGCGTGCCTTCGCATCTTGCGGTCAATTTCACAATATTGAAGTTGAAGACAATGTAACCGCCTATTTAGAATATCCGAATGGTGCGACGGGCGTATTTATCGCAACCACTGGTGAAGCACCTGGAACCAATCGCTTAGAGGTTGCCGGTGAAATGGGTAAAATCGTCATCGAAGGCGGCGACATCCAATTTATTCGCAATGAAGTAGGTACCTTAGAGCACAGCCGTACAACTGATCAGGGCTTTGGCGGACCAGCTACCTGGGATGTAAAAATTCCAATTCGCGGTGATCATCCCCAGCACAATGGTATTCTGCGTAACTTTGTTAATGCAATTCTCAACGGCGAAGAGTTAATCGCATCAGGTGTAGAAGGAATCAATGGCGTTGAGTTATGTAACGCGATGCTTTTTTCAGCATTCGAAGATGTAACGGTAGAATTACCAGTTGATGGCGACGCCTATGAAGCGATGCTGAAAAAGAAAATTGAAAATTCGACGTTTGAAAAAGGCGAGGTGAAAGAAGTGCATGCCGATATGAGCAGCTCATTTTAATTAGTTTTTATAAGGACGATCAATGAAAGTTGAAAAAATAGCATTACAGTGTTTCACCATTCGTGACCACATGAAGACTCTAGAGGACTTCAAAGTTTCGATGGAAAAAGTTAAAAATATAGGCTACCAATCAGTGCAGCTTAGCGGTGTTGGTGCTGAAGTATCGATGGCTGACGCCAAGAAGGTCTGTGATGACAATGGTTTGACGGTTTGTGCGACGCATGAAAGTTCGGCATTGTTTGTAGATGATGTTGATACCGTCATCCAGCGTTTAAATGATTTAGATTGTAAATTAACTGCTTATCCATTTCCGCATTTGGGTATTGAAAGCGAAGAGGCTGTGCTTGATTTATGTAAGCATCTAGACGCTGCTGGTGCAAAAATGCAGGAGCATGGTCAAACGTTGACGTACCATAATCACAACCATGAGTTTGTGAAATTTAATGGCAAAACCGTATTAGATATAATTTACGACAATACTGATCCCAAAAACCTACAGGGCGAGATTGATTGCTATTGGATACATGCTGGTGGCGGCGATTGCGTTGAGTGGATTGAAAAACTCAGTGGCCGCATGCCGATGATTCACTTAAAGGATTACGGTGTTGAATTGCCACGCGAAGTAAAAATCAAAGAGATCGGGCATGGTAACTTGAACTGGCATAGCATCATTGCTGCTGCTGAGAAAACACCGATCGAATGGTATATCATTGAGCAGGACAATAACTGGATCAATGACGATCCATTTGAATCGGCGGCCATCAGTTTTAAATATGTATCAGAAAATTTTGCTAGCTAATTTGTTTTGGGGCTCTGCCCCATGCCCCGCGTGCTTTGTCATCAACTATTTTTCTACGAAAAATTCTGGCTTGGGTAAGCCAGACCGTTAATTCGGCGCACGAGGCCATTTAGGGAAAATGGCCTTTTTGAATCTGTGTAATAGTACACGTGGAAAACCGTCAGTAATGCACTGACGGTTTTTTGTGCACTAACAGCTCGCAAAAACCGCCGTACTACTGATAATGGAGACTCAATCTTATGAAAACTCTTGTCATTACCTTACTTAGCGTTTTTGCCTTATTACTGCTTTGGAGTCCATCATCGATGGCGGTCGAATCTGCAGGGCATGATACCGCATACTTTGCAGGGGGTTGTTTTTGGTGTGTCGAATCAGACCTAGAAAAAATCCCTGGGGTTATTTCAGCGGTCTCCGGTTATACTGGCGGTGATCACAAAGATCCAACCTATAAGGAAGTTTCGTGGGGTAAGACCGACCACTATGAAGCGGTTAAAGTTGTTTATGATGTGCGTAAAATTTCTTATCGTGAATTAGTTGACCGTTTTTGGATTGGTATTGATCCAACTGATGTGGGTGGTCAATTCGCAGACCGCGGTAAGCAATATCGCACCGCCATATTTTATACGAATGAACGGCAAAAGCGCGATGCCGAAGACAGTAAACGTCTATTAAACGCTGCAAAAATATATAAGGGCAATGTTATTACTCCAATTATTCCGTTTAAGAAATTTTACGTAGCGGAAGAATACCATCAGGATTATTACAGGAAAAATCCAGGCAATTATAAAAAATATCGTAAAGGGAGTGGGCGCGACGGTTTTGTGGCGAAGCACTGGACCGATAAAGAAAATATATTTGTAAAGACCTTTAAAAAATCTTATGTTCCAAAAGATAAGAAAGCGATAGTGAAAAAGTTGGATGCCTTAACTGTCAAAGTAACGCAGCATGATGGTACCGAACGTTCCTTCACTGGAAAATATTGGGATAATAAACGTGATGGTATTTATGTTGATATAGTCAGTGGCGAGCCGCTGTTTTCATCTACCGATAAATATAAATCAGGTACGGGCTGGCCGAGTTTTACCCGTGCATTGATTCCATCACACATCAAAGAGGTGGGCGATAATAGTCATGGTATGATTCGGGTTGAGGTACGCAGTCGTGACGGCGATTCACATTTGGGTCATCTTTTTGATGACGGTCCTGCACCGACCAAGCTACGCTACTGCATCAATTCAGTTTCCTTGCGCTTCGTCCCAGCAGCAGATCTTGAAAAAGAGGGTTATGGCCAATTTAGCCATCTCTTTAGTAAACCATCTAAGTAAAGATATGATAGTGGGATAGGACACCGCTGTCTAAATATTTGACTTGTTACTAGATAACATATACGTTATCTATTAACAATGCCGAAGACGTCCGCCTCAACAACAGATCGAGCCCTCACTATACTCTACCATTGCGCAGCGAGTAGGGATGGCTGTAGCTTTTCTGAATTAAAAGAAGTCGGTGGTGATTTAGCGTCTATGACGCTGAGTCGTATACTTAATACCTTGCTTGAAAATGACGATCTGATTAAGGCTGATTCAGGTCTTTATCATATTGGTCCGCGATTCCAGAAAGCAGCACGTGCAGCCAATAATATGGAACGTTTAGAGGATATATTAGAACCAATTATTCAACGCTTGGCTCAAAAAACTGACGAGTCTTCTGCGTATTTTCATTGGGATGGCGACTGGATTTATATTCGCGTCAAAACAGAAATGCCTGAGCGTTTTCATTATACGGGCATTGGCTTTCGCAATCATCCGCTTGGCCATACCTTTTTTAGACCAATACAGGCACATTTAGATCCCAAGACTTTGAAAAAGCTGAAAAACGATTCTGATGTGGGTGAATTATTAGATACAATTCGTCAGCAAGGGTATTTTACCCAAGAAGAAGAATACAGAACGCCAATTTTTCGTGTAACGGCTCCAGTCTTTTATGGAGAACATCATAAAATAGCTGGTTGCCTCGGCATTACTTCATTGATTAGTGATTTAGAACATTCAGAAATTCAACAGTACATTGACTGTGTTTGCGAAAGCGCAGCAGAAGCCAATGCATTATTAGCACATATGGAGCATGTAGCATGAGCACTCAACCGAATATCATTCTGATTAATTGTGACGACCTTGGTTATGGAGACCTCGGTTGTTATGGATCAGACAAAAACAAAACCCCGTATTTAGATAGGCTCGCTGCCGAAGGTATGAAGTTTACCGACTTTTATATGGCATCTCCAGTTTGCTCGCCATCACGTGGTGCAATGATGACTGGCTGTTATCCATCACGCATTGGTTTTGATGAATTTGAAGGGCATTGGGTTTTATTCCCTGGTCAACCAGTGGGCTTAAATCCAGATGAGAAAACCATCGCATCACAATTGAAAAGTGTTGGTTACTCAACTAAGATTATTGGTAAGTGGCATTGCGGAGACCAGAAAGAATTCCTCCCAACCAATTTTGGTTTTGATGAATACTTTGGTATTCCGTATAGCAACGATATGGGTCGCCAATCAAATCATGTTCCACAACGCTTTCCGCCATTACCGTTAATGCGTAATAAAGAAGTTGAGCAGGAACAGCCAGATCAACGCGCTTTAACCGAGCGCTATACGACTGAGGCGACTAAATTTATTAAAGCACATAAAGACGAGCCGTTCTTCTTGTACTTTGCCCATATGCATGTGCATGTGCCTATTTTTGTACCAAAGCGCTTTTTGGATAATTCGGATAATGGTGGTTATGGCGCAGCCGTTGAAGAAATCGATTGGTCAACTGGTGTCTTAATGGACACCTTGGATCAATTGGGTTTAACTGATAATACCTTAATTGTATTTACCAGTGACAATGGTTCACGTGCGCGCGGTGAAGGTGGTAGCAACGGCGCTTGTCGTGGTCATAAGGGTCAAACCTGGGACGGTGGTATTCGTGTGCCATGTATTATGCGCTGGCCTGATCAAATTAAACCAGATCAAAGCAATCCTGAATTAACAACAGCTATGGATTTCTTTTCGACTTTCTCTCATGTTGCTGGTGCTGAATTACCAAGTGATCGCATCATCGACAGTAAGAACATTTATCCGTTGATGACTAATTCGGATGCGAAGTCTGAATTGGAATGCTTCGGTTATTATATGAAAGATGAGCTACAAGCGGTGCGCTCAGGTGATTGGAAGTTGCATGTGTGGCGCGACAACGCTGAGGCAAAAGAATTATATAATTTGCGTGATGATATTGGTGAAACCAACAATGTTTATGATCAGCATCCAGAAGTCGTTGCCGACCTCGAAGCCAAGGCTCAGCGCCTGCGTGAGGATATTGGCGATACAGCTAAAG
>JANQLF010000133.1 GCA_028280785.1 Planctomycetota bacterium
GCGCGTTGCTAGATAGTTGCGCAAGGAGAATCCGCTGCCCTTGAGGCCGTCTTCGGTAAAGTTCTTTGGCCCATATTTCTTTGGATTTGATGGGTGGACACCGTCACGAGCTATGAGCGTTTCAACATTGTAGTTTTTACCTTGACCAAATTTCTCAAGCTTGCCACTCCAGTCATCTGGTCGGCGCGTAATGATTTCTTTATGAAAATCCTGCAATAATAATTTGTAGTCTTTGGCAACGGCGTAGATCTTTTCGTTAATAACTTTGACCTTGTCATCCTTGCCATGAAAGGGAGGGATGCTGCTTAAAATACACACGGTGCCATTAGCTTTGAGTTTATCCATGCATGCACGCAATTCTTTGTCAAAATTTTCAGGTGATGTGCCTTTCACATCGTTGGTACCAAACATGAAAATGCAGGCCTCGGGATTCATTTGCTTGAGCCAGTTATCCATATTTTTATTTGCCCAACCAACGCGCATACGACTGAGGTTGCCAAATTTCGCACCCTTTTGATTAAAGAGCTTCATATTGGCGTAGCCCTTTAAGGTTTCGAAAGCGACCTTTTGTTTATCATCGCCATAGGTAGGTGTGCCGTACATTAATGGTGCCATGTACGCTTTGGTGTCAGAAATGGAATCACCAAAAATAGCAAAAGCACCTTTGGTACCTTTAAAAGCCGCGTGGGTCTTTTTCGCTTCGGCAACCCATGCTTCTTCTGCAGCAAATGAAGCGGAGAAGCTCGTTGAGAGTAAGATGACCGTGAAAGCAACAATGCTTAAACTAGATAGGATTGCGTTGTAGTTATTCATGCAGCAAATTCTGAACATTTTTCACAAGCTGCAAGTCATATTGCGAGAGTTTAGAACAATTACTATGAGTCTATAATAGTCACTTAAGACTAATTTAGAACACTAAGCCTTGGCTTCAGCGTATTTAGATTGCAAATATGCCCAAAGTGTTTCGATGTCGGTTTGTTTGACACCTGGAATTAATGAGGCTTCTTCTAAAGTACGGGGGAGGCGTTCTTTTAATAAATTACGACCCTCGGTGCTCATGGTTGGAACATCATCGTAATCGAGATCGCTCGGTAAACTTAATGAGCCCATTTTTTGTAATTTATCGATACGTGTTTGTTGGCGTTCTAAATACGCGGTGTAGCGTAATTCAATCCATGCCTGTTCAGCGATAGCTTTATCGGTTTCACCTAATGCAGGAAATACACCACAGGCTTCATCGAAGCTCATCGCTTCACCAGAAATGCGGCGTTGGATATCTTCGCTGCATTGTTCGCGCAGTGTATTAATGGCTTGTTCTTTTTCTTGAACGTGATCGGCACGCTCTTGCGAAACTAAACCTAATTTCGCTGCAAGAGGCGTTAGACGTCGATCAGCATTATCCTGACGTAAGTGCAAACGATGTTCGGCGCGCGAAGTAAACATGCGGTAGGGTTCTTCGGGTGCACGTACCACTAAGTCGTCAATTAAAACACCGCCATAAGAATTACTGCGGCTTAATAAAAGTGCATCTTGATTGCCGAGAGATAGCGCGGCGTTTGCACCGGCGACTAAACCTTGAATGCCTGCTTCTTCGTAACCAGAGGTCCCATTAATTTGCCCGGCTAAATACAGACCTGGGACGCTGCGTACTTGTAAACAGTGATCTAATTGAGCTGCTGGAACCACATCGTATTCAACGGCGTAGCCGTAGCGCATAACGTGCGCATTTTTTAAAGCTGGAATTTCTGATAAAACTGCATCTTGCACATCTATGGGTAAACTGGTACTCATACCATTTACATAAATCTCATTGCAGTCACGACCTTCAGGCTCAAGAAAAATATGATGGCGGTCACGATCGGCAAATCGGACGACTTTGTCTTCGATGCTTGGACAATAACGCGGACCAACTGAATCAATTTGTCCGTTATACATTGGGGCGCGGTCTAAATTATCTAAAATATGTTTATGCGCATCAGCATTGGTGTAGGTGCTGTAGCAAGGAATTTGTTTTTGATCGATGCTCTTGGTTAAATAACTGAATGGCTGTGGATTTTCATCGCCAGGTTGTTCTTCGCATAACGACCAGTCAACACTGGCTGCGTGAATGCGCATCGGTGTGCCGGTTTTTTGACGAATTAATTTGAGTCCACATTTTTTTAATTCACCAGAAATACCAGTGGCAGCGCCATCGCCCATGCGCCCGCCGCTGCTTTTACTCTCGCCTTGATGCATCAGGCCCTGTAAAAAAGTGCCGGTTGTTAAAACAATGCGTTTGCTAATCAGTGTGCGTCCATCTTTTAAGCCGAGACCACAAATGG
>JANQLF010000134.1 GCA_028280785.1 Planctomycetota bacterium
GTGTACGAGAGAAACGAGCTACCGCACTCTTCTTCAACACATTACCAATAACTGGAATATATAAGGTCACGCGGTCAACAACCGCACCACCCGCTTCACTACGACGAATAATACCTGCAACAATTGGTACCGCGACTGCAATAATTAAAATCAACCACCAATAACTTCCGATAAATCGGCTCGCACCAATGAGGAATTCGGTAACTGGTGGAAGTGGCACTTCTAATTTTTCGAAAATCTTTTCAAATTCAGGAACAATAAAGATCATGATGAAGCATAAAATACCGATCGCGATAACGGTTACGGCAATTGGATAAACCAAGGCACCAATAATGGTCTTTTTCAAACGTTGAGCCTTTTCACGGAATTCTGCAAGGCGACGTAAGATTGCTTCGAGTGCACCAGCGGTCTCACCAGCTTTCACCAAGTTGGTGTAGAGTCGGTCAAATATACGTGGGTAGCGACCCATCGCCTCTGACATCATAGTACCGCTTTGCACATCCTCAGTAATTTGTTCAACAGCATTTTTAAATTTGCCTGGTCGCTGCATGTCTGAAAGAATTTGCAGTGATTGCACTAAAGGCAGACCCGCGTCTACCAGGGTCGACAGCTGACGTGTGAAGTCAGTAATTTGCGCTGGCTTGGCACCGCCGAATATAGCCATGCCGCCGCTCTTATTACCGCTATCGCCTCCAGCCGCTGCACGAGCCGACTTCTTAGCTTCCTTTACTTCAATGGGTAATAGGCCGCGCTTCTTTAAAGCAGCAATAGCTTCAGCTTGACTGCCGGCTTCAATGACATCTTTTACTTCCTTGCCGGACTTGCGGTCGTGTGCTTTATACTGATAGGTCGCCATAAGGCTCTCTCCGCTGTGCTTCGTTAGGTATCGGTATCCAAGGTCTCTTTGACTACCTCTTCGATAGTCGACAAGCCCATGAAAATGGTCTGAATGCCAGAATCACGTAATGTAGTCATACCCATTCTACGTGCTTCTTCGCGTATTTGTCCCGATGATGCCTTTTCTAGGATCATCTCTCTTATTTTCTCATTAACATCAAGAATCTCGAATATTGCGGTACGACCCTTATACCCAGTGTTATTGCACGTCTCACAGCCCTTACCGTAGTAAAAGCTTTGACCTGCAATCATATCATCAGTCATACCAATGAGTTGTAGCTCATCCGCACTCGGCTCATAAGGCGTTTTACATTTTGTACAAATTGTACGAACTAAGCGCTGAGCGATAATTGCCTCTAGGGTCGCTGCAATCAAGAATGGTTCAATCCCCATATCGATCAAACGTGTTACTGCTGTTGGTGCATCATTAGTGTGAAGCGTGGAAAAAACGATGTGTCCAGTCAGCGCTGCCTCAATCGCAATCTTAGCTGTCTCCAAGTCACGGATTTCCCCCACCAGAATCTTATCTGGGTCCTGGCGTAGAATCGATCGCAGACAAACAGAGAAGGTTTTTCCAATTTCTTCCTCGATAGGAACCTGAATGAGACCATCGATCTCATATTCCACAGGATCCTCTGTAGTAATAATTTTGACAGACTCTTCGTTCGCTTCATTTAATGCGGCGTAGAGCGTAGTTGTTTTACCTGAACCCGTCGGACCAGTAACCGCCACAATTCCATTTGGACGTTTAATTAATTCACGGAAATACGCCAACTCTTGATCGCGCATACCAATTTTATCTAAATCCAAACTCACAACCGAACGGTCTAAAATACGAATCACCACCGACTCACCAAACATAGTTGGTAAACAGGATACACGTAAGTCGACCATTTTCTGACCGATAGTTACAGAGATCTTACCGTCTTGCGGCAAACGACGCTCAGCAATATCGAGATGCGCCATGACTTTAATACGCGCAACCAACGACGGCGCCAAAGCATGTGGCACTGGTAACATTTCATAGAGAACACCGTCAATACGATTGCGTACTCTAAATTCAGCTTCGAATGGTTCGAAATGAATATCCGATGCCTGCGCTTTCACTGCGGTCATGAGTACCAAGTTTAATAACTTACGTACTGGCTCAGATTCAACCATCGAGGTAGTGTCAGATGTGTCTAAGTCCTCAAAAGAACCAAGATCAATAATATCAAGATTGCCTGGTTCATTAATAGTTTCTTCGTTGGCGGTACTAACAAAATCAGCGAGGTCTTTATCCTCTTCTTTGTAGTAGGTCTCAAGCGCTTTATCGATGGCCGTGTCGCTAGTTAAAGCGGGTTTTACCTGAGCCACCTGAAGCATGAATTTTAAATCATCGAGTGCTGATAAATTATTTGGATCGCCTGTAGCAATTACCAATGCGTCGCCATCCATACTAACAGGAATAATACGATAAGAATTAGCTGTATGCGAAGGCACCATATCGATAAGCGGTTGCGGTATTTCCATGCCATCCAACTGCACCATGTCGAGGCCGAACATATGCGAGATCGCATATAAAATCGCATCCTCACGCACGCCATTTTCTATCAACATTTCAACTGCATTTTCACCAGACTTACGATGCTCTTTGTATAAACGCTGTGCATCGTCCTTTTCGATCTCTTCTTCCTCGAAGAGAATCTTTATCAACTGCTTGGCATCAATGTTTTCAAATTGTGGCATTTACGCTCCGCTAACTCGCCGCTTTTCCAGTTTCCATTTCCTGAACCTTACGCTCAAAGTAAGCTTTGTCTTTTGCCTTGAGTAAACCATCTTCGTAATTGATGAGTTTATTCTTATAAAGCTTATAGAGCCAATCATCGAGCAGAATCATACCATGATTTGCACTCGTCTGAATGGTTGAGTCAATGCGGAATGTTTTATTTTCACGAATTAAGTTCGAAATTGCTGCGTTTTGAATCATAATTTCAAAAGCCGCGACACGCCCTTTTCCGTCAGCTGTCGGTAAGAGCGTTTGCGATATTACAGATACGAGGTTACCAGCTAGCTGTGTACGTACCATTTCCTGCTGATCAGTTGGAAAGGCGTCGATAATACGGTCAACCGTACGTGCAGCACCGGTAGTATGCAGCGTACCGAAAACTAAGTGACCTGTTTCTGCCGCAGATATAGCAGCACTAATCGTTTCCAAGTCACGCATTTCCCCTACCAGAATAACATCAGGGTCTTCACGCAAGGCACGACGCAAACCTTCACTAAATGATGGCAGGTCAACATGCACTTCGCGCTGATTAACAATCGATTTTTTATGTGGATGCACAAATTCGACTGGGTCTTCGATGGTAAGTATATGATGCGAATAATGTTCGTTCAGATGGTCAATCATCGCCGCCAATGTTGTCGATTTACCTGAACCAGTTGGCCCCGTTACTAAAATCATACCACGAGGTGCGGCAATTATTTCTTTCAAATGCTTTGGAAGATTTAACTCATCCATCGTTTTAATTTCGTTGGGAATCTGGCGAAGGACCATCGCCGTTTTGCCCTTTTGCTTGAAAACATTTACACGAAAACGTGCGCGGTCTTCAAAACCAATAGCGAAGTCACAAGAACCTAATTCTGCTAATTCTTCCTGGGCGCGCTCACTGGTGATTTGCTTCATTAATGCGTTGGTATCATCAGGCGTCAGTGGATCAGTTTTCAATCCTTTGATCTCACCACGCACACGAAAACTCGGAGGACGACCTACAGTAATATGGATATCTGATGCATTTTGCTTAAGAGCAACATCTAAAAGCTTATTCATGTCAACTGACATAAAACCTCCAGTAATCAGTACTTTAGAGGAAAGAGCCTGTGATCAAAGTTGTTGGAATTCAGGCCCCTTGAACGTGTGTGACCCATAATGAACAGCATGTATCGCGTGAGGAGTCACGCTCAAATTTGTAGTTTTCTACTTTTTAGGGGCCTTTTTCAGCTCTGCTTCATAGGCCTCCTGACGCTTCTTCAGGTAAGCACGCAGATCATCGCGGCGATTCTGAATAGACTCGAGCATCCCAAAGTAGTCGACCTGGTTCTCTTTCTTCAATTTACGATCAAATTTGGGTAGCCACTTATTCAAATCGCCATCAATGAGGTCTTGCTTGAC
>JANQLF010000200.1 GCA_028280785.1 Planctomycetota bacterium
TTATTGTTGCGCATATTGCCGGTCGACCAGCGAATATGCCTTCAATTATGAAGCTAGCTAATAAACATGGCATACCAGTGATTGAAGACTGCGCGCAAATCACGGTGGAAAAATTAATGGTCAGTACGTTGGGACCTTTGGTACAATAGGCACCTTTTCGTTAATGTATCAAAAACAACAAGCGACAGCAGGTCAGGGTGGTATGGTGTACACCAAGGACGAAGACTTGTATTGGAAGATACGTAGTTGTGCAGACCGTGGCAAACCATTTGGGATAGAAAATCCACGTGGAAACGTTCGCGCATCATTAAATTGTAATATGGATGAGTTACATGCCTGTATTGGTCGTGTGCAATTACGTAAATTGCCAACATTAGTGAGCTATGCACAGGCTTTAGGAACGACATTGGCACAAAAGTGTGAAAAAGAATTGCAGCACTTTCGGTTAGTTACCGAGCCAGAATGGGGCGATAACACATTTTGGTTTTTATTTGTGAAAGTTGATCTTAATAGTCTTAAAATTGGCATCGATCAAATAATAGCCGCATTAAAACAAGAAGGCATTAACGGGTGCGGTCTCTATAATCATGTGCCTATGCGCATGCCGTGGGCCGTAGATCGTTATGGAGCCTGTTCAGAGCTGCCCAATTGTACCCAAGTAGTGCATTCTCATATCCGACTCGGTTTTAACGAACAATACACAGAGCAAGAAGTCGATGATTTAGTCTTGGCACTGAAAAAGATTGAGGGAGAATATGCTCGATGAGTCTCGGCATCCAATGTTTTCAAGTAGATATTACGCCGCCAATTGGCACTTATTTATGCAAGGGTTATAATGGCCAATGTACTGGTATAGAAACGCCAATTCATCTACGCGGTAGTATTTTTTCTAGTAACAATCAGCGCTATGTCGTTGTCGCTATGGATTTTACTATGCTCTGTGGTCAGTCGCATAGAGATATCTGTCAAGGTATCGCAGACGCGGCGCAGATTCCAGTTGAGCAGGTAGTAGTGCAGACCGTGCATCAGCATGATGTGCCAGGCATGGACCCCGAAATACATGCAGTTTTACATCCTTATATACCTGACGTCCATGATGACACATATTGGCAATCGGTTTTAGATAAAACAGCGGTAGCAGTAGAACAAGCAGTTCAAGAAAAGCCGCGACAAGTTTCTGCGATTAAAACGGCGTCGGCTGCAGTGCATGAATATGCTTCGAATCGACGCCTGCATAAAGGCGATGAATTTAAATGGCGCGGTTCGAAATGCCAAAATGTTGAAATTAAAGAATTGCCAACGGGAAATATTGATCCCTTATTACGACAAACCGCTTTTTATGACGAAAATGATGCGTTGATATTAAGTATGAGTACCTATGCCTCGCATCCACAAGTTGCCGATCGTCGTGCGTTGATTTCAGATGATGCACCGGGTTTTGCCCTACGCCGTCTGAGTAAAAAGTATCCAGATGCCATGCACATGTATTTCACCGGATGTGGGGCAAATATTGCTAATGGCAAATTCGCCAGTCCAGATTCAACGGCAGATATTGAAACCTTTGGTAATAAATTGGCTGATGCCATGGAAGTTTGTCTAGAAAATGGTGAAGAAAAAAATGACTTAGATATCAATTGGCAGGCGGAAACGCGTTCATTTCCACTACGTTCAGATACGGAGTCAGTTGAGGTCATTGAGCAACAGTTAAAAGATGATGAGCAACGACTAGTTGCTCGCTATCGTTTGGCTAAGCGATTATTTATTAAACAACAACAAATGAATGAATATCCGTTTTCAGTAAGTAAAATGTCTATAGGCAATGTGCATTGGTATTTTCTACCTGCAGAAATGTTTGTAGAATATCAGCAGCATTTAACCGAAAAACATCCTGATGAAACCGTGATGGTTGCAGCGTATGGCGATGCTTTTATTGCCTATGTACCAACCGCAAAAGATTTTGCAGTCGGGGGCTATGAGGTTGGCAGCTGTTGGTTGGACGAGAACTGCGAAGAACATATCCATAAGTTGTTTGACGAATTCTAATTATTAATTCCACCACAGATTAACAAAAAATCTGCACAGATAATTTTAAAAATCTGTGGCCATAGGCGTCCATCTGTGGTTGGAAAATGATGATCATTTGGTTTTTAATTACGACTCGATGTTGCTGGTAGCTTAAGAAGTGCTACAAACTAAGGTCCCAGGCAGTGCGTGTTCTACAAGTAAAGGGACTGTAATGACTCAGCCAAATATCGTATTAATTGTCGTTGACCAATGGCGTTCGGACGCCTTTAGTCATCTCGGTAATCCTATGGCTGAAACGCCGCATATGGATACCTATGCGAATGAGTCGACCAGTTTTCGCCGTGCGTATTCATCGGTGCCAAGCTGCATTGCCGCACGCGCGGCATTAATGACTGGCTATGGTCAGAAAAAACATGGCCGTGTTGGTTATAAAGAGCAAGAGTCTTGGGATTATCCGCATACACTTGCCGGTTTGTTGGGTGAGGGTGGTTATCATACGCATTGTGTCGGCAAACTGCATACCTACCCAGCACGTAATTTACTTGGATTTCACAGTGTCGATTTACATGACGGCTATACCCACTTTGGTCGAAAAAATGAAGAAAATTATCAACGCATCGATGATTATGAGCGTTGGCTAAAAGATGAACTTGGCAGTGATCGTGATATTGTTGAAACCGGTCTTGGCTGTAACGGTTATGCATCGCGACCATTTTGCGAACCCGAACGTTATCACCCAACTAATTGGGTAACGACGAAAGCTGTTGATTTTCTGCGCCGCCGTGATCCCACCAAGCCATTCTTTTTAAATGTATCTTATCATCGTCCGCATCCACCTTTTGATCCACCGAAGGCTTATTGGGATATTTTCCAAGAAAAACCATTGCCTGAAGTCCCTGTCGGCGATTGGGCACCAGAAAAAGTAGGCATGCGCTTTATTGATTCGCCGGTACCAGAATCGCCATTATTGAGAGACCGCGCGCGCCGTGCGTATTACGCACAGATGGCGCACATCGATAATCAAATTAATCGCATTACCCATGCCTTGGTTGAGCACGAAGTATGGCATGACACCATCGTTGTCTTTGTTGCTGACCATGGCGACATGATGTTCGACCATAATTATATAGCGAAATCGTTACCGTATGAGGGTAGTGCGGGGATTCCGTTTATGATTCGTCTGCCACAGCAAGCGTTTGGACCAACAGAACGGACGAGTCAAGAAGTGGCAGAATTGCGTGATGTTTTACCGACACTCTGTGAGGCTGCTGGTATTGATATCCCTGAGGATGTTGATGGAAAAAGTTTAATTGCACATTGTCAAGGTAAGGGCAGTTCTTTGCGTGATTATTTACATGGTGAACATGTACGCGGTGAAACTTCCAATCACTGGATAGTGACGCCGACGGATAAATATGTGTGGTATTCGCAAACGGGTGAAGAGCAGTACTTCGATATGAAAAACGATCCACAGGAACTGCATAACGCTATTGAGGAACATACAGATCGTGTAATCGAATTGCGTCAACATTTAATTAATGAATTAAGTGATCGCCAAGAGGGTTTTGTAGCAGAAGGAAAATTAGTAGTAGGTTGTGATTCACGACCGATACTCAATACCATTCCGCAAAAACCTGCTGACGCGAAGTGGCCACGCGCTTAAAATTCTATATTGAATAGTTTTGAAATCTCTTTGGCGAATAATTCGCGGCCCTGGTCAGTAATGCCGTTCATAACGGTTTTATTATTTTTGACCTTGCGGCGTTTGCCGGCGAACATCATGCCTTCGACGCCTTTTTCTTGAATGATGTCGATACTCATTTGATAAATATCAATGACTGGGCAGCTGGTTTCTTCGGCAACGTGATGGATAGCTTTAGCGGCCTCGGCACTGAGCTTGTAATTGGGACCATCGATAACCAAATCATTGGCTTCAGTATCTTCATTCCAAACCGGCCACGTTGTAAGAATAATAGGTGCCTTGGATTTCTGTTTTAACGCTTTGATAATGGCTATGAGTTGCTGGGCATATTGTCCACTCTGGAGCGATTGGACATTTCCCTCGTAATCAAAGCGAATACCAGGGGAGAGAATGTAATAGGTCGCTTTTTGGCTGAGTAATTGATCGACAACACCATCCACCTTTTTCATGCTGTAGGCATTAACTTCGAATTGGCTTAAGCGTGGTATTTCAAATGGCCATTGCTTATCATATTTTTCTTTAGAGGCAGCATTAAAGGCATCGGGAATTCTCTTGCCATTCGAACTTCCTAAAATGACGTAGTCATTTTTTTGCAATGTGTAGGTTTTGCCTTTTGATTTACTTTTAACGCTGATGCCGACTGCCTTGCTGAAGACACGCGTTATGATGGAGGCGCCTTCGTCGTTTAATTTGATGCCATCTTTCGTGTATAGTCCTTTGTCTTTATCATGAGCATTATTGGCAGTCATTTTGGCAAAGGCTTGATAGAAATCACAGATCGGAGCTTGCTCACTGAAGTCTGTCATAATTGCATGAAAATTTTGCAAGTGTTGATTGGCAGATTCATTGTTGCCTTCATAGATTTGATGGGGGGTGCAGATGAGGACTTGTTTTCCGGCGCTCTTCAGCTGTGAAATGACAGTCTCTATGGCAGTCTTGATGGCGTTTTCGTCATAATCGAGGGCGGATTTTTTCTTTGCATCCCAAACATCGTTCAAACCAAGCATTAAAATATAGTAATCTGCCTTGGCTTTGAGCAGGTCTTTCTCAACGCTGTCTTTGAGGGTAGTCCACGAGGCTTTTTTGGAGCCTTTCAGTTTCCAGCGTATGTCTCTAGATTTCAATACGCTCTTGGCCGCTTTTTGAAAATTTTTGAGTGCAGCGTCGCAGTGTCCGTCGCTATAGATGTAGACGTATTGTCCATCTGCTGGAATTTGTGCGGCTAGATCGCTATGAAACACCAAGAGTAAAATAGCAAAACATAATCGTAACATGCGCATCGCTTTCGTCGTGAGTTCTATGTTTCGATTATTGCTTTAAGTTTCACTGTGCACAGCAAAATATTGATCAAAAATGGTACCGATTCTCTAGTGCGCTGTGGAGTTTTGACTACACTTATCGCCGAGTCCAGGAGCCGGAGCATTTGGCAGATAAAGCAGCAAATCCATGCTTTTGTCGCTAGAATTATTAGCTATCTTGTCCGCCTTTTGAGGACCAGAATATGCCAAAATCAGTAGACGTCGCCATGATTGGACTGGATACCAGTCACACCATGGTCTTTTCACAACGCTTTCATGGTGTCGAAGGCGCTCCACGTGTTCGTGGAATTAATGTCAAACGTGTTATGCGTTTTCCGTCGCCATTTCAAACCGAAGCACAGCAAGATGAACGACAGGCAAAATTAGAATCCTGGGGCATTGAGGTTACGACTAGCTTCAAGCGTGCCGTTGAAGGTGTTCAAGGCATCATGTTGGAAATTAATGATCCAGCCCAGCATTGGAAATACTTCAAAAAAGCAGCTGAATTAAAATTACCTATTTTTGTCGATAAGCCCTTGGCTAAAAATTTAAGTGATGCCAAAAAAATAGTAGCGCTGACCAAGCAAAAGCGCATAAAAGTGTGGGAAGCATCTGCCCTGCGTTTTTCACCAGATCTACGTCAGGCCATGAAAGAAGCTGGTGAGCCTGAATTAGTCAATATTTATGGTGCGATGGGTAAGGCAGCAGCAGGTAGTTCTTTGCTGTGGTATGGCTGTCACACCTTTCAAATGTTGAATCAAGTCATGGGTAATAAAGCCCGCCGTGTCCATGCCACCGAAGGCGAGCGCGGTGTGGTGACGACTGTCGAATATGACAATGGTCGCCGTGGTGTCATTGAAAGTATCAGTGGCATTTGGAATTACGGTGGTCGCATCCATGGTAGCAAAGGTATTGTCGATTTTAAACATGGCGGTGATGTCTATGGCAAATTAATGCCAGCATTGCGCGATTTTTTCACCAAGGGTAAAATTGAAATCCCATTGCAAGATGCTTATGCTACGCAGGTAATGCTCGATGCAGCAGAAAAATCAATTCAACGTGGTAAGGCAGTTACGATTAAGGAAAAACTCTAATGGCAAAACGATTAGGATACGGTGTTGTTGGTCTCGGTGGCATTGCCGATTTTCATGCTCAGGCGGCACAAAACTTACGTGGCGCTGGATTGGTTGCCTGTTACAGCCGTAGTGAGAAAAAAGCCGCGGCCTTTGCCAAAAAATTTAATTGCCGTGCCTATAGTGACTATAAGGCATTCTTAGCCGATCCTGATTTAGATATCGTTGCGATCGCTTCGGCTTCTGGAGCGCACAAAGACGCAGCAGTCAAAGCAGCCAAGGCTAAAAAGCATGTGATGATTGAAAAACCCTTAGAGGTGACCCCAGCACGTTGCAAGGCCATTATCAAAGCATGTAAAGATAATCGCGTTAAATGCGCAACGATTTTCCCAACTCGCTTTAGCGATCTGGCGCCGGTGATGAAATCGGCAATGGAAGAAAAGCGCTTGGGTAAATTGGTCAATGCCAGTGCTTACGTTAAATGGTTTCGTGCCCAGGATTATTATAGCTCCAGTGACTGGAAGGGTACCTGGAAATGGGATGGTGGTGGTGCCTTAATGAATCAGGGCATTCATTCGCTTGATTTCTTGATTTATTTAATGGGTGATCCAGTCGAAGTCAGTGCCTACATGAATACACCAGTGAAAAAAGGTGTAGAAGTCGAAACCAACGTGGTTGCTATTTTGAAATTCAAAAATGGTGCCATTGGAACCGTTGAAGCTTCAACCGAAATTTATCCAGGCTATCAAAAGAATATCGAAATCTGCGGTAGCGAAGGCAGCATGAGTATCGTTGAAAACGAATTAGTGCGCTGGGATTTCAAGAAAGCCAAGGCCAAAGATAAAGGCATTCGCAAGCGCTTTTCACAATCAGCATCGCATGGTGGTGCTTCTGATCCACTAGCGATCAGCTTTGAAGGTCACCGTCGTCAATTCCAAGAATTAGTTGATGTGATTAAGAAGAAAAAAAAGAAAATGACCTGTGATGGCGATGAGGGCTTACGCAGCGTCGTCGTTGTAGATGCAATTTACCGATCGGCGAAAACTGGTAAGCCCGTTAAGATTAAATAATTATTTTCTTTTCTGCGCTTCCATCCATTCCCACAGGCCCGGTGTTTCATAGGTGCCATTTTGGCTACCACCATGACCCACATTGGGTAGGGTGGTGAATTTCACGGAAGTACTGCCGGCATTTTGTAATGCTTTGTAAATATGCATCGCATCTTCAAGGGTGGTGGTGTGATCAACATCGCCATTGAAAATCCAAATCGGTTTATCTTTAAAGCGTTCAGTCATATGTGCGTAATCACCACGACCACCGATGGGCACTGCTGCTGCCCAACGTTCAGGATAATAGGTTAAGCAGCGCCAGGTTCCCATGCCGCCCATGCTAAAACCCATGATAACTAGGCGATCGGGATCAATGCGGTCTTCGGCTAAAATACGATCAACCGTATCTAATACTGCGTCAGGTTCCCAGCCACCATTGGATAAGAGGGCGTAGCGCGCAAAGGGTGTTTCTTTTTGTGCAGACCAACCGAGTAAATCACGATTAAGTACACTAGATACGCGTTCGTTAATATCTTGCTGTTGACTTGGTAGGCGTCCGTTGCTGCCGTGTAAATAAATAATCGCTGGCCATTTTGCCTTTTTGTCATCGTCGTATCCACTTGGCATGCGTTTATTATACGGATAAACAATGTGTGTGCCGAGTTTAGTGCGTAATTTGTGAATCCACGCCGCGTTGGCTTGGGTTGGGTAATCAGATTTACCGTGCAATGCAACTGCAACTTCATCGACTAAATTTGAACGTTCTTGCATGCCGATGTTAAGAATATGTTCGACGCGCTCATGATGATCGAGGCTAAGGCCAAGATTACTGGTGATAGTTTTAACAGAGCTATTAGGAATTTTAACGGCGGTATGGTAGTTATGAAAGGTACGGCCATCTTTTAGTGTAGCGATGGTCACCGCGCCATAGCGCCCAACTTTTTCGGCCTTGGTGACAACAGTATGCTCATTGTCATACCAAGTTGTTTTAATCGAAACAACGCCAGCCATTTTTGCTAAGTCAGGATCATTGACGTAGGCTTGCGGTAAGGCTTCGTCGAATTCGTCATTGAGGATGAAGGGCAGTCGTGGTTTTAATTTTGCCAGGGTCGGGCTAGTGCTGCGCCATGTGCGACCGATAAAAATGCGTTCAAGCGCTAATTCAAGGTCACGTGTTGGGTCTTTAATTTTTTCACTGTGTAATTGTTTCCCATCAAGGCTGATGCTCAGCGCTTCACCCTGATAATCGATGACGCTGCGTAGGCAACTAAGCGTTGCAGTTGCGCTATCACCATTACTGCTGAGTTTACCAGTAAACAGTTCGTTCTCACCTTGTTTAATAGAAAACGCATTGCCAAGATGTGCTTTCGCTGCACTTACTGCAAAAGAGAGATTGCGTTCGTCGCTGCTATCTATCCATGCTGCTTGATCGGCCGTATGCGTAATGGCTTCATCACTTAAAATTAATTTCTGAAAAAAATCACCATCACTGCGACGCCAGGTGAACTGACGTCGTTTCGAACCGTCTATGACTTTATTAATATTGGCACGGAATTCGACTTCGAGTCCAGGCTTAGCGTCGAGTTTTAATTGCTTCCATGGAATGAGGACTTCGATGCTGCCGGTATTTCCGTTTAAGGAATTGCGCGCTTCAGCATGCGGATCCAAACCTGCCCAGTCTTCCTTATTACCACGACGATAATCCCACATTTGAATGCGTGGTTCCTTAAATCGTTTATCGAAACCAGGGGCGATGACTGCTTGAACGAGTTTGGCCCAAGCACTGCCTTGGCGTAAAAATAATTCAATCGAGTCTGCTTTATAAGCAGTGCGTGCTTGGGCATCTTCTATCCAGTCTTCGTTGCTGGTCATTTGAATAAATACGGCGAGGCCTTCGTCGTTCCAGGCGAGTTTCATGGCGTTACTACATTGATCAGGATGCAAAGGTGGGCATGTATCTTCACTAAAAGTTGACACTAGGAAATTAATCTTTTCCCACTCATTGTTATCGCCATCGACATTTAATGCAGGAATCCTAGGAATTTTATGTTTGGTCACGTTTTGGTCCTCGCTGAATAACATGGTAGAGCAGATGCTGCAGAAGAGCAGGCTGACGTAAATAGTGTTGAGTAAAAGCTTAGGGTTGATGCTATGCATGGAGTAATCCTTGGGCGAAATTGTTCTACTAATTGCATAAATTAAAAATTCCTAACTCCTTTATTAGACAGTGCTTTGCATAAATGTGCACAATGACGTTCATGTAGAATATACAGGCCTTTTTCTCGTCTATCAGAATGCTGATCAATCGTTAAAGTGAGCGGTCGAAATGGAGCTAAGTGCATGGAAGTTTTTCGCGATCCAAAGTGTAGTGTCGAAGAACGTGTTGCTGATCTTGTCGATCGATTAAGCGAAGAAGAAAAACTATTATGCCTGACCGGACAGGACATGTGGTCGTGGCGTCCTATCGAGCGCCTTGGTATACCAGCCATTAAAGTGACCGATGGCCCGCATGGTGTGACCTGTGGCACTGGCGATCCGGCAATGAGTTATCCGACTGCGGTTGGTATGGCGAGTACCTGGAATCAGGAATTAATTGAAGAAGTCGGCGTTGCGCTTGCCGAGGAAATGCATGCCAAGGGTTATGATATTTTATTAGGCCCAGCAATTGATATTCAACGCGCGCCAAAATTTGGACGTAATTATGAATGTTATAGTGAAGACCCTGTCCTCGCTGGAAAAATGGGTGTAGCTTGGATTCGTGGTGTGCAAAGTCAGGGCATTGGCACGACACCAAAACATTTTGTTGCTTATTCAACGAGTGGCTTCATGGATGATGTGATTGTCGATGAGCAAGCACTGCGTGAGCTTTATTTAAAACCATTTGAAATTGTTATTAAGGAAGCTCAGCCAACTGGCTTAATGTCCTCGTATAATCAAGTAAATGGTCATCCCACATCACAACAGCCGATGCAGCGCGACATTGTTAAAGACGAGTGGGGCTTTGATGGTTTTATTACATCAGATTGGCGCGGTGCCTTGGATATAGTATGTATTGAAAACGGCATGGACATTGAAATGCCCGGTCCTGGGAAAATCGCAACGCCAGAAGCGTTGCGGGCTGAAATTGACAAGGGCACGATTGATTGGCAACGCATTGATGATGCGGTAACGCGTTTAGTGCGCTTTTATGTGCGATGTGGCATTGTCGATCACAATTATCAAAAGCCCAAGGGTGAACAAAATACACCAAAACATCGCGACCTAGCCCGACGTGTTGCCGAAGAGTCCATGGTGCTACTGAAAAACGAAAACAATATTTTACCGTTCGATAAAAACACATTAAAACAAATCGCCTTGATCGGTCCTAATGCAGCAGCTGCTCGATTAGGTGGTGGAGGCAGTGCAGCGGTCTCACCATTTTATGAAGTAAGTCCGTTGGAAGGTTTGCGTAATGTAGTTGGTGAGGATGTGAACGTTGCTTACGCCGAAGGCTGTGCCTTTAAAGGTAATATGCCTGTTGTCGAAGCTGATGTCTTTCATGATATGCAGGTGTCATTTTATGAAGCCAATGATTTAAGCGGTGAAGTCTTGGCAACGCAAAGCGTTGATCAGATCAATCATGCCTGGGGTTGGGTCTCACCAATTAATGGTGTACCTAAAAATGATTGGTCAGCAGAATGGAATGGTATTTTAGAGGCGCCAAGTGATGGCGAGTATACTTTGGGTTTGACTTACCAAGATGGCGGCGTGCGTTTGTGGTTGGATGATGAGTTATTAATTGATGACTGGCAATCTCCAGATGATGAGGATTTTGAAGCTGGTTATAAAGATTTATCACAAACAGGAACTGCCACATTAAAAGCCGGTCAACGTTGTCGTTTACGCATTGCCTATCGTAAATATGCCAATCGTGCGTCTCTGCGCTTTGAATGGGGTAAACCACAAACCGAAGATGCTTTAGTGACTGCGGTTCGTTTGGCTAAGGAATCAGATCTTGCTGTGGTCTGTGTTGGTTTATCAAATCAATTCGAAGGCGGCGGTGCTAAACGGGCTGATATGGAATTGCCTGGTCAGCAAAATGAATTAATTAAAGCTGTGCATGCGGCGAATCCGAATACGGTGGTGGTCTTAATCGGTGGCTCGCCATTAATTATGGAACAATGGGTCGAGTCAGTGCCTGGATTAATTCAAGCGTGGTATCCTGGCGTCGAAGGCGGCAATGCATTGGCCAATGTTTTAAGTGGTGCCGTTAATCCATCAGGCAAATTGCCGAATACATTACCAAAATCTTATGAAGATACGCCTGTTTGTGGTCATGAAGACCCTCTTGATGCCAGAGTTGAATATAAAGAGGGTGTTTTCCTCGGCTATCGACATTATGATAAGACAAGGATCCTGGCGCGTTTTCCATTTGGTTATGGTTTGAGTTATACTAATTTTGAATTGAACGATGTTCACATAAATGACGATGTGTTATCATTAACTGTTAAAAATACCGGTACGCGAGCAGGTGCGGAAGTCATTCAGGTCTATGCGGTGCAAGAGGAGGACCACGATCGTCCATTGCGTAGTTTAAAGGCCTTTCAGAAAGTATTCCTAGAAGCCGGTAACACAGTAAACGTAGAAATATCAATTCCAGATGACTTCTCAGCTTATTGGTGCGAACAAGAAAATATCTGGAAATTAGGTAACGCAAAACTTGAAATTATGGTTGCCAATAATTCACAGATTTATGACCGCTTAGCATCAACGCATTAAATCTTCAGTCGTTTTTTACCCACTTTCAGCTGCGTACCTTTTTCACAAAGCGATGCCTGAATGCGTCCTTGTTTGTCTAAAAGAACCACTGCTAAATCTGCATCAGTAGAAAAATCGTCGTGTTTAAGGTTTTGCTTAAATGGACAGGAAGCAATCAAGAGGGTACCGTGTTTACCAAGTGGGAGGCGATGAGCAGAATAACCGTCTTTGAGTGGGAAGGTGAACTCACCCTTAGCGCTACCAAGGTATTCTGCTTGAAGCTGCTTTTTATTGCCAATCGCAGATTTATTCAGAATAAAATTACTGAAAACTGTTGGACCTTGAATACGTCGCGTTAAAGAAGCGACCCAAGGGCCAGGCTGTTTTTTACCCAGCATATCTTTGAGCCACGCATCACGTTCGACATGCCACTGACTTTCTGACTCTTGACCAGGTATGATTGTACACGAACTACTATTCAGATCTGCGCGCAGACTCTGTTCGTGTTTGAGCGTATTGTTGACAGCAACCTTGTGCTCAAAGTGATAGAGCTGTGTATATTGGTGTGGTCGCAAATCATTGCCGAGACCTTTGGGCCGAGTGATGCGGTCAATGCTAATGGCTCCAATGCCTGGTAGAAAAATCATATAGCGATGATGTGTATACGGATCGTATCCTTGATGAGACATCTCGATGAATTGTATTGCACCGTCGAGTTTAGTTTTAAGTACTTTTGTTTTTGGTGGATAACCACCCCAAAAGGTGTTGTGTCCTTGAGCACGACAGGTTTTTAAAGGATCCTCATTCATAATTAAACAATTATGTGCCATCATATTGTAGGTGTAGCCACGCATTTCGGCATGTTTGGGGTCATAATAACGGAAATCGCCATAGAGGTGTGTGGCAGGATCAGCAATTAAGGTTTCACCGTTCGTGGTATAATTAAATGACATCATATCCCAATGAGCATGGCCATGTGGGATGCTGTATTCATTGTGGCAAACCAATAAATAATCAGCATTTTTATCCCAAGCACTGCGGAAGCCTGTGAATCCACCTTTGCGAAAATGCGCCGAAGGCTGTTTGGGTAAATGCTTGCCGAGTGATTTGGTTTTGCCTACCTTGGCATAATAGGAGGACATGCCGAAATAAGAGGCTTGGTCTTTTTTAAATGTATTTACTGCTTTAGCAGTTTGGGCAGCACTGGTCGTCACCATAAAACCAGCTGTATAACCATATGATTCGCCAATTGCTGCAAGTTCTTTGTCGAGGACTGGCGTCCCGAGTGTGGAAAATAAATAGGTGAGCTCAGTGCCTGAGCTATCTCCGGCTTCATCCTGCACGCCATTGGGTTTACAGGTGTCGGCAAAAAAGCGAATCCAATTTTTTAAGGTCTGTTGCTGAACTTTGGTAAACAATGGAATCTTATTAGCTAAAGCGACGGCCAATGGATGAAAATAATGATACGAGCAGTGGTACTGATATTGCAAGCTGTGTTCAGTGCAGCCACCATCTTTAAACACATTGGTTTTAAAGTGATGTAAAATGACTTTTCGCCCATAGGGGAGCATTTTTTTACTATGCTTGAATTCAGGAAAAATAGCGCCGACGTTAAACATCAGGTGACCATGGTCGACCAAATGGTGATTATCCTGGCGCATTTCATCACCAATTAATGGAGAAAATTGTAGGCTTAAAAACCAAATTTGCTTAACTAGCCAAAAGACATCTGCATCATTGTAGACGTCTCGGTTATGAGCGACACCTGAGTGCAATAAATCAGTAAGACGAAAGATGCGATAGGTAACCGCTAAGGTATCGTTACTCGGACCACCAAAATAACGGTCGTGGTCATGTTCGAAGCCATCTTCAAGTATAAATGGTAGTGCCTGGACAAAAGAGTAAGATAACTCCTTAGCTTTGTGTGCGTATGCAGTTTTACCCGTTAATGCATAGGCTGTACTTAATTCGGGAATGCAGGACATGCGACTGACTGAAGAAATGCCGGTGTGCTTGCGAGCAATCTGCCAGTCCCATTTTCCCTTTTTATTATTGACGTTAACGCGTGGATAGGGTGGCCAAGAATCTTTAAAAATATTCTTTAGCAGCCCTTTGGCTTTATCGAGGACTTTGCCGCGCCCATCCTTCTCCATCCACGCGGTGCCATGCATGTAAAATGGCCAATGGGCGTTACCACGATGAAGGAAATACTGAGCAACGATACGTTTTGCTTGATCAAGATTTTTGTTCTTGAGTGCCTTGTTGACCTGAGCTTGATCACTTGTTGGCAGTGTTAGTTGACTGATGAAATCGTGGTCGCTGACAGTGAGTTGATTGGTCCATTGAACGCGGTGCATAGTAGATCCTTAACGAAGTGTAGAACGAGACATCTTAAGTGCTCCTAGGCTGTAAAGACCAATGTATGGGTAAATATCGTCCATATATTCCGCAAAATCACGGAGGATCTGTCGAGCACTTTTTGGGCTTATTGCAGGCAAATACCGCTTAATTCATCATTTATGAATCTAGAGCCTTGAGTTTGCTCAAATCATGACAGGCTACGGCGTTCACAGGAGCACAAGAATGGGAACTGCCTTACGTGATGGTATGCGCCTCTTATTTACTGGTGATAGTATAACCGATTGTGGACGCCGGACGCACGAATGGCGTCCCTTGGGTAATGGCTATGTACGCTGTTTTGCAGATATGCTCGCTTATCGCGATAGTGAAAAACAATTCGATATTATTAATACCGGAATTGGTGGTAACACCGTTGAAAATTGTTTGGACCGCTGGACCGATGATGTCTTAGTGTATAAACCGGATTTTATTTCATTGAAAATTGGTATTAATGATTGCAATCGTTATTTGACCAATCCCAAAGATAATGAACGCCAAAGTCCTGCACATTATGCTAAAGATTTTCGTCAAACCTTAGAAGAAACTAAAAAACATTTACCGGATGCAGGCATTCTGTTAATCTGTCCATTTTATGCGAGCCAGAATCTGATTGAAGGTACGTATAGATCCAAGGTGGCGGCATTATTACCTGAGTATATTCAAAAGGTGCGTGACCTGAGCAAAGAATTTGGCACTAAAATTTTAGAAACCCAACCACTTTACGATAAAGCGTTCACGGCAGGTCAAGCAGCCGAACGCTTCTTTCCACATGAACCCGTTCACCCAAATTCAGCAGGTCACATGATGATGGCTGAAGCTGTTTATAAAACGTTATCTGCATAATTGGAGTCATCTATGCAATTTGGTGTTAGCTCTTATAGTTATTCACAATTGGTTCGTACTGGAGCCATGGAATTTTTAGACATCCCTGCCAAGGCCAAGGAACAGGGCTTTGACGTACTTGAATTTTCAAGTTTCCATTTACCTGAGGGATTAACGCCACTTGAATTTGCACCGCAGGTCCGTGAGGCTTGTGATAAAGCAGGTATTCCAGTGGCTAATTATACCATTGGCGCTGATTTTATTAACGGCTCTGATGGTGACTGGCAAAAGGAAGTCGAGCGCCTGAGAGATGAGGTGCGCGTTGCTGAAATACTTGGTGCCCCGGGCATGCGCCACGATGCAACTGGAGGTTATCGACCTGAGCATGTTGGTCCGCGCAGTTTTGATGATGCCTTAGAAGTATTGGCTAATGGTTGTCGTGGCGTTACTGAATTTGCCGCTGAGAAAGGCATTAAAACCATGGTTGAAAATCACGGTTTCTTTTGTCAGGACAGTGTGCGCGTTGAAAAATTATGTAATGCTGTCAATCATCCAAATTTTGGTTTATTACTCGATATGGGTAACTTTCTCTGCGCCGATGAAGATCCAGCCGAGGCCTTTGGCCGCTTGATGCCCTATGCGTCGCATTGCCATTCAAAAGACTTTCATGTGAAGAGTGGCATGTCGGTTGATCCTGGTGAAGGTTGGTTCCAATCACGTGCCGGTAATTACTTACGCGGTGCGGTGATCGGTCACGGAGATGTCCCAGTCATGCAATGCATCCGCTTGATGAAAAAAGGCGGCTATGACGGCGTTTTGTCAATCGAATTCGAAGGTATCGAAGATCCAATCAAAGGCATTCGCATCGGCTTAGATAACCTCAAGCGCTTCGCAGAAATGGCGTAGACGCTTTAGTATACATCGGTAAATTGCACCTATGCAATGGAGCCCGAACTAAGTTCAGGCATGCAAGAGCCTGAAACGGATATTATTTGGGATCACTTTCTCCAGCTTGGCACCATTTTCTTTTATGTGTGTAAGTGGGTATTCTTTTTTGCATGGCTTCTAGGATTAATCAGCATTCTATATATTGCATTAAATGGTGGTATGGAGGGTCTTAGTTCAAATCAAACGAGTGGCTTGGGATTTATGTTGATAAAATTTGCATTCATGTGTTATATATTACCTTTTTTAAAACCGAGTTTCGAAGCATGGAGTATATTAATCGCCTCAACATTGCTTGTTGTCGTAGCATTGTTCATTTATGGAATTAGCCTTAGTATGCAAGGCAGTCTATTTCTGGTGTCAATGTATATCATATCATTATTTACATTTGTTGGTTTGTTATTGTTCACATTTGCATTTTCGTTGGCTTATCTTGAAATGAGAAAGGAGGAGAATAGTGAGTTGGTATGACTATTTATTCGATAATAAAATTATTCAGCGCAACGATATTGAAAAACTCAAAAAACGCGATGAACAATCACGTGATCAAGCCCGTATGCGCAATAATCTACTGAATGAACGTTTTGACGAATTGTTTGATAAGCAAGGTGAAGCAGCACTTTACATTAAGACCCTCGTGACAATTTTGATTAAAAAGAAGGTTTTCAGTCCAGAAGAATTTCTCGATGTGATGGACGAGATTGATGTGGCTGATGGCGTAAAAGACGGAAAGACACAACTGTAGGTATGCTCGACTTGTTGTATTTAATTTTTTGGTTTTTTACTTGGCCGTTTTCAGCCGTGCTTGATGAGCCTGATGCGGGTTACGAGAATGTGACTTGGCGTTCTGGGATTCTTCTCGTTTTTTTAACAATAGCGACGTGTTCAGGGCTAGCTTGGCTGCTGTGGTAGGATCAAAGATAGCTAGAACTTTTTAATTCCAGTATATAACTCCTGCCATGAAAAACGTATGGGAAGTTTTGTGGCGCTTCATCTCATTTGGATGCGTCAGTTTTGGTGGGCCAATTGCCCATATCGCTTATTTTCATAAGGCGTTTGTCGAAAAATTACAATGGCTCGATGAGGCGGCCTTTGCTCGATTAATTGCTTTGAGTCAGTTCTTGCCAGGTCCCGGATCCAGCCAGGTTTGTTTTGCTTTAGGTCTGCGTCGTGCTGGATTACTCGGTGGTATCGCGGCGTTTATTGGTTTTACCCTGCCGTCATTTTTAATTATGTATTTCCTATCGGTTTATGCGACGGGTGATAGTGAAGAGGGTATATTTGGCGGTATCGTTCACGGATTAAAATTATTAGCAGTCGTGGTTGTTGCATCGGCAACCTTGGGTTTGGGTAAAAAGTTTTGTCAGGATAAATTATCTACCGGTTTAGCTGTTTTAACTGCTGCCGTTTTATTAATTTATCCAAGTGTTTGGTCGCAAATGGGCATTTTATTATTTGCAGCCTTGATTGGTTTGGCGCGTGGTAAGGAAGTGGATTTGGAACCGAGTGAGGGTAAATTTTCTTTGTTTCCGCTCATTGTATTTGCAGTGATTTTATTTGCTGTTCCCGCTCTGCTTGTAATTAGTTTGGAATTTGAAATTTTCGCACAGTTTTACCATGCCGGTAGTGTGGTGTTTGGTGGTGGCCACGTCGTTTTACCGCTATTACAGCAAATTCTTGGTGATTCGATCGATCCAGATCGATTTTTAGTTGGTTATGCTGCAGCGCAGGCTATTCCGGGGCCGATGTTTACCTTTGCAACCTTTCTTGGAGCTGAACTTAATCCACAAGCGCAATTGACTGGTGCCTTGCTCGCGACAGCGGGTATTTTTCTCCCTGGTTTTTTATTGGTTTTATCAGTACAGGGCGCATGGGAAAAACTAGCTTCACGACCTCGAATCGCTGGGGCTGCAGCGGGTATTAATGCTGCAGTGGTGGGGTTATTAATAGCAGCTTTTTATCAGCCAGTATTTATTAGTGCTGTGCACGACACGTTAGATATGGCTTTAGTGGTTATTGGCTTTTATTTGATCTACACCTTGAAAGTGCCCATCGTTTATTTGGTAGTTGGCTTCGCTGTGACCGGAAGTCTGCTCACGTTGATTTAAGATGATATTGGCAAAAGATATCTATTTCATTATTTTTGCAGTTGGAGCGTTAGCTGTTGGAAGCGCTATTTACGGATACGATACTTATTATACGCAGTCACATGAAATAATAGACACTGCTCGAAAGGTTTTTGCAAAAATTGATCATAGGGGAATGAAGGAGTTCACTGAGGGGCGACCTCAGGATGATAAGTATTATTTTGGTTATATGTTTATTATTGATAGCAAGCGATATCGAGGATCGGGTTCATTCCATTTAATCCCAAGTGAAAGAGAGTGGGTTCAATATTTACCGTCAAACCCCAACATAAATGATCCCTATTTAATCAATCGTGCATGGGATAATTTGAAAATTTTCTGGTTTGTTTCATTCATAGCTGTAGTTTGTATTATCGTTTTATTCATTCATCATTGTCGATGTATTTTGATTAAACGCTCGGAAGAATCATGAAAAGTACAAGTACCTACTGGAATCCATTGATTAATAATGAAGACAAATGGGAGCTTATTCCTAATTCAGATGGTCATTTAATGCAAATCACCATAGCTGAAGATTCAAATGGTGATTACACCAGACTGACTAAATTTAAAGATGGTTATAACACAGAATCCTTCGGGGCTAAATCTCACGACTATCCCGAAGAGATATTTGTGGTCAGTGGGCGTCTTTACGATGCTGCTTTTGATCAGTGGTTGGAGGCAGGTTGCTATGCCTCTCGACCACCTGGAGAGGTGCATGGACCATTCATTGCCGATGGTGATGTAGTGATTCTGGAGATGTCCTACCCCAGTCAGTGTGTATAACATGTGTTCATTATTCTCAAATGAGACTCGCATCGTTAAGAGAGGGGTCTATGATTATTAAGTGGAGTAGACATGGGACCTCAATTACTTGCAAATTCATATAAGTTTGATGGCCATGAAGGTAGCAAGGGCGCTATTTTTCATGGCGCATTTTATATTGATGCTGATGGCATTTATTTGATTCACAATAATCATGGTTGGGAGTCCGCAGGGACTGCGGCTGCTGCTTTTGGTTTGCTGGGAGCAATGATTCATCATTTTATGACACGCAAAAAGCAGGCTGTGTTTCCATACAAGGAAACGGCATTGAGCTCTTTGGATAGCGATATTGTTCAGGCATTTGATATTAAAAAATTTCAAGATTCAGCGACTTTAGCAATTATTCCTAAATCAGAAGTCGGTGGCTTTAAGACTGGCGCATTTGCTGGAACTAAATTCCAAATTGGTTCTTTTGAGCTTATTCCTATCTCCCCCAAAGGGGCGGTAGTAAAACAACTTGAAGAATTAGAATATAATGTTTTGGGTAAATAATGGACGAGATTGAATATGTGGAGCGTTTGCCTAGTACATGCTGGGAATGCGGTGCACGAATTAGAGGTACGCGACAGGAAAGTCGTCGTCAAAAAACAGCTCAAGCAAAAATATTTTTTGCATGGATGATTACACTGATTTCACTTCCGGCGGTCATGGTTTTGGGAATTGGAGTAATCGCTATTTATGAAATTCGATTGGGATATTTGTCCATTCCATACATTGGCTTTTTGTTTGGTATCGGAACACTTCCAGGTGGGATACTGTATAAACAGGGCCGATCGATCCCTCAAATCTTTACTGTTCAATGTGGAAAATGTGAAGCTACGCGCCAGATGATCATTGACAGAGAGAGGATAAATGTCTCTTAACTATCTACAATAATTATACTTACATAAATTATCATTATATAAAATAACAGTCATGATAATAAATGATAAATAAAGCTTGATCATGCTGCTCTGAGCTCTAAGAATGATGTCAGGAGTCAGGCATGAATGAATCAGCACAAATTGAAATGAAAGAAGCGATGGAGATTTTGGGCATAACCCAACCGACTTTCTATCGCTGGTTGCGCGAGGGGAAGATCCAAGGGACCAAGCTCGGTCGCCGTTGGCGCTTTTTAAAAAGCGATGTCGAAGCACTATTGCGTGGTGAATCAGTTGGTGGAGCGGCACCGTCGGGAACCGAAGAGGCCGTAAATAATTTGCGTGCTCAGATTGAAAATGTTGGTGCCGATGCCGGTGAACGTACTGATGATGCGGTCAATGATTTTGTTATTGCCAGTATCCACTTAGCCATTGCCTTGGACGCTACTGATCTGCATTTAGAGCCACAACATAAAATTGGTCGTATGCGTTTTCGTGTCGATGGCGTTTTGCAGGAAGTTATTGAATTACCCAATGATGTGATTGATGCCTGTGTGCAAAACTGGAAGGGGAAGGCTCATTGCAATGTGCAGATTAAAGATTTGCCCCAAGACGGCCGCATTAATTTAGAGATTGGTGATAAAAAACAAAAAATAATTATTCGTATAACTACAGTGCCGACCACGCTCGGCGAAACTATTACGGTTAAATTTATGATAGAGGAAAAAGTGAGCATCGATATTAACCGTATCGACTTTCACGAAGAGCATCGCAAGCGTATAGACCGCGCACTGGCTGCACCCACAGGATTAATATTCTCAACTGGTCCAACGGGTAGCGGTAAGACAACGACCTTGTATTGCTTGCTCAATGAATTGGCCAAGCCTGAAGATAAATTAATGTCGGTGGAAGATCCGGTTGAATATATCATTCCGGGCGTCAATCAGGTAGCAGTCAAGCGAGACGGTATGACCTTTGCTCATGCGATCCGTGCCTGTCTGCGTAGTGATCCAGATGTATTAATGGTTGGTGAAATGCGCGATGCAGAAACAGTGGAGATGGTACATCACGCAGCACTGCAGGGTATTTTAGTATTATCGACCTTGCATACAGCAGATGCAGTTGGTGCGATTATTCGTTTACGTGATATTGGAATTAGTCCGCATTTAATTGTTGAGGCATTGAGTTTAGTTGTCTCACAAAATTTAGTACGACGTTTATGTCCGCATTGTGCGAAAAAAGTTAAATTAGATGATGCAACGCGCGAACAAATACATACAGCAGCTGCGATGGGTGGCATAGATCCAGCAGATCTAGAGGGCAATTGGCATGAACCAGTTGGCTGTGAAAAGTGCAATGATCTTGGCTATCGTGGACGTACGGTGATTAATGAAACGTTAGAGGTAAGTGACGAAGTGCGCACGGCAATAATTAAAGAAGCAGATGAAGAGCAGCTGCAACAAGCTGCGCGTGCCAGCGGTTTTAGTAGCCTGGCTGCCGATGCCATCCGTAAGGCCGCTGCCGGCCAAACGAGCCTTCAGGAACTACGCCGCGTTTGCGGGATTTGAGAGCTTCATTCAGAGTTTGACAAATTTGTATTATATGATAATACAAATTTATGAAGACGGCGACACCGCTCTTTTTGCAGGTTAAAAACCAGATCTATGCTCAGATCTTGGATGGTAACTATAGCTTAGGACAGCGTTTACCGACCGAGTCTGACCTATGTGCTGAATTCAAGGCCAGCCGCGTGACCATTCGCAAGGCTTTGGATGAGCTCAAAGCTGAGCGTGTTGTCAGTAGCGTCCAGGGTCAGGGGACCATCGTTACCTTGGATCAAAACGTGTCCAAGAACGCGCTCGATACGATTGCCCTTATTGCCAGCGCCCACGATTATTTTTTTGGTAGCTTTCTCGATACCTTCGATCAACTCGCTGCACAGCAGGACGCATTGGTCGTTTATAAATCAGATCCTGATCCGTATAACGAAGAAACCTCAACGACCTTTAAACATATTCATGCACGCCATATTCGTAATTGTGTGCTGTGGCCAAATTTAGGCTTTCATAATGAAGGTTTATTAGAGCGCCTGCGTTTACTTGGAATTAATTTAGTTTTCTTCGATCATATTTATGAATCTGCACATGCCGATTGCGTGACCTTGGATAATGTGCATGCGATAAAAACTTTACATACCTATTTAAAAGAGCAGGGGCATAAACAGATTAATTACATCGGTTGGAATGATGTGCCGATATCCAGTACGGCTGAACGAATTGAAGCCTTTCAACAGTTAAATGATAAGCCTGATCAAATACATTTATTTAATCGCAGCAGTACATTAGAAACAGAAATGCTCGGTTACCTCACTGATTTGTCAAAGCGCAGTGCCATTCCAGACGCATTATTGTGCGGTAATGGCGACTTAGCTTGTAGTATGCAACGCGCCTTAGAAAAATTCGATGGCAACAAACCACAGGTAGTCTGTGTCGACGAATTTCCACGCAATGTTTTCCCCGACATGGTCTGTTATACCCAGCCAATGAAAAAAATGGCTGCGAAGTGCTTTATTTGTTTGGTTAAGCAAAATGACCCAGATCTTCAATGGCAGGCAAAAACATATAGAATAAAAGGTGTATTATTAAAGTGAGTAGTTATGAGTGATGACATATTTTTAAACGAACAACAATTACAAGAACTATTAGGCGATGTAAGTAACGTGCATATCGCCGTGCTTGGCGATTTCTGCTTAGATGTCTATTGGGAAGTCGATAAATCGATTTCGGAATTAAGTGTTGAAACCGATATTCGCACCACGCCAATAACCGAGCAACGCTTTACCCTTGGTGGTGCAGGTAATGTTGCGCAAAATGCCCGTGATCTAGGTGCTCAGGTATCTTTATTTGGTGTTATTGCTGATGATCCATGGGGCTGGCAAATGCGCCGCGTTGCTGAAGCATCAGGGCTCAATATTGATGCCTTGTTGGTCCAAGATGCTGACTGGGCAACCCATGCTTATGTGAAGCCCATTAGTGAGGGTAAAGAATGCAGCCGCATTGATTTTGGCCGGGTTAATAAACTCCAGAAAAATATCGCTGATAAATTATTAGCAGCTTTAGAAAAAGCGCTGCCTCATTTAGATGCAGTAGCGTTAAACCAGCAAATTCCCGAGGTTCTTCACAACGCTTATTTTCGCCAAGGTTTAGAGACATTAATTAAGCAGCACCCAGAAAAAGTGTTCTTACTTGATGGCCGCGATGTTGCCTGTGATTATCCAAGTAGCTGGCATAAAATGAACGACTTTGAAGCGTGTCGATTAATTGGGAAAGAATATCGACCACTTGACGATATTCCGGTTGCTGATGTGCATGAGGCGGCACAGCAATTATATGCCAAATGGAATCTACCCATTTTAGTAACGCGTGGCGCCAATGGTGTTGTTGTGCATGATCAGCAAGGCATGCAGGACATTCCAGGTTTAGCGTTAAGTGGTGCTATCGATTCAGTGGGTGCGGGCGACGCGATGTTAGCTGGGGCGACAGTGGCACTAGCAGCGGGGCGGAATGCCAGTGTTGCCGCGCAACTTGGCAACTTTACCGCAGCAGTAACCGTGCAGAAAATTCACGTCACTGGTACGGCAACACCACAGGAAATTATGGATATCGGCGCGCAACCAGCCTACGTTTATCAGCCTGATAAAGCAGCGGACCTAAACTCAGCGAATTATTGGCAAAACACCGACTATGAAATTGTTGAAGACCTGCCAGAGCAATTACAAATTAAACATATTATTTTTGACCATGATGGGACCTTGTCGGTTTTACGTGAAGGCTGGGAAGCAGTCATGGAACCTGTGATGATGCAGGCCATTATTGGTGACAACGACATCAGTGATGAACAACGGCAGCGTGTGCATCAACGTGTTTTACAATTTATTGATGACACCACCGGAATTCAAACCTTGGTGCAGATGCAGGGCTTGGTGGCATTGGTCAACGAATTCGGGTTTATCTCCAGGCAAGATATTCGTGATGAACACGGTTATAAAGAAATTTACAATGATGCCTTGATGGCAGTGGTGAACCAGCGCAGTGAACAATTAAAAGATGGAACATTACAAAGCGAAGACTTCGCCATAGTTGGTGCACACCAATTTTTACAGCATTGTTATGATAGTGGCATTACATTATATTTAGCCAGCGGTACCGATGAAGCCGATGTGATCGAGGAAGCACAGGCCATGGGCTACGTCGACTTATTTGAAGGTCGCATTTACGGGGCAGTTGGTGATGTGACCAAAGAGGCCAAACGCATGGTTATGCAAAGAATTGTCAATGACATTGGTCAAGAAAATGCTTCGCAGGTTTTAGCTATTGGAGATGGGCCTGTTGAAATTCGCGAAATGCGACAACGTGGTGGTATCGCCATTGGTATTGCCAGTGACGAAATCAAGCGCAGCGGTTTAAATCCAGCAAAGCGCACGCGTTTAATACGTGCCGGTGCTCATGCTATTATTAATGATTACACTGACTTTGATCAATTATGTCAATTTTTACAATTAACAAGTAAGGTGGAGGCTTAAATGCCCTATCCACAACTCGATCGGCATCAGTTGGCAGTCAAGCCATTAGCGGAACGTCCAAATAAAGTGCAGATCGAACGTGATGCCCTGCGTTTGGATGCGCAGCCCGGATCATTTGATGAACGGCAAGAACACATTATTAAAGAAACGCTCGAACGAATGCGTGCGGCGCGCGACAATAATAAGCCTGTTATTTTGGCTTTTGGTGCACATTCAATTAAAAATGGCCTTGGACCAGTTTTAATTGAGCTGATGGAAAAAGGTTGGATTACCCATTTAGCCACTAATGGCGCTGGCATTATTCATGATTGGGAATTCGCCTATCAAGGTGCATCAAGCGAGGATGTCCGTGCGAATGTCAACGACGGTCAGTTTGGTATTTGGCATGAAACCGGTTTTAATATTAATTTGGCGATCGTTGTTGGTGCCTATCTGGGCTATGGCTATGGTGAGGCCGTTGGGGCGATGATTGAGGAAGAAGGCTTGGATATTCCAAGTCTTGAATCATTGCAAGAAGAGGTGAAGGGTGCCCTGTCTTCAGGAGATGCCGAGCGCGCAGCCGCTGCCAGTGATTTTATTGGTGTTATTCAAACGTTTAATTTAGACGCTGGCCGACTCCAAATTCCACACCCATATAAGCAGTACAGTGTACAAGCTGCGGCGTATCGACTTGGCATTCCGTTTACCAGTCACCCGATGTTTGGTCATGATATCATCTACAATCATCCGATGAATCACGGCGCCGCGATTGGTCGTTGTGCTGAACGCGACTTCCTCAGTTTTGCCCACAACGTCAATAATCTAGACGGTGGGGTCTATTTATCGGTCGGATCTGCGGTGATGTCACCGATGATCTTCGAAAAATCGCTATCCATGGCTCAAAATCTACATTTGCAGCAAGATCAACACATCGACAATCACTACATGTTGATAGTCGACCTAGCCCAGTCTGATTGGGATTGGCAAAACAGTGGCGAACCGCCAATGGATAATCCTGCGTATTATCTGCGCTACTGTAAAACATTCAGTCGCATGGGTGGTCGGATGCACTACCTATCGGCAGATAACCGTGACTTATTATTGCGTCTGTATAAGGAATTATGCAATGATTGATGTTCAAGCTTATAAAACACGCCATGAGAAATACTTTAAAGACTATTTGATCCCTTTTTGGGCCACGCGCGTCGAGGAAACCGAGTTCGGTGGTTTTCAAAGCAACTTTGATAAGGATGGCAATCCTGCGGAAATACAGGAAAAGTCATTTTTAGCTCAAGCACGGATCTTATTTTCCATAGCCTTTGTTGAGAACCAGGGATTTACCTTTCCAGATGCATTGCGGCTCATTGAGCAAGGCTGTGAATTTTTAGACAAATATTTTTTCGATTCAGAACATGGCGGTTATTATTGGCTGCTCGAAAAAGATGGGTCAGTGATCGAAGATAGTAAAATTATCTATGGCCATTCTTTCTTATTGTACGCATTCACAGAGTGCCAGTTTTTGCATGGAACGAAACATTTTTGGGGTAAAGCTGAAAAAGTCTTTAATCTCATCCGTGAAAAAGCTGTAGATAAAAAACATGGTGGCTACATAGAACATTTCTGGCGCGACTTTAAGCCACGTCCGGCACGTGGTGATGTCGGTTGTCATAAATCCCTAGATGTGCATATGCACTTGATGGAGGCGTTTACTAATTGGGTGGAAATGTATGACAAACCACACCATCGAGAAGCATTGGACGAAGTAGTCGCACTTATTCATGAGCACATGATAGATCCAGAAACTGGCACTGGCATAGCAATGTTTAATCAAAAATGGAAGCCAATTGCCAACGTAGAATTAGATATTGTGTGGGGTGCTGACCGCTTTGATAAAAAAGGTAAGAGCGCTGATATTACATCTTATGGGCACAACATCGAATTGGCATGGCTCTATGTGCATATGATGAAAATTTGTCGTCTTGATATCGAAGAGCAATTACCGTGGTTGACAAAAATCTATGATCACACATACGAGCATGGTGTCGATTGGGAAAACGGCGGTTTGTATTGTGAAGGTCATAAAACTGAAGGTGTAACGGAATCCAATAAAGAATTTTGGCAACAATGCGAAGGAATGGTTGGTTTCTTAGACGCCTATTTAAATACCAGAGATGAAAAATACCTCGATGCTTACGCTAATATTCAAGATTTTGTGTTTGATAAGATGATTAATTGGGATCTTGGTGAGTATTTACCGTTACTGGATAAAGAAGGTAAGGTCCTCTGGGATTATATGTCGACCAATTGGAAGATTTGCTACCACAGTTTACGTGCTAGTGCTTTGGTCGTTCGCAAATTAGAAACTATTCATGCGATGCAGGCAGTGAAGGCATAGCATGAAACGCATTGATGAACTCTGTTCCCGGTACACGCAATTAGAAACGTGCCAGCAATCAATTGTTGACGCGTATCAAGTCTTAGAGCAGTGTTTTTCCAATAAGCACAAAATGTTGATCTGTGGTAATGGGGGCAGTGCAGCTGACGCAGATCATTGGAGTGGTGAGTTACTGAAAAGTTTCTGTGCGGATCGTTCTTTAGATGAAGAATGGCAGGAAAAACTTGGCCGTGACTTAGCCGGTAAATTACAACACGCCTTACCATGTATTCCCCTAACCCAGTTTTCAGCATTAAATACCGCTTATGCCAATGATGTTGATCCGCAGTATATTTTTGCCCAATTATGCTGGGGCCTAGGACAAGCCGGCGATGTCTTGGTTGGCATCAGTACATCTGGAAATGCACAAAACGTTTGTCTTACCGTCCAAGTTGCCAAGGCTAAGGACATGCCAGTAATTGCTTTGACAGGTCAGGGTGGTGGCCAGTTGGCAGAAAATGCAGACGTGGCAATTCGTGTTCCCGAACAGGAAACCTATAAGGTTCAAGAGTTACACTTGCCTATTTACCATGCCTTGTGTATGCAGTTGGAAGACAAGTTTTTTAATTAATTCTCTCACGGAAACACAGCGTTACGGTAAAAATTCTCTGAGCCTCTGTGAGAAATACTTTAAGTTGTGATGCGTTGCCTGGATAAAATGAGCAATAGAGTTTGTCTCTAGGGGAAGTGTCATGACACGTTTGGTTCAGGTTGATATCGCTTGCAAGGATCCGCAGGCATTGGCGCAATGGCATGCGCAGGTTTTAGGCATTGAAGCGCAAGAAGTTTTCGAAGGCATTTTTAGTGTTACCCTAGAATCGAGTGAGCTGCACTTTGTTACTAGTCAAGCTGCAGGCGTAGAGGGTGAACCTGAAGGTGTTCATCAATTACAGTTTTCTGTTGATAAAAATATGGATGATCTCAAGGCCCATTGCCAATCATTAAGCGTCGAGTTTCAAGAAGGTAACTTTGCCGGAAAAGCATCCTTATTTGTTGCTGATGCTGAGGAAAACCCGGTCATTCTCTTTGCTAGTGCTTAGTGCAGCAAATTATTTATAACGATAGACCCAGGCCTGATTTTTGTGCTCTTTAGGCGAAATTAAGACAAAGACATTGAGTTCGTGATCGTAGTAGCCTATTGATTTCTTGTTAGTCACTGTTGGCCCATCTACAGTTTTCTTTTCCCATTTTTGTTCTTTAATAAGATAGACCCACATAATGCCAGGGCTGTGTCGACTATATAAAAGGCCAACGTCGTTTTTTGAATCAAGCACAAAATAAGTGCTTGAGTTATGTGCCTTTGGCGCTCCCGCATCCTCGATAATTTTTGTCCATTTGCCAGTTTTAAAATCAAACTCATTAACGCGACCGCCCATGCCAGGTTCTGCTTTTATGCTACCAGCACAGGTAATTAATTTCTGGTATTTAGCTGAATAAATCATTTGCCCATCATAGCGAACGGGTTCACCTTTCATGTCTTTCGTTACTGGTAAGGCCTTCCAGGTATCGGTGTCCGAGCGATACTCCCAGGTGCCGGATCTGCTTTTACCTTCTTTAGCCCACCACGCTGAGGGACCACTGCCACCAACGAAAATAGATAATTTTTTATCGGGAATATATTCAAAAACACGTGCCATACTGACGATGGGTTTTTGCTCTTTAGCTTGCTTGTTAACAATAGGCACCCATTTTTTTGATTCAGGATAAAATGCCCACATGGGTGGATTATGACTGTGCTTCTTGGTTCTTAAATACGTATCATCTATTGTTTTTGGAAATACGCCGGGGCTCATACCCCAAACGCTGATAAACAACATAGCTTTCATTTGATAATCATAAGTAATATTACCCCAGGTGTGTCCGACTAAGGCAGGTCCACCTCGTTTAGTGCGTAGGATGCCGTCTACTAACTCGACGTCCTGCCATTGATACATCGGATCTTTACCGCCAGCTAAGCCTTTGCTGGAGTCAGGCCCATAGAGGCAATTCCAAGTATTGGCAGCTAAATCAAATTCCCAAACATCGTTAATGCGGTGCGGAGCAGCATGATTAGCACCACAATAAATAGCGCGTTTGCGGTCAGGCATCCATGGTGCCTTATTGCAGTAATCACGCCCAAGCGGACCAATTTCATCCATTTTATATTTGCGTGCAACATCGTTAATGTCACCGACGACTTTAAAGGGAGGGAGAAGGACCGCGGTGTTTGCTTTGAGATTCTTTAGGATCTTTACAACCTTTGGATCTTCTTTGAATGTTTTAAATTTTGACTTTGAAGCAGCGTTTGCCGTATGTATAGTTATAAAAATTAAATAGAGCAATGTTAAATATCGCATAATTATACTCCTAAGATGGGTACTGCTTTATTGACGCAGACAAACATACAGCTTGAGCCCGACTGCTTTCACTTTTAAACTGTTGTGCGAGTGATTGTCCACCGACAGCGCCAACTGACTTAAAATCAAATGCTGCAACGCGTGCAGGAATATGCATTAATTCCATTTCGCTAGTAGGGTCGCCAACATAGGCAAGCGCATAATCATCATTAGCATGAAGTGCGTGTTCCTGTAAATATGAAATTATTTTTGGAATAAGAGCTGCATCACCAATGACTATGCTGGGTTTGCTGATTGAGTTTTTAATCATTGTGAGCATTTGCTTGCATTGGTGTTTCTCTTCCTCGTGCCAGTCTTCGAAACTGTTCATGGCAATGCATAGTTGCGACTTGAGTAAGTGACGGCTCGCAGTGCGGGCGGCGTTAAAAGTATCTAGGCGTTCTTGCGCGCTGCCATCGACGGACGTTTCTGTAGCGAAATCAATGTAGATGAGTTCTTTAGGCCTTTCTTTTAACACTGATTGCGTCAGCAATTGAATTGCCTGTTTGTTATCCATGAAAACGCTATGAATTCCCAGTGTGGTGGCATCAATGTCTAATGCACATACGGGTAACCCGGTATTGCGTAATAAAATCAGATCATCGTCATTATAAATACCAATGGTAATAAATGCATCGATGTGTTGAGCATGACGCCGAATTAATTGTTTTTTCTTTGACGCTGATTTACTACGCCAAGCAAAAAAGCTTAATAAATCATGTTCTTCGCTATGGAGCCATTCCTGAAAACCATTGAAAACATTTTTATAAAATGGGTGGCTTGTCTCTGGATGTGGGGCATAGCCAAAGACCACGGCAATAGTTTTGGTTTCTTTAAGTAATTCCTGTATTGGTTGTTGAATAGAATCGCGCACAAAGACTCCGCGCCCATGTTCGGCTCGGCAAATGTCCGCATCGACGAGGAGCTCGATGGCTTTTTGGGCTAAGGCTTGGCTGACCTTATGCGACTTAGCAATATTGCGGATAGACGGCATAGCACTGCCAGCTTGTGCCTCCGTATCCTGAATCTCTCTCAAGAGAATATCTCTCAAGTCATTTGCAGATAATGATTTAGGAATATGTCCTCCTAAAGTATAAACTGTATGATATCAGTTAATACAGTAATGACAAGTCATCATATGGAACCTTGCTTTTACACGCTACTTGCGTGCGCTAGTGCAGATGTCTGGTAATCGAAAGTTGTGGTTTTGGTGGAGTAGCGGTAAGGACAGCGCCTGGGCCTTGCATGAATTAATGCAGCAAGGGAGTTATCAAATTGATGCCTTGGTAACGACTTTAAACAAAGAAGCTGATCGTGTTGCCATGCATGCGGTACGTCGAAGCTTGCTCGAAAAACAAGCCGCTGTTTTAAACATCCCATTAAAAATTATAGAATTACCGCATCCGTGCACCGAACAGGATTATGCCGATGCTGCGGCAGCAGCAGTAAATGAAGCTGTGCAAGAACATATAAGTCATATGGCATTCGGTGATTTATATTTAGAGCATATACGTGATCATCGCTTGGAATTAATTAAAGATACACCCATAGAAGCGGTGTTTCCGTTGTGGCAGCGTGATACCAAAGCTCTGGCTGAGAAAATGATTAATGCAGGCTTAGAAGCTTATATTACCTGTGTTGACCCCAATCAACTTGATAAGTCCTTTGTAGGTCGTGCATACGATCATTCTTTTTTAAATGATTTACCTGCTGCTGTTGATCCCTGTGGAGAAAATGGGGAGTTTCATACCTTCGTGAAAAACGTACCTTCGTTTTCAAATTCTATTGATGTTGTAGTTGGCGAAACGGTCGAGCGTGGCGGTTTTTATTTTGCCGATATACTTTTAGCTGATGGAGTGACTCATTAAATGCATCAAGTCTTTGTTTATGGAACGTTGAAAGAAGGATTTCCCAATGCCGACGTGAACAAGGGTGTACGCACGCCTGGAGTATTTAAAACCAAAGACCTATATAGTTTGTATTTAGTCAGTGAACGGCATACACCATGGCTTATTCCTGATAATCAATATGGGTATAATACACTTGGTGAAGTTTACACTGTGAATGATGCGGGATTAGTGCAATTGGATGAACTTGAGGCGGTCGGTGACCCGCAGGGTTATAAACGAGTAACGATTGTCGTTGAACATGTGGATAGTGCAGAAGAATTAGAGGCGTTTATCTACCTTAAAACCAAGCAGCAATTGGACCAAGCTGATATACAACAAACGCTTTGCGATGTGTATACCCGAGATCATGCGCAAAAATACAAAAGACGCCAATAAATGGATTATTCCTGGGAAATGTTGCGAAATGATCTGGAATCATTAACAGCCGCATTGTCTGATTTGACAAATTCATTTGAAGATGGCCAATCATTAGTGGTGCAGATACAACGTGTGGTGACATCAATGAAAGATAAAGAGTCCACTCGTTTAGGAGTGGCATTTTTGATGTCTTCTGTTAATCGTAAGCTTATTCAAATAAAAAACGGAAGTGATGATGAGGTCACTTCCGTTTTAAATGATATATTGCAGCATGGCTGTAAATTCGCAGATCAATTTCCATCACCAGATGAAGATACCTACGAAGGCTTGCTGTAATTTAATTAAAAATCATAACCAAAGCTAAATACAAACACATCGGTGTCGCCGGTTTGGATCATCGCAGCGAGGCTCGCGTCATTAAACATAAAATCGACACCAAATGAAATATAAGAGCTGGTGTAGCTTTCTGAATCTCCGCCATCTACCGATGATGAGCCTGAGTCAAATCCAACCATACCAAAAACAGCTAAGTCAAATTGATCATCAATTGGTGCGATATATTCAACACCACCCAATATGCCAATCGATATATTAGTAATATCGATAGTGGTAAAGCCAACGTCTACCGAGATAAGCCCCATGTTTAAAGGTGCGCCGCCAAACAGGACTAAATTGTCCTTCTTTTTCTGAAAGTTGACACCGACAGACATATTTAACATGTCTATATCGCCATCACTATCGGTGGCATAAAACATTCCAACATCAAAACCTGGACCACCGCCGGTATTTTGTACAGCGTTGATGCTAAATCCGGTTAATTCGAAGTCGGAATCGTCATCTTCAATACTGATTAATCCAAAGCGTCCGCGCTTAGAGGTTTCGCCATCTTCAAGAGGCTTGGTAATAGGCGCAGGTGCAAAGGATACGCCCGCATCTTGGGCATACGAAGTTGTGCAACAG
>JANQLF010000081.1 GCA_028280785.1 Planctomycetota bacterium
TCACATCGAAATCGGCGAACACATCAGCATCATCGAAGCTAAAGAAATGCGCCACGTGCACATCAGTGGACTCGACTTTCGCTACACTGGTTTTCACTATCAATACGGCGTTCCCAGCTGGGCACACCCTGATTTAAAAGGCGCAGCTATTCGCATGACCGGTGGCGGTGACGACATCCGCATTCATCACTGTAATTTCACCGATTTAATGCAAGCATTCCGCTATCGACCAACTCAAAACACCACCCTCAAACGCATCGACATTTGCGACAATAACATTTTACGCATGGAACACGGCGCATTCCGCATTGGCCCAAAGCGTCCATCTAAAGAGAATCCCCTCGCCTACGCTGATAAAATAAATATTTTACGCAATAATATTCGCGAATGTGGCTTTCAAGCCCTTAGCGGCGAATACGGCCACACTATCAGCATCAATGGCCGCGATGTACATATTGCCGGCAATTTCATTCGTGACGTCGCAGCCGCTGGAATACAAACTGCAGGCACTGGCGAATATGAATCCCTCGGCAAATCACGTTACTTAGTTCATCACAATCGGATTGAGCGTGCCTTATCACAGGCCTGTGACTGGGGTGGCATTTACATTAACCAACATGGCGGCAACGCGCTTGTCTGGAGTAATATTGTGATTGACCCAATTGGTCGCATGCCCGCACGACCTGGCGCTTTTATTGGCCTTGGTTACTACATGGATGGCGGCTACAAATGTTATTTATTTAACAATTTCGCTATTGGCGGCAAAGATCAAACTAATAAAGCTGCCTTTAAATCCATGGTCTCATTTCAAAACATGATTTTTAATAATACCGTTCACGGCTGGCAAATTGGCAGCAACCGTCAATCACCACATGGCTCACGTGAACGTTACCTCGGAAATATTTTTAGCGACGTGCATAAATGGTTATTTGAACACACCAGACCAGCCAAAGGCGAGGCCGCCGCCAACGCAGCCCACGAAGTCAAAGCCGACAATGAATGGCGCTACGAAACCATGGCCTATGGCAATAATGCTTTTAGCAGTATTGAAAAATCGCAATTCGGCGTTTTCGAAAAAGTCTCAGTTAATTATAAAGACCTCAAAACATTTAGTGCTGCCCTAGCCAAACGCGGCACCCAAGTCGCCAGCGTCGGCGAAGTCAGCACAGACGACATTATACGCGACCCACAAAACACAGACTGGCGACCAAAAGCTGATGCCATCAGCGCTGGCAAAGGCGTACGTTTTTTCGTTCCCTGGGGCCTGGCACGTTGTGTTGGTGAATGGAACTTCACCCCTCGCGCTGATGACCCAACAAATATCATCGACGAACATTGGTTCCGCACCGGCTATTATGGCTATCGCGACATTTATCACCTGACCCCGCGCTTTCCAATCACCGTTGCTGGCATTAACAAAGACAACTATAAATCCGGTCCATTAGAAGATTGGTGCAACGGTGCACTCGCATTAAGTGCCGAACAATACGGTGTAATAAGCCATGCACACCTTGCGAAACCATATACCTCAAAAAACAGGAAAGGCGTCAAACAAACCGTCGAATTAAAAGACAAACACACCGTCGATATCGCCACTGGTGATCTGTTAATCGAAGTCTACTTCAAACCGCAAAGTATTAACGGACTCTTACTCGGCAAACAAGACGACAAAGCTGGCTATCAACTCGAAATTAAAGACGGCAAACTCGCATTAAACATCCGCGACAACGACGGCAAAACTGCAAACATCGAAGGCCCAAGTATCGCCCAAAATAAATGGCAACACCTCCTCATTGAAATCGACCGAGATGCAGGTGTACACTTTCACTTAGATGGTAAAACTACAAAGTCGAACGATAAAATCCCTGCAGGCAGTCTCAGCAATCAAGCTGACTTTTATTTATCCGGCATGCCCAATAAACCAGGACTTGCAATGAGCATTGATTTTCTACGCATCGCAAAAAGTACATTGGCAGATATGGAAACCGACATTAACGAATTACGCACCTGGCAATTTGACGGCCCTCAGTACGACGACTTCGCAGGTACTCCTCGCGGAGAAAGTAGTCACGCCGGTGCACTGTCGCCAAAATAAAAACGATTAATTATGAAAACGAAAAAGGCCTCACAATGTGAGGCCTTTGTTTTATTCCCATTCAATAGTGCCGGGTGGCTTACTGGTAATGTCGTACACCACACGGTTGATACCGCGAACTTCGTTGATGATGCGGTTGCTCATGGTGCCTAGGACTTCGTAAGGGATTTTTGCCCAATCAGCGGTCATGCCGTCGCTGCTGGTGATCGCACGTATAGCACAAACATTTTCGTAGGTGCGCTCATCACCCATTACACCGACTGTTTTAACTGGTAATAATACCGCAAAGAACTGCCAGATTTCGCGACCAAGCCCAGCTGCTTCTAATTCATAACGAACAATCGCATCAGCTTCACGTAGCGTGTCCGCTTTGTCTTTAGTGATGTCGCCTAAAATACGTACTGCCAAACCTGGTCCTGGGAATGGCTGACGCCACACTACTTCATCAGGCAAGCCTAATTCGGTACCAACAGCGCGTACTTCATCTTTAAATAAGAATTTAAATGGTTCGACTAAATCTAATTCTAAGTCTTCTGGCAGACCACCAACATTATGATGGCTCTTAATAACAGACGCCGGACCACCGTGAACACTTTGTGATTCAATTACATCAGGATAAAGCGTGCCCTGGGCTAAAAACTTAACGTGGCCACCAGATTCTTGTTTGATTTTCTCAGCTTCATCGCGGAATACTTCGATGAATTCATGGCCAATAATCTTGCGTTTCTTTTCGGGATCATCGACACCATCAAGCAAATTCAAAAAACGATCAGAAGCATCAACGTAGACTAATTTCGCATCGGCAATGTGCTCTTTATACATCGCCTGAACTGATTCCGCCTCGTCTTTGCGTAGCAAACCATTATTCACAAAGACACAGGTTAATTTGTCATGAATGGCTTTATGAATCAGGACCGCCGCAACCGATGAGTCAACACCACCGCTGAGTCCGAGTACCACCTGCTCATCACCAACCTGCGCTTTAATGCGCGCTACTTCTTCGCTGATGAAGTCGCCCATTTTCCAATCGCCATGACAAGAACAGACTTCGAATAAAAAGTTTTGAAGAACTTGCTTGCCGTTAACCGTGTGCACGACTTCGGGGTGAAATTGAACGCCGTAAAAATTAAGGTTTTCAATATGCACAGCAGCAAGCGGACAATTTTCGCTTTTGGCAATAACCGCAGCACCAGGAATATCTTCGATGCGATCGCCATGCGACATCCACACGGTTTGCTTGTCATCTAAATTTTTAAATAAAGGGCTGGCATTGTCGCAAGACATTTCAGTGCGACCAAATTCACGCTCGTCGGCTGAAATAACTTTACCACCATTCAAATGTGCGGTAATTTGCATGCCGTAGCAAATACCAAGTATCGGCACACCCAAATTATACACTTCTTTATCAATCGTTGGCGCGTGTTCAGCGTAAACTGAAGCTGGGCCACCTGATAAAACAATGCCCTTGAGGCCATCACGTTTTAACGATGTAACATCAACAGTGCATGGAAGAATTTCACAATACACCCCTGCTTCGCGTACGCGTCGAGCGATGAGCTGTGTTACCTGACTGCCAAAATCAATGACAATAATAAGTTCGTGCATATATCTGTTTATTCAGCTCGGTAGTTCGGTGCTTCTTTGGTAATTTTCACATCGTGCGGATGTGATTCTCGTAAACCTGCTGCAGTGATTTGAATAAAGACAGCTTTTTCAACTAAAGCAGCCAAGCTCTCTGCGCCGCAGTAACCCATTGAACTACGCAGGCCACCCATCATCTGATGAACAACGTTACGCAGTGGGCCCTTACTTGGCACCATACCTTCAATGCCTTCAGCAACTAATTTATTGGCGTCACCGCTATCTTGGAAATAACGATCAGCAGAGCCTTTTTTCATCGCACCCATCGAACCCATACCGCGGTATGATTTAAATGAGCGGCCTTGATAAATAATTTGTTCGCCTGGTGATTCATCAGTACCAGCCAGGACAGAGCCAAGCATCACTGCATGTGCGCCACCAGCCAATGCCTTGGCGATATCACCAGAGTATTTAATGCCACCATCAGCAATAATGGTCTTGCCGCATTTATTAGCGACATCGATAGCACCTAAAATTGCCGACATTTGTGGAACACCAACACCAGCAATCACACGCGTGGTACAAATCGAACCTGGACCGATACCAACTTTCACACAATCAGCACCAGCATCAAATAATGCCTGGGCACCTTGTGCGGTTGCAACATTACCAGCAACCACATCAATATCGTGTGCTGCTTTTACCGCCTTAACTGTATCTAGAATATTTTTTGAATGACCGTGGGCGCTATCAACAACGATGACATCTGCGCCAGCAGCGACTAAAGCATCAACACGGTCAGGGTCACTAACCCCTACCGCTGCGCCAACGCGTAAACGACCGCTGTCATCTTTACATGAATTTGGGAATTGCTCTTGCAGATCCAAATCCTTCAGCGTGATCATGCCCTTTAAATTATTTTGAGCATCTTTTAGAATTAATTTTTCAACTTTGGCCTGATACATTAAATTACGCGCTTCATCCAACGTAACTTCGCCATAAGGCGCACTGACTAGATCAGTGGTCATCACTTCGGTGATGGGCGTTTCATCACTGCGCTGATATTTTAAATCACGTCGCGTTACCAAACCAACAACTTTGGTTCCATCCAAAACTGGAATACCAGAAATGTGATAGAGCTCCATAATTTCTTTGGTGTCACCAACCGTTGAATCTACAGGCAAGGTTTGTGGATCGGTAATGACACCGTTCTCACTACGCTTCACCTTCTCAACTTCGCGCGCTTGTTCGGTGATACTGAGATTCTTATGAATGATGCCAATGCCGCCCATTTGCGCCAAGGCGATAGCTAACTTGTGCTCGGTCACCGTATCCATGGCCGCAGAGAGCACCGGAATATGCAACTGAATGCGTTCAGTTAGCTGGGCGTTGAGGTCTACATCGCGTGGATGGACAGAGCTTTCTTGGGGAACCAGCAGCAGGTCGTCAAAAGTCAGCCCCATATCGGGCAATATTGTAGCCATGTCAAATCTCCCCAGGCCCCGGTGAGGAAAAGGCGAGAGCATAGACCTTCAATCGATAAGGCAACAAGGAGGCTTGCGCGAAATCCCTCAAATCTACTTTATAGTGAGCGATGCAGAAAGAACTTAAGTTAAGACTAACCCTTGGACCCATTATGGGCGCTGTCGCCATCACCAGCATCATGATGGACATGGCTTATGGGGTTAACTATGGCGCTAGTGCTCTTATCTGCATTGGATTTCTTTGTGCTGCAATTGAGATCAGTGGCATTGCTAAGAAAATCGATGCGAAATTCCCAAGTTCAGCGCTAATCTTTTGCGGACTCCTTCTTTTAGCCTGGCAGTTGTTCTATGACTACCATGCCGGAGTACTCAGGAATAGCGACGCTGCAGTTGATATGGTGGGGTTACCAATTCCCGCCGTTACTCTCATTTTTGCCCTAGCATTTATCTGGATGTGCCTTCTGCATATAGCACGTGATGGACACGCCGGATTTATCCGCTCATTAAGCATGGGGATGCTCAGCCTAGTTTATTTAGGCATTACCTGCAGCTGCATGCTCGCACTCGCAGCCATTCCGGATATTGCAGGTACTACTTACACCGAAGGTCAGTGGCAAGACACCCGTGGCCATCAATTATTACTCTTACTCTGCGCCGCTTGTAAACTTGGTGATGTCGCTGCCTTTTTTGGTGGTCGCGCATTTGGCAAGAAAAAACTCGCGCCAAAAGTTAGCCCTGGCAAAACGTGGGCGGGTTTTTATTCAGCTATATTTGGTGCCATAGCCGGCACTTATTTATTTTACGGCATTTATTGGTTAATGGATTTACCCCTGGCGTTTAATGGCTGGTGGCAGCCCTTTGTCTGGGGACTTATTTGTGGACCAATCGGTGTCTTAGGTGACCTCGTTGAAAGCTGCATTAAACGTGAAGCCGACATTAAAGATAGTGGTAACACCATTCCTGGCTTTGGCGGTTTTTTAGATGTCTTTGATGCGATTATTTTCTGCGCACCAGTAGCTTACGTATTAGCCTTATTCCTGCCCTGATTCTTCTTTAAATAATTCCAGGCCCTCTTTAGGCTCAGTATCTTTTTGATCTGGCTCCACAGGTGATTCAGGCTTGGGCTTCTCATTTTGTTTTGGTTTGTGCACAGGCTTCGGCTCTTTTTGTTCTGGCTCTGCGTCTTCGGCGTTTTGTTGTGGTGGCCGCTCTGGGTCCGGCTCAACGCCAACTATTTCGTCTATGGTTCTGCTTGGATCATTCTCTGGCTGCGTTTCATTGTTCACAATCGGTTGAACAGGAGCGGGCTCTTTGATTGGCGGTGCCTCCTGCTGCATAATGCGCTGCTCAATATTTTGCCCCTCTTCACCTTCAAATAATCCTAACGGACGAGCAAAGGCACCGATAAGTAATAAAAATCCACCCATAGTAATGAGCAAAAAGTCAAAAAAAGTTGAAAGCACATTCTTCGCCGTGAACAAGCAACCCATGATGAATAAGACTGCGCCTACACCAAGCATACCCAAAACAATATTAGCATCGTTAAATGCTTCCTTGCCTACCAGTATATACAAACCGATCGGGAAGCCAAAAAGCAACAATAAAGCTAAGGCAGCTAATTTCACGACGAAAGTCTAACAAAAAACAAATTATACCAAACAAAAACGCCCCGCATTGAGCGAGGCGTTTTTTATCTTTAGGAAAGCGTGCTTATGATTTCTTAGCAATTTCCTCGACCATCGAACGAGGCACAGATTTGTAATCACCTGGTTCCATGGTGAATGCTGCACGACCTTGGCTCATAGAGCGCAAATCAGTGGTGTAGCCGAACATTTCACCGAGTGGAGTTTCACCGCGAACAACAGTGGTCACACCGCGCGGTTCAGTTTCGCTGATCATCGCACGCTTGGCATTCAAGCTACCAATAATGGTACCAGTGAATTCGTCAGGCGTTTCAACTTCAACCTTCATCCATGGCTCGAGTAATTCGACACCAAGTTTTGGAAGCGCTTCGCGAATTGCCAATGCACCTGCAGCACGGAAAGCCATTTCAGAAGAGTCAACGTCATGGTAACTACCGTCGATCAATTCCATGTGGGCACCGATAATTGGGTAACCAGCAACATGACCACGGCTGAATTCAGCTAAACAGCCAGCCTCAATAGAGCTGATGTATTCTTTAGGAATTGCACCACCTTTAATTGAGTTAACCCAAATGAATTCATGGCCAGCAGCTTTTTCTTCATCAGTCAGAGGGCGAATTTTGATAACACAGTCACCATATTGACCAGCACCACCAGTTTGCTTCACGTGCTTACCACGTACTTCAACATCTTTGGTGATCGCTTCACGGTACGATACGCGTGGCGTACCAACTTTTGCCTCAACTTTGAAGTCGTCGAGTAAGCGGTGTTGCAGAACTTCTAAGTGCAATTCACCCATACCTGAAATAATTAACTGACCGGTTTCGCCATCAATGTAACGTGTAAATGTTGGATCTTCACGTTCCATTTTAGCCAAAGCGTGCGCTAATTTTTCTTTATCAGCATTAGAAGCTGGTTCGATTGCCATCGAAATAACTGGCAAGGCGAAGCTAATACCTTCAAGAATAGCTTGGTCATTTTCAAAACAGATGGTTTCGCCAGTTGCAGCGAATTTCAAACCAACAACCGCACAAATGTCACCGGCTTCAATTTCATCAACAGCATTTTGCTGCATCGCGTGTAATTTCACCAAACGTGAAGCACGTTCTTTTTTCTGCTGGTTAGGACAATAAATTTGGTCACCAGTTTTCATCTTGCCCTGATAAACACGGATAAATGACAATTCACCGTGCGGAGTCGACATAACCTTAAACACCAATGCACGCAGTGGCGCATTTGGATCCGGCTTGGTTGGAATTGGGTTTTCGTGTAATTTATCTTCTAAATCGAATTGGTTCATATTGTGCACAGATTCAGGATCTGGTAAATAATCAACAATCGCATCAAGCAATGGTTGCACACCAATGTTTTTCAGCGCTGAACCACAAAGAACTGGTTGGAATAAGTAGTTATAAACACCGTGACAAATACCTTTTTTGATATCCTCTTCGCTCAGGTCACCTTCTTCAAGATATTTTTCCATGAGGTCTTCAGACTCTTGGGCGATTGCTTCGAGCATGAACTCACGGTTTTCTGCAAAGCGATCTGCTTCAGATTCTGGAACATCGTGAACAACTAATTCTTCACCATTTTTACCTTCGAAGGTGTAGTATTTTTGATGAACGAGGTCGACAATACCTTCAAGCTCATCACCACCACCGACTGGGTATTGAATAGGTACCGGGGTACCGCCGAGACGATCTTTAATTTGACCAACAACGTTAAAGTAGTCGGCACCAACACGGTCCATTTTGTTAATGAACACCATACGTGGTACTTTGTATTTATCCGCTTGGCGCCATACCGTTTCTGATTGGGCTTGTACACCACCAACCGAACAGAACACAACAACCGCACCATCAAGCACACGACATGAACGCTCTACCTCTGCGGTAAAGTCAACGTGTCCCGGTGTGTCGATCAGGTTCATGTAGTGGCCATTCCACTCTACCGATGTCGCAGCAGCAGTAATCGTGATACCACGCTCCTGCTCTTCCTTCATCCAGTCCATAGTGGCTGCACCTTCGTGCACCTCACCAATCTTATGGCTTTTACCTGTGTAGTAGAGAATTCGCTCAGACACGGTGGTCTTACCAGAGTCGATATGGGCAATAATACCGAAGTTGCGTGTCTTCTTAATGTTGATGGCCATTGAGGCGCTCCAAATTGCTAGGTTTATCAGCAAAGTTTTTGCTGAAGGCGCGCCATAATGGTCCTACTTTCGTGCTGACAAGTCAGAAGTCTGACTTTAGTTAGCTCAGAATAGCCATCTTAAATTGCTAAGCCCTCGGTATCAATGTATAGCCCATGCAAGGCAGGCTCGACATTGGCGTTGGAGCGGGAACGCTTAAGCTCAATTGAGGAGAGTCTTCCTATGCCAGCAGGCTTACGAGCTGCAGATGCACCTAAAATTCAAGGCCTATGCCAAGGCGATAAGCGCTTGTTGATGCGTGTTGGCGCCTTGCTCGAAGCACATGTCTCGATCAGTGAAGCGATTCTCGAAGAGATAAAATTTACCACAGGTATCCGCAATCTGTTAATGGACCGCAGCCTCAAGGGTAGCGACGAAAGCTCTTTCGATGCCTTGATTGAAAAGCACGAACTGAGCGACGTCGGCATCATGCTGAGCAAAGAAGAAGACGATTGGATTTGCATACATCTCGAAGATGAGGTGAACAACCTCTTCAGCGACGATGATCAGAGTTCAACTGATGACCAATCAACAGGTAATGAACAGTGGCAACAAACAGTCAACGAAATGCTGCCC
>JANQLF010000280.1 GCA_028280785.1 Planctomycetota bacterium
CAATTACCGGAGCGTCATGGCTGCCTGTCAAATCACCACCATGGTGAAAGGCCTCTTTTTTCTTTGCCGCAACTGATGAGCGATGCTGGCTATGCAACGGCTTTGGTTGGGAAAAATCATACATTTCTAAAAGCGGAAGACTGGGATTATTATATTGATCATCCAGAGCCATTAGACGCAGAGGCTGCTCAACAGCGCCGGCAATGGGTTCGAGAACAAGAGTGTCCTCGCTTAGGGCGTTCAGCTGCGGCTGGTGGCTTGGCAGGCGACAATGATGTGGCGAAGACTGATGATGCACTCTCTTGGTTAGAGCAGGATCAATTAAAACCTCGTTTTTTATTTTTATCATATCTGTCACCGCATACACCGTACCACTGTCCGGCACCTTTTTATGATATGTACAAAGATGTTGAGCTGCCAATGCCCGTCATTGAAGAGGATGGGCTGCAAAGCAAACCAAGGCGTCAGCGTTTTCATCAATGGGTAAACGATCGATTGCTGCCATTTAATGCAGATGAACAGCGATTAATGCGTGAGACTTATGCTGCTCAGGTGAGTTTGATCGACCATGAACTTGGTCGCGTTTTGGAACATGTTGAGAAAAACCAACGAGATACATTGATTATCTTTACCAGTGATCATGGCGACTATCAGGGGGATCATGGCTTATTTACGAAAAGCCCAGCGCTTTATGATTGTCTGGTGCGCATTCCGATGATCGTTAAATGGCCAGGGCATTGCATGCCAGGGACGCGCGATGCGCGGCCAGTCAGTTTAATTGATATATTACCAAGTTTATGCGAAGCGGCTGGGGCTGAAATACCGAGCGCGGTTGATGGTGATAGTTTTTTATCGCTTTTAACTGATAGCGCTGCTTCGTGGAGGAAACATAATGTTTTATCGTATGGTATTGAAGGAGCCGCAGCAATTCCTGAGGAACCATGGGGAGATGAATTATTACAGCATAATCCCGGAAGGCATGGAGTTCCTTGGGAAGGAAATCCGTTAAGTCTGGCAGGTAGCTTACATGGTTTGCGCACTGAAAAATGGAAATTTGTTATCGATGAAAATGGCGAACATGAGATCTATGATCTAATAAATGATCCAGGTGAATTGAATATACTCACTCGGATACAAGAATAAGTAAGTAGAGAAAACTCAAAGAAGAGGTCTTGTAACAAAGGCGGGCGGTCCGATTTTTTAACTGAAGCACTGGCCTAATATGTCCATGACAACAACTTGAAATCCCGGTGCCTGAGGCAGAGCCGATCTAAACAGGCCGATTGCCAATTAACTGTCTTATCTGGTGGTATAGAGCACGATCCGGTATCTGGTATCCTGTAAACTATTGTAATATAACGACTTAATTTTCATTGACCCATACGCCGATATGCTAAAGTCACAAAAAGTTTAGCATCTCGTTACTTTTATATAGCCGGGGAATCCCGGGTCATTAGATTACCCCTAAGGAGCCGACCATGCTCAGTTTCAAATACTTAAGTTCAATCTCACTAGCATGTTGCTTAGGCGCAGCCAGCGCAGCGGACATCAGTTTTCAAGAGGTTTCAGGTGCTGAATCAGGTTTACAGAAGATTATGCAGGATTGGAAAGCTGACGAATTTAAAAAGCAAAATGGCAATTTTGGTTCGCATGGCTGGTGGCCGTGGGGCTTAACAGCGTTTGATTATGATAATGACGGTGACATTGATTTGTTACCAGCTCATCATGGAAAACCTGGCAGTATTTTAATTAAAAGTGAATTCTCCGAATCAGGAAAATTAAGCTTTAAGAATGTAACTTCAGAGCTAACTGATCAAAAACTACCTGGCGCTGATAAAAAGCCAAAGATTTGGGACTTTAATGGCGATGGTTTTCTCGATATATCAGGTTGGTCTGATGAAGCGAAACGTCCACCAAGTTTTTTGAATATGGGTGGTAAGTCACTTAAGAAATTAGATTTTGTGTTCCATCCGATTTCCCATCACAAAGACGAGCAGGTGCGAGATTTAAACGGTGATGGCTATCTGGATTTTGCAGGTGTACATCGCGGCAGAGACTTATCGAAAGTATGGGATCCTGCGGCAAATACCTTTGTGAAATGGGGGAAGGTCAAGCAAAAACCTGCGCCCAAGGTTCCGCAAGAGTTTTTAGATTATTTTGCTGAGCTTAAGAAGAAGATGGCACCGCCAAGTAAAAGACATCCAAAGGGCTACCTAGCGAATCGGTTTCTTGGTGTGAAATACCTTACTGACTATGATATCAATTCCGATGGACATATGGATGTAGTAGCTCAGTCCACGACGGCGTATGGATGGGATTTACCAGCAGCATATTTCCTGAACGATGGCAAGGGGAATTATGTTGATAAAACAGAAGAATTAGGACTGCCAAAAGAAGGCTCGCCAGTTTTTATCAAAGATGTAACCGGTGACGGCCTAGTGGATTTATTCATCATCAAAAAAGGGCATGCTGGTTTTTATATGGCAACCAAAGAAGGTAAATTTGTCAAACCGGAGAATGCTGATTTAAACGCCAATTTAAAAGAAGGTGATAGTTATATGCATAAATTTTTCCCTGTCGATTTCGATAGCGATGGTGACTATGATTTGGTTATCAGTTTGCCTCGCTCAGGCAGAGAGTCGATCTATGAAAATAAAGGTAATGGTCAGTTTAAATTGATTATGAAATTCAGTGGTTGGGACTCAGAGCCAATTGCAATCTGTGATATTAACAATGATGGCTTGGTAGATATTGCTGTTGGTGGTAGCGGTACCAAAGCAAAACGTTCTTCGAAGAAAAACGCAGATATCACTATATTCATCAACAATACCAAGACTGACAATAACTACTGCAATATTTATCCAACGATGCCTGCGCCAAATCCTTATGCTGTTGGTGCAAAAATAACCGCCTACCCGGCCGGAAAAATGGATGTTAAAGGTGCAGTGCCGATTGTTGATCAAGCTGCCTACCCCGATGCTAGCCCGGTTCGAGTCGGCTTAGGCTCAGCTACAGAATTTGATTTACGTGTGACGTTTCCTGATGGTACCGTGCGCGAGTTTAAAAAGGTTAAAGCCTCTTCGAAGTTGAAAGTCGCTCCAGCCGGAAAACTAGCCATATTAAAATAATGTTAAATCGCCTATACTTGTAGTCTATAATACTTGGAGATCCGTGATGAAACCAATGATAAATGCGATAAGCACTTTGTTGTTAACCTTATCCTGTATTGCTAGTGGATTTACTGCGGAAGGTGCTGTTGTTGAAATTTTGAAAACTCGTGAATGGACTGAGGATGGTAAAAAACCGAGTGGCACTATTTGGCGTGGTTTTCAAGTCTGGAAAAATGATGTGGTCATTATGCCTGATGGTAAATACGTTGAGGTTGATCCGAGATATCCGATCATCGCACCGTCAAAGAAGGGTAATGAGCAAATAGCTATTGACCCAAGAAATCATAATCAAGTTAAGAATAAAATTAAACAAGATGAAGTGAAAGTTAACGCAGCAAAGCGAGTCGTGAATACACCAAATCCGCCTGCGGATTGGCAAACCATAGATTTCGATGACAGCGATTGGCTACGTGATTCATTCCCACAAAGAGCATTATATGGTCTTACTAAATTTCGCTGTCTACGTGGGACATTTACCGTTACAGATTCTAAAAAGGTAGGTGAGTTGCAACTTCGCTTTCGTTATCGCGGTGGTGCGGCAGTTTACTTAAATGGAAAAGAAATCGGAAGGGGACACCTGCCAAAGGGGAAGATTACGCCAGATACCATGGCTGAACCCTATGCAGAAGAGTCATTTATTGATGCGAATGGTAATTTAATTGATCAAGGTGTTAAATTTCGTGGTGGACACCCCAACAAAGGACCGCATGTGAGTAAGCCATTATATTCCTATCGTAAAGAGGTGGGAATTACGCATTGGGAAAATAAGGGGTGTAGTATCTCCTGTGACAATGCGCATAAACTTTGGTTTGGCACTAAGGACCCAGACATCGTTCGAAAATATCAATCACGCACACGTGTTCTGGACATTACTATTAAACCAGAGCAGTTGCAAAAAGGTGTTAATGTTCTTGCGCTTGCGGTTCATAGAGCGCCAGCATTGCCAGTAATGTTTGAAAAAGGAGTAAAATTTAATCATCGTGAATTAATACAACGCTGGTGGGATCGTTGTGAAATAGAGGATATTCGTCTTACGGGGAAAAGTTCAGAAGGATTGGTGCCAAATGTTAAACAGCCTCAGTCGATGCAGGTGTTTAATCATCCAGTTAATGTTAGTTTGGCTCCGGCATTTTACGCTGACCCTAATGATAAACTAAGGCCGGTTCGAATTCATGGACTGCGCAATGGTTCTTGTGCAGGACAGTTAGTAGTTAGTGGCGCATCAATTAAAAACCTTTCAGTTTCGGTAAATGATTTAAAAGGTCCGTCAGTTATTTCTAAAAGTAATATACAAGTAGGCTATCCTGTGGTATGTAATATTATAGGTGAACGAGGTAAGAAGAAATGGTTTACTGGTTCCTACTTTGATAGCATCGAAAATAAGCCGGACGCCAATATTGAACAAGTTCCTGGTATGTATAAACGGAAGTTTAAAGCAATGCAGCCGATATGGTTTGATGTTAAGATACCTAAAGATGCGGCTCCGGGCAAGTATGTGGCCAAGGTCACTATCAAAGCAGACGGACTCAATACCGAAGCGGAATTAGAGTTGCATGTGCATGGCACCTGGGTCCTACCTGATCCTCAAGAATTTAATATCATCGGCACCTTTTTGGAATCGCCTGATTCAATTGCAGAACATTATGGATTAGAAATGTGGTCGTCAGAACATTGGGAGATGATTGATAAATGCTTTAAAGTATTAGCTGATTTGGGTAATAAAGCAGTATTCATCCCGTTAATTGGCAAGACTCATCTTGGTAATGAACATTCGATGATTCATTATATCAAACAAAAAGATGGATCTTTTAAGGTCGATACGAGTATTGCTGAGCGGTATTTAGATATTGCTATCAAACACTGTGGTGATCTCGACATTATTTGTTTGTGGACCAGCCATGGTTACACGGTCAAAGATAAAAACCCACGTATTAGTTTAAAGGATCCCAAAACGGGTCAATTAACTGAGTATCGACCACCAAAATGGGGTCAACCTGAATCGCTTACATTCTGGCCGCCGGTCATTGATGCATGTAAGAAAATGATAGCGAAACGTAAACAATCGACAGATGCAATGATGTTTGGCTTATTAAGTGATACTCCTGGGCCTGATTTCCCAGACATTCACGCTTGTTCACCAGATACCAAATGGATCGCTAGTACGCACCTCGCCTATAGATCCTATAAAGGGAAAGCTAAAGACGGTAAAAAAATGAAGGGCACGCAGTTTTTAGGCGCATGGTCTCATATGTTTAATGAATTTTTCTCGAGTGGACATAATTGGATGGGCGAGATCGATGGTGAGCGGAAATATAAGTGGCGAGCAGATATACAATCGCCAAGACTGCGCTTATCTTCATCGCGCTCACGAACACAATTATTTGAAAATGACTACATGGCCGACCTCAATCGCCTGAGTGTTTTTTCTGAAGCATTAATAACACGTGCGGGTGGAGACAGTATTAACGGTTATGGATTGTGGGGGGCTGATTTTTGGAATGGGGAAATGCACCGTTATGATAATAACAAAAGAACAGGAATAGATCAGAATACCTTTCGTTGGGCAGTTGCGCCTGGCAAGGATGGTCCTGTTCCAACCTGCCGTTCTAAAAACATACGCATGAGTTTGCAAGATTCCGAAGTACGCAGATATGTCGAAGATGCCATATTCAATGCAGGAAATAATAAACTCAGCAAGAAACTAGTGGAACAGGCGCGTGCCGTATGCGAGGAACGCTCAAAGATAATTACATTCATGTCACGCTATCGCTACAATAGTCCGCAAGGCAGAATGCCAAAAGCAATATTGATTCCTGATTTAAAGACATGGGAGAACAATACAATTGCATTATACCAAGTTGCTGGTGAAATTAATGATAAAATTGGAAAGGGCAAATAATGGACTTTCTCATACAGATTGGCATATGCCTTATTGGTTTGATCAATCCTAATTTTACGCCCATACATTTAACTAACCAATCAAATGTTGTCATTGAGATGAATCTATCTTTGTCTGATGGAAAAGATGTGAATGTAAATGTTGTGAAAATTTGGAAAGGGAAAAGTAATAAAACAATAAAATTGACGTTGAGCACCGCGGCCGTTGTAGATCAGAAGAACGATTTTGTACAGACGCTGAAAAATCGGAAGTCGGTTCAGTCCTTATTGTTTGTTGGTGGAGAGAAGGGCGATGCTTCCACCGCATTGTTACATATAGAAGGAACCTGGTACAATTTTGAGTTTAATGATCAGACTTGGGGATTGACTACGATTAATAGTGATATGAGTACAACCTGGGATGGTGGAACTGATATGTTGGTAAAGGCAGTGGATTATATTCTATCAAGTGAAAGCCCGGAGCTGCCAGTGGTAGAGGGCGCAAGTTGGGTTGATCTGAGTGCTGGCGAAGATCCGGAGCCCTTTGCTCAGCTGGGTGAATCGGTTCACGCTGCTCAGGCCGTTTATATAAATGACATGCATGTTTTACACGTGAGTAGTACCGATGGAGATCGTTTGTTCGCCTATGATGCAGACTCAGATTCGATGCGTGATGTTACGAAAAAACATAAACTCAGTGCAGCATCTCAAATTTCTGCTTGGCTTGATGTCAATGTAGATGGTAAGCTTGATTTAATCACCTGGAATGATCGCTTACAAGTGTATGCTCAATCTTCAGTGGGTTTTGTTGAGCAAAAATTACCAGCATCACAACAAGCTGTTAAGTCCTGCCATTCACTAAGCCCGCTTGGTAATACAGGAAAAATAATTATTGCTACAGATGATGGACCGATGATTTGGTCTTTGTCAGGTCATACAATAAAACCGATTGCATCGCTTCCTAAGGATATTGATCTAGGGAAAGCAGGTCTCTGTATAGTAGCTGATTTTAATAATGATAATCATGTCGATGTATTGCAGCTTTATCGAAAGAAAGCGCTCGTCTATGAAGGAACTGGATCAGTAAACTTTAAAGCGCCTGTTGTTGCAAAGATTGCACAGGGTGACGATGAATTTAATGCCTTTCTTGGTGATTTCGATGCAGATGGATTATTGGATTTTTTTACCGTTGGGCCAAATCAAAAAACAGCACTGTGGAACAACCGTGGGGCATTTGCTTTTAAAAATGAATTTGAGATGACTGGTGAAATGACAGCCAAAGGTCCAGAGGATGCTATTTCAGGTGTCGCCTGTGATTTTAATAACGATGGTCGTCAGGACGTCATATTTTTCTATGACATGGATTCACCGCGCATTTTATTTAGTCGTGGATTTAGAAGCTTTGGCTTGGCTAATGGCATGGATATGAGTGCTAATGGTTTATTAGAAGAATCGCTTGAAGGTGCACAGGCCGGTTGTGTTGCTGATTTTAACGGTGACGGATGTCAAGATATGGTTGTTATTCACGTCAGTGGTAACGCGCACTTTTTGCCAATCTCAAATGGAGAGGACACGGTTGGTTGCGTGCATCTTGCTCTGGATAAAAACTTGCCAGGACCAATACGGGTTAATGCATGGCAAGACGACCGCTGTCTTGGTGCGCATAATGTCGGTTCAGGTAATCAAGAGGCGTTTATCGGACAAAGCGAAGCCGGTCCTATGCTGTTGAAATGGCAGCTCCCTAATGGCACCAAGAAAGAATTAGAGGTCATTGTCGAGAACGAACCGCAGCGAGTCGTGCTCAAATAGCTTGTGCATTGTCAGGTTTTCATTGATAGCCTGTCTGACTGGTATATACCACAGTGGTCACAACGCCTCCCGCTAGGCGTTAATAAGCAGAGATCACAGAGAGAGAAAATATGTTTTCTAAGTTACTATTATCACTAAGTTTAGTAATTTCAGTTCTATCCATGGCCATTGCTGCTGAATCTGGCGTTCGTCAGCTTTACTCCTTCGAAAGTGAAGCAGAGGTAAAGGATATACTCAAGGATTCAGAGAATGTAGATATCATTCCTGTCCTCGATGCTGGGGTAACCAAGGGTAAACTCTGTGCCCGTATTGTGCTTAAGGGCGGTAAGGGCTGGTCCTATTTTACGCTTGGAAAAGAGGCGATAAAGAACTGGTCGAAGTACGATTACTTTGCCATGGATGTCTACACCAATGAGACCGAGCGTCATCAGCTGCACTTCGAATTGTGGGATAAATTGACTAAGGGTTACCACACGCGCTGTGGTTTAGATGTTGCTAAAACGCATCAAGGCAAACAGACCATAATTATTAAAATTAATCGTGCCAAACGTAATGGCAAAGAAGGTCGTGATTGGTCAGAAGCAGAGCCGCAAGATAAAATTCAAATGGATGCAATGACCAAGGTCAAAATATTTTATAAGCAAAGTCCGCGCGATATTACGCTGTGGGTTGACAACATGCGTTTGCTAACTGAGGAGGCAGCATTTCCTAAGTTTGAAATAAATGCACCGAAAGGTAGTTTAGCTTTTGATTTTAACTTAAAGGGTGCCAGTGGCAAAGGGCTCACGCAGGTTTCTGCCGCTGATAAATATAGCGTAAGAAAAGATTACGGATTTCTTGGTGATGCAAAATTACATGCGCGTGGTGGTAAGGGTTGGCCTGACCCATTAAGCGGCAGTTATGTCAAAGCTGATAACAATGCCTCAATGAAATTTAAGGCAAAAGTTCCAAACGGTACTTATAATGTACTTGTTTTGGGTGGTCGTGTTTACGATACCAGTATTAAAGATTACCGTTACTTATTAAAAATAAACGATAAGAGCATTATTGATGAAACATTAACTAAAGATCAATTTAATAGTGAAGATCATTTGTATCGCTTTATGCGCACACAGTTTTCTATCAAAGAACATGCAATGTGGTATAACTACATTGACCGCATGTATGCAAATTATACTGAGACGGTTGAAGTAACGGATGGCACTTTAACTCTTGATGCACATAATGTGTTTTTAAGCGCATTGGTCGTAGTTCCTGCTGCAAATAAAGCAGAATTCGATGCCTTGACCAAAAAGGTACAGGCAGATCGCATCACTTTCTTTGAAAAATCTTATTATACACCGAAACGTGATTACTCAGTGCCAGAGTCTGGTGATAGTACGGTTTTTATTCCTAAATTAGCGGAAAGACCAATGCCGTGGACGCGTGCTAAAGATCCGGCTAAAAAAGCCAAGCTCGATCTTGCATCGGCCAAAGGTCAATTCGTGTGCATGCGGGTAGCGATTACACCGCATAAGGATTTAGGCCAAACACGTATTAGCCCAAGTGACTTAAAAGGACCCGGGACGATTGCTGCAAAAGACATGAAATGGTTTTTCTCAAATTATCGTTCAACTGGTGAATATATCGGTGAAGCGGCCTTAATTCCTGCGCCAGGATTGAATTTAGAAAAAGGTATTACCACGACTGCTTATATAACTGTGCGTGTTCCTATTGATGCCAAAGCGGGTAATTATACCGGTGCGGTAAAAATTGATTATGAAAAAGCACCGTCAGTCAGTGTTCCGGTATCCTTAGAGATCTATCCATTCGTATTAGAGCAGGTATTACCGGTTTCTTATGGTATGTATTATGCTCCGGGTTGGTTTGATGATAAGACGCTAAAAGAGCAATTTGACTGGATGCGTGAGATTGGATTCACAGCGGTTTCTGTCGGTGCACCGCGGGTGACCGGTGTAAATATCAAGAATAAGAAAGTATCTCTGCGATTTAATAAGAAATTATATGACATGGTTAAAGATGCCGGACTGGGCGCCCATCCAGAGCAAAAAATCATGGCTACCTCTTTGGGTGTTGGCCGTTCCATTGCACGTCATTTACCGGGAAGCAAAGGTGCCATTGTTGACCAACAACCAGGAATCGAGTTAAAACAACCAGCGTTCAAAGAATTGTGGTTCGATGCGATGAAACAATATAAGGACTTTATCGATAATTCAGGACTGCCCATTGCAGTAGAGGTTATTGATGAGCCACGCGAAGTGCCAAATCCATGGAACCGCAATTTAGCTGACACCATTACGTATGCTAAAATGTTAAAAGAAGTTGGCATGACACGATTTATTACTCCGATGACCGATGGTAGTGGTGGATTGGATTACCGTCCACTCGTTGATAATACAGATATTATTTCAATTCATGCCTGGAAGGCTTCAGCAAAAATACTCACCAAAGCGCAAGAGGATAAAGTAAAGATTTGGTTCTATAATACCGGCAAAGATCGCTATTCATGGGGCTTTTATAACTGGCGCATGGATTCCAAAGGTCGTTGGGAATGGCATTTTAGATGGAGAACTGGAAATCACTTTGGTGAATATCCAGGTGGTGAGTGGCATAATCCATTTACTAAAACGGACGCCTTGTCGACACCTGCGCCAGCGAAATATCCAGGTGCCCATGTATTTAAATCACAGTACTTTGATATAGCAGATGGCATTACCGACTATGCGTATTTGTATACCTTAGAGCAGCAGATTGCTAAAGCGAAAGACAATGCATCTAAAGCTAAAGCCGTTTCTGAAGCAGAGAAATTCTTGGAAGCTCTGCGTTCCGCCATGCCAATATTTCCAAAGGTCAAAGGCTTAGAAGGTGCATCCAGTGGCGCACTCTTAGGTCAAGGTCTTGAAGGCGAGGCGAAAAAGAACACCGATATCTGGCGTGCTAAACTGGTTGAACATATATTGGCTGTCAGTAAATAATCTGATGTATGCTCGAACAATTATTTGCTGACGACAGTCGAACAGTAGTGACGGGGCACCGGGGTTACTCCGGTGCGTTTCCTGAAAACACTATTTTAGCCTTTGAAGAAGCTATTCGCATTGGCTGTCATCTCATTGAATTTGATCTACGTGGGACTAGTGATGATGTCCCAATGGTCATGCATGATGAAACCGTAGATCGAACAACCGATGGATCTGGTGCAATCAATGATCTGAGCTTTGCTGACATAAAACAATTAAATGCATCTTATTGGCAGGGTTCACATAACGAAGGTCAGCGGCTTGGAAAGCCAACACATGAAGCAATGCAGATCCCAAGCTTCGATGAAATGTTACAGGAAGTGAAAGGTCGTGTCTGCCTAAATATTCAAGTTTATGATGTCAGAGAGTCTGTGCTTAAAGAAATTTGTCGGCTCTATAAAGCATATGATTTGTATAAAGAAGCTTATTTATCTATGAGTACTTATGCCGATGCAGATCTAGTTAGGTCGTTTGATAAGAATATCGAGCTCTGCGTTTTAGAACGACAATGGAAGATGGATAAACAGGCGCTTGATGAATTAAAAAAATATGGCTGTACGTATATTCAGCCAACCCGTGCAGATGCCTCCGAAGAGCTCTGCGCTTATGCATCTGAATTAGGCCTGAAGGCAAGCATGTTTTATTCAAATAGCAAAGAGGATAGTCAGACTTACCTCGCAATGGGTATGCCTGGTTTGCTCAGCGATTTTCCCAATTTGATATTGAATTAGTTTTTACAGCGTGAATCGAAAATCGTCTATCAAAGCCCCTGGTAATAGAGTGCTCCCGGTAGAGCGACTGTTATAGGTATTCGAATCAATAATCATCTCACGCTCTTCAGTGAGATCGATTAAATTTTCACCAAGCATGCGATAAACAGTTTCGTCAAAACGCATAACCTCGAGTGGCGCGACAATTTCGCCATTCTCAACCCAAAACGTAGCGAAGCGTGTCATGCCAGTCATGCGACAGACATTGCGATCTGAATAATTTAAATACCACAGATTGTCAATCCAAATACCAGTGTCGAGTTTTTGTAATATTTCTTCGCGTTTTAAGCTGCCACCTGCCATTTCTAGTGAAACAGGAGCTTCGCTATCGTATGCTCCATTGCAGGGCGTTTCGTATTCCAGACTGGAGCGCGGTGAGACTAAGCAATTTTTGTATAATCCATTTTCAATGAGAGGAATACAATCTGGGCGTTGAAAACCTTGGCTTTGAAAAGATGGTGCAACGCCATTTTCGGCATTTTCATAGATACTTACTAATTTATTGAGTTGTGCATTTGACTCTACCATTTGTAGCAATGGTGTTTGCTTGCTCTTATGGGCACGCATCCCAAATCCGCCCCAGCCAAGCATGCCAGTAATGTTTTTCAAAGCGGCGGGAGTTAAATAGACTCTTTGTGGCCCAGGTTTTACTTTAATGGATTCACGGGAAAGTGGCTCAATCCGAGATGCGGCAGTTTCAACTTGTTGGTTAAATTCATCATCCGACCAAGTGCAGCCCGCATACGCTGTTTTTACTGCACGATCAAGCTGGTGATAAAAGCTCCAGTCAATATGAAAGGATCGATTTTCGTACCAATCACGTTGACCGTGGGAACTAGCAAAACCAGCAAATACTGGTCCGGAAGCTAGGATGCCTACTAGATCCCTGCCTTTCCCTGCATCGAGCACTGACTGTACGAGTTGTTCTGACTGCGGTAATTCTTTTCCTCGTACGACGCTATTGCTTTTATCTGATTCATTGATCAACAGATAGGGGTCTTCGGGAACAACGGCAGTTTGTTCACGCAAGGTGTTGATTAATTTATCGATAGCAGCTTTGTCCGTATCAGGATCTGCACCGAGCGTGGTCGATCCAGCGGCGTGTTTATTGCCGTTGATTAAATCAATGCCGAGATGGGCTTGTCGAACGCTGCCCGCTTGACGAATGGATGACTTATTAAAGCGAACAAAGTCACTCTCTTCAGCTTTAAAATTTGCGGTGTAGGCCTCTGCGCCTTGTAAACTATTTTCAATGTGAGTAACGCAGGATTCAAATAGCTGTTTCATGCTTCACCTCCAAAAACTTCTACATTGGAAAAGAGTGCATGTGGTGTTGCATGCCCAACACGAACGAGTTGATTGGGTTCACCTTTGCCGCAATTGGGTGTTCCTAATATGCGGACATCATTGCCAACGCCTTTGAGGCTTCGCCAAAACGAAGAAGAAATGCCTCGATAATTTGGTCTGCGCACGACACCTTTTAATTCGCCATTTTCAATAAGTTGCGCACGTTCACAGCCAAACTGAAATTTATTGCGTGAATCATCAATCGACCAAGAGCAGTTCGATTCCATGTAAACACCTTTTTCGACCTGAGCGACGAGTTCATCAAATGAATTATCACCAGATTCGAGGTTTAAGTTTGCCATACGGTCAATGGGTGGACGCTTCCAGCTGCAGGCACGTGCATTTGCCACGCCGGGAAGGTCAGCGCGTGCTTGCGATAGACTGCTGCCAAGCGGACGCAGAAGAATGCCATTTTTAATTAAAAATTCTTTTTGTGCTGGCGTTCCGTTGTCATCAAATGCGTAGCTCGCAACTTCATTAGTCATACTTGGATTAAAGCTAATATTTAATAATTCAGATCCATATTGGAATTCACCAAACATGTCCATGGTAACAAAACTTGTTCCGGCGTAATTGCGCTCATCACCAAGAATGCGATCAAGCTCTAGCGGATGGCCAATTGATTCGTGAATCTGTAAGACCATTTGGTCCGGAGCGAGTAGTAAATCCATTTCACCTTCGGGACATTGGGGGGCGAATAATAATTCAACGGCTTCAGCGGATATTCGTTCTGGCGCTTCATTAAAACCTTCCTGATCGAGAATTTCTAAACCACCTTGTCGTGCTAATCGTCCGCCGCCAAAACTTCGTGTTTCTGTACTCGCTCTTTTATTGGATGTAGCTCGGATTTCGGGGACTAATATTGAATAATTCTGTTCTATTTCACCGCCATCCCAGAGCAGCATGCTTTTGACATTAGTGTTGTAGAGCCATGCCATTCGCTCGACAATGTGTTCTGCTTGCGTTCGTTCACAGGCATCACGCAGTACATTGACTTTATCCTCGAGTGAAACCGATGACCAAGGTTTTTCACAAGGCCCTAGGTATTGGCCACTTTGTTGTGGTGCCTGGGCGTCTTCTTTCTTTAGCAATCCATGTTGCGCATCGAGTTGTGCCCATTTTTTTGCTTTTTGTGCTGCATCTTGTAAACCTGAAAGCCCGAGGTCAGAGGTGGAAGCGTAACCAACGCCACCGTCTACACTGACCGTCACCATGACGCCGGCATCTAAGGAGCTGTCTAGTGGTTGTACAACATCGTCGCGCACACAAATAAAGTTGCGATCTTCTTCCATATAGCGAACGGTGGCCCAATCGCAGGCTGGGAGCGTTTCTGTGAATCTTTGTCGGATGCCGTCTACATTCATAGTTAAACCTTTATTTAATAATGCTTATTACATAACGGTTTTGTATACTTCATTATTAGGAGCAACACCGTATGAGACTTATCTCGGTCTAGTGTATTTGAAAATGTCTTAATAGCGGGATTTAGGATGATGCTGTCATCTTATTTGTATAGTGACGTATATTATCAAGGAGTGCTTCGCGGTCTTGATCCAATGATGCAAAAGAGCACACCAAACGCACAAAACATTGGTCATCGGCTAGTGTTAGATGTGGTGGTAATGCCTGTTGGTCCCAATTGTAAAATTTAGCACCGGCAGCTCTTAATTGTTCGGCAAGCGCTTTTGGCATGACCACAAATAATTGATTGGCTTCGGCTGACCAGGCGATCTCGATATCATCTATTTGATTCAGCTCAGTTGTGAGCAGAGCTGCTTGTTCGTTGGCATGCCGAGCGAGCTCAAGCCAATGATCGTCGCGCAGCCAGCCGACAAACTGGGCACCAAACATACGCCCCTTGGAAACTAGTTGCCCTGATCGTTTACGGTGATGAATGAAATCAGTAGATAGTTTTTTATCGAAGAAGATGACTGCTTCTGCGCAGAGTGCACCGCACTTGCTTGCACCAAAGGAAAGTACGTCTACTCCAGCCTTCCAAGTTAATTCAGCAGCAGTACAGCCCTGTGAAACGAGGGCATTCGTGAAGCGCGCACCATCCATATGTAACTTGAGGTTAAAACGTTTACACACCTTGCTGATCGCTTGAATTTCTTCAATGGAATATGCCAAGCCAATTTCATTTGATTGGGTAATGCTGACAGCGGCTACTTCTGAATTATGCGGACAATCATCTTCGATAGATTCCATGTGTTCTTCGATGTGACGCGCAGATAATTTTCCATCTTGATGTATAATGGGTACGACACGGGCTCCACCGGTCAGAAATTCAGGCGCAGTGGATTCGTCTGTGGCCAAGTGTGCAGTGCCATTGCAGATAATAGATTGCCACGGACGGACTAAGCAGGCGAGTGACAGGCAATTAGCAACCGTTCCGGTCGTTACAAAAAATGCCTCTAAGTCATCTTTTTCGAAAACACGCCGTATTTCATCGACAGCTTGCTTGGACCATTCATCGTCACCGTAGCCTGCGGCGTAGCCATTATTTGCTTCAAGGAGCGTGTCCATGACTTGTTGCGAAGCACCGGATAAATTATCACTGCCGAAATTCATGGTGTATCCTTGGGTGTTTATTCAGTATAGGCGTCGAAATTAATAGCTTTGGCAATGGCTTTGATAATTAATTGATAACCCTGTGTCTCGAATTCATTAATGTATGTTGATTTTGCACCAGCAAATTTTGCATTCTCGGCACCATTTGCATTAATCCATTCGATACACAGTCGATGGATGTCTAAAACAGGAAGGCCAAGGTCATCAGCGACTTCTTTCGTTTGTCCGGCCCATTTCTCACAAAGCTTGTAATGTTCGCCACCAATTTTTACTAAATTAGCAGCATCATCTTCTCGATGGACGAGCGGTGTGCAGATAAAGAATTGGGACTGTGGATGGTCGGATCGCAGTCGTTCGATTTTTTCTTTAAACATGCTCTTAAATGTTCCATCATCTAATGATCCAATCTGGTTTTTCTTGCCAAGAATGGTGGCACCTGGATAGATAAAAAGAACAGTCGGTTTATTAATTTTAATTTTCTCTCTGTTGATGATCTTTGTGCTAAAAATATCATGCGATAAGTAAATACTGAGCGCTCGAGGAGCGAGAAACTTCATGTCCTTATAGTGCTCTTTGAGTTTAACGCTAAAATTCTTCATGAGATTTGGATTACAGGGACCAAGGAAAACAACTATATCACCTTCGCGTAGATCACGGGTTAATGCAGTGGCGCTTAACGAGAGCGCTTGACCGAGCATTGCGGTGATAATGGATTCGCCGTTGTCATTAAGCTTATAACCATCCTTGGTGGTGATGCCTTTCATGCGTTTGGATTCACCGCTGCTATTTTTCTGTTCAAAGCCTTTGTATAAATCACTGCATGAAATACCTGCTGCTTTTGCACTTGCTAATAGAGTCTGTGATGCAGTTGATAACACGTGATTAGCCTCGTCACTTTTACCTGCAAGTATTTGATGTGGGGTGCAGAGGTGAACTTTTTTCCCATTCATTTGCAATGTTTGAATAATATTTTGAACGGATTTCTTGAATGAATCTTCGTTGAATTCTAAACCAACTTTTTTCTTGGCATCCCAAAATTCACTAGTGCCGAGAGCAAGGATAAAGCGATCGGCTTTGCTTTTGAGTAGTTCTTTTTCTATGTTCTCAGCAAGACTGGTGAAGGTGACTGATTTACTGGCTTTGACCTTCCATGAGACCTTGCGCGCACTAAGGATATCTTTGAACTGCGATTTCATGTCTTTAAAGGCGCCGCTATAGACGCTGTCGCAGTAGATAAATACTGACTCTTTTTCTTGGAGTGGTTCTGCAGCGTATAAATAGAATACGAAGAAAGATATGATTATGCTTATGAGATACTTCATTTTTTATTCTTCATAAATTGGTTCCACGGTTGACTGAGTTCTAAGCGCTTGCCAAGTGCTTTGTACACATCAGGTAAGTCAAAGTGTTTGAGAACGCCACGCAGCAACGAGGAACATGGCCAAGTGAACTGAGGTGAATCGCAGAGAGATTGATAGCTGGTGAGATAGTTATGTAGTTTGACCTTCGGTTTGTTTTTGTGAATAAGTGCAGCAAAAGCGACGGTAATGGAGTTAATACCACGTCCATGGAGCGTGATGTTTTTCGAGCCATTGGCATAGAGCCAATCTAAGCTGCGTAAAACATCAAAAACACGTTGGCCAAGGTAACTGTTCTTATACATCTCGCCAATCGATGCGTACATGTAGTCAGCACCATACGGATGGAAAAATTCAATATCACCGCAGCTTTTCGAGCACGATTGTCCAATGCCACGTGGATCGATAGTGATTAATGGTTTATTCGTTTTTAATAGATCTTTTGCGTATGTATTATTGAGTACATCATCTCCGGAAGAGATGTGCCCAACGTAGACATTAGATGAACCCGCTGGTGGATACATCTTACGTGGACCATTATTATAAACCTCTACTATGGCTTGAATGCCAGGTTCAGTTTCAATGCAGAAGACCTCGGCGCGCAATTTATAAGGGGTGTGAGCATTAATTTGTGTTAATGCTCTATATTCAGGCATTCCTGCAGGAATTTTATTTAATTGTAACAGTTGCTTCGCTTTGCGGGCTAAGTTATCTGCGCTGAGTTTTTTGCGTGTCTTAGCAATAGTGTCAGCATTATCTTTGGTAATTTCAAAAACACGAACGTGATTTTTAAAATCAATGATACCTTTTTTAGTAGCGTAAAGCTCTTCGTCGGGCAGTGGTTCTAGTTTAGGAATGCGCGTCGAGCCCTTAAGCTTGGCGTGTTTCATGAACCAAGACACCATTTCCTGCCTGGCATCATCTTGAAATCCATGGAAGCCATCGCCGATAAAATGCCGAGCAGTTTTCGGCGTTCCAAGTAATTTATGGATATGCTTGAGGTCTTTAGCTGCTTTTTCGGTATGCCGTGACGAAAAGAAATCGTGACGTTGGCCAAGAATTAAGGTTGGTCGCGGTGCCGCAGCGATAAGCAAGTCAACATGATCAAGACCCGCAGCTAAAAATCCTGGAGGACTTTGTTCACTGTCGGTTGGCTCTTCGTTGGCGACGTTAGCATCGATAGAGCAGATGTAACAACTGGCTGCACTCATGGTGATGCGATCTTCAATGGCGGAAATATAACTGGTTAAGGTACCGCCACCTGAATTACCGGTTACACCGACACGAGTTTTATCAGTATCAGGACGCGATAATAAATAATCAAGGCCGCGAATGCCATCCCAGACACGCCAGGTGCCAAAGAATTCATCAATGAGCATCATTTGATTACCCATTTGGTTGTGAGCATTGCAGCAATTGTCAAATGCACCGCCATCTTTTTTGAAGAATTGTTTACGTTCGCCTTGTGCGATGGGATCAATGATCAGGACAATAAAACCTTTGGAGGCGAGGGCATAGGCATAGCCCTGATAATTGGCATGTGCTTTGCCATTTTCGGAATGACCACAGACACCAAGAGCGCAGGGGTGTTTACCGTTTATGTGAGTTGGTCTAAACAGGTTGGCCGTTACGTAAAAGTTTGGTCGACTTTCGTAGACTATTTTTTCGACTGTTACATGTCCCTTGCTCGTGGTACCTGTCACACGTGCATTAAGTGCTGTGCGTTTAGGAAAGGGGGCAAAGCATTTGCGAATGGCCTGACGGACCTGCTTCACGTAGTTTTGGGCATCTTTCTTGGTTTTGAGCTGAGCAATACGCTGGGCACGCTCTTCAAGTGTCGAACGTACTCGAGTAACGTGGTGCTCTTGGACCATATGAGCGTAGCGGTTTCTGAAATATTCCATGTCTGAACCTTTCTTGAAACGATCAACTGGTATATACCACTATGCCCATGCTTGTCAAACGTGATATGCCGCAGGAATGACCATTTTATGTTGTCCTAAGTAGTATAATGACAATGACTTTGACAAAATAGTCTAAAATGCTTCAAGTTACTTATGTTACGTATTTTGCGGTCAGGGCGAAGTGAGAATAGTCACATGGTCTTGATAATAACGTTTTGGTATATACCATTTTGTGTTTCAAGTTTTGGGCCTATATTGGCCCGCCAATTCAAAGCTGGGTGAGACTGAATGCCAGAAGATGAAGCGTACGATCAAGATGAGCAGGCTGCGGAACAAGAGCCTCAAGCACGTGCGTTCACCTTTAAGTCTCTGGCCTTCGGCATTCTTGGCCTCTTATTCACGATTGTTTATACGGTCATTAATGATGTCTATTTAAAGCAGACTTCATTTATTGCCAATCATCTACCTCCAGGTCCAACCTTCCTGGTAATCGCTCTGGCGCTGATTTGGAATCCGATTTGGTATTCACGTGTGGTTTTGTGGGCGGTTGGCGGAATTGTCAGTCTATTACTGGCCTGTTATGCGCATTTTGTTTTAGAACATTCTTTATTATTTTCATGGCATTTGTTGCCCATTTTATTAACGATAGGTTTTGGATTAAAGCCGGTTTGGGAAAGTGTAGGGCCTTCGCTCAGATTAAACGGCCGCGAACTTATTCTCTCACTGATTATTATTACTGTTGGTAGTTGGACAGCAGGAGCTGGCTTAAATTATTTCTTCTCGACAACGCAAGTAGGTATGTGGACGGTTTATTCCAATAATGTTCAGATGCAAAATGTTGAGACAATTGATTATATTCCTGAGCATCTCTGGCCAGCAGGTGGTCTTAAAAACCTCAGTGAAGAAGAGAAATTACGCATCTATGAATCGTATAAGACTGGTTCCGAACAACAGGGTTTTGAGGGTGTGCCATGGGATGCGTGGCTGCCGTCAGTATTGGGTAGTTGGATCCCACTCTTTGTTCTGTTTGCAGCATGTTTGATAGCTATTTCCTTGATTGTGCACCGACAGTGGTCACACCACGAACAGCTAGCCTATCCCATTGCCCAAATTGGTTCGACGTTATTTGAAAAAGAACAGTCGCGCGCGCTGCCTAATCTCTTTTATGATAAGAAATTTTGGATCGCAGCATTGATCGTCATTGCCTTTCACGGCACGCGTTATTTGCATGCATGGTTTCCGAATAATTTTCCGAGTATTGCAACGTCAACGTACTTTAATTTTCTGCTTGATATCTTTCCAACACTTAAGAAATCGGGTATCTACCAAGTGCATTGGTTTAACTTCTTTTTCTCAATCATTGGTATTACGTATTTTCTTTCACGTGAAATTGGTTTATCCATCGGTATAGCGCCGTTTTTATTGGCCGCATTTAGCGCACAGTTATACATTAGTACCGGAACGAAGGTCGGCGGCGATGACCACGGTAGCATGCGTGTTGGCGCATACATCGCTTATGCTGCGGTAATTTTATATACTGGCCGTAACTATTACTGGCCAGTATTTAAGAAAGCTATCACGATGAAAGCAGCGGAGCAGTTTGAAAAAGACGGTGTATTTGCTGCGCGTATATTAATGGTGTCCTTTGTTGGTTTGATTCTGGTACTGACTGTGCTATTTGGTTTAGAGCTGCCATTGGCCATCTTATTTACCCTAACTGGTTTATTGTTGTTTTTAGTCTTTACCCGGATTATTTGCGAAACCGGTATTCCGTATTTACAAGCAGCCTGGGACCCAGGCGTTGCCGTGGTGAAATTCCTTGGCGTGAGTAGCGTTGGCGCTGCGCCCATTGTGCTGCTCTACTACATTAGTTCGATGTTGTTCTGCGATCCTAAAGAGGCGATGATGCCGTTTGTGTCAAATGGTCTCAAAATGGCTGAAGATAATAGGATGAAACTCAAGAAATTAATTATCACGATTATGGTTATTGTTGGTGCCGCAGTGTTTATCAGTATCGGCGTGCGTTTATATCAACAGTATACGATGGGTGGTAATAACCTGCATTATACCTGGGCGGACCACAATGTCCCAAGTATAATTTTGGGTAATGCCACGCGTGATCTTTCCCACTTAGAGGACCTTGGTCAGCGTGCGGCACCAGGCGAGTCGCACTCTTTAGGATTTTTCCAGCGCATTGGCGCCATCGATCCGAACGGTCGTCACTTAAGCTTCGCCCTGGTAGGTGTGGCTGGCGTGATATTGTTTTTCTTCTTGCGCTTCCGTTACACTGGATTTCCGCTGCATCCGGTATTTTTCCTTATCTGGGGTATTACGCCCAACGCGCGAACATTTTATTCGTTCTTAATTGGATGGATGATCAGGGAATTAATTGTGCGCTTTGGTGGTGGCAAGGTCTATCAAGAGATGAAGCCGTTTTTCATCGGCCTCATCTTTGCAGAATTATTTATGGGCGTCGTTGGTATGAGTGTCGGCTTCATGTATTCAGCCTTCACTGACTTCACCGAACGACCACCAAGTTTCCGCGTTATTCTTGGTTAGCTATGCCCATTGACCGCGGTCAAATTGCGGATGATAAACTTCATTAAAAAATCGACGATTTTCGTCTGATAAACCAGCAATAGCTGCAGGTGTCATTTGCCCAAGTTCTGGTTTGTGATGACGAACACAGATGTGATTATAGGCGCAAAATACTGCCTGGCGTGGATTGTCGGGGTTGGTCCAGTTACAGCCTGCGTGTCGGACGGCTTCTGAAAAAAGAACCAAACTGCCAGGAGGGCATCCATAGCTTGCCCATACGCCTGAATCTTTTTTATCTATTTCTGGAGTTGGTTTAAAGTTCGCTTTATGACTACCGGGAATAACAGCGGTGCCACCTTGCCATTCTTTAACTTCATTTAATTCCCAGACAACCCGTGTCATGCCACTAAACATTTTACCATCGTGGTAGATGTAATTATAATTCGGATTCACGGTGCGACCGCCAGCATGTGGGTCCCAACGTTCAAAGCCTTGTTCGCGGTAACAATAAAAACCATTTTCAACTCGGATTTTTTCTAACTTACCGATAATGTTATAGAGTATATCCATTAGGACCGGATGGCTGATGAGTTTTTCACATGGACCGGAAAGGGGCGAGCGAATCGATTCATCAAGCTGTTCGGGATTATTGCGATAGGTTTCGAGATGGGCGAGCATTTCTGATACTTCATCGTCGTTTAAGACATTGGGTATGACTAGATAGCCTTGTAGGTCGAAGCGGTAACGCATCGCATCATCCATGGTCGCTTTGGAAACGAGCTTGTGATCATGATCTATAACAACATTCATCCTGTTCTCCTGAGCCTGACATCCTATGGCTTGGATTTCGAAATGACCATAGAACTTGTATCAGCATACATGTTATTTAGTACGATTTGACTAGCATCAGTTCCATTGCCTATAAGCTTGAGATATGGCGGACGCAGATCTCTTATTACAGGATGCATGCATCAATAGTCTGCGTTGTGAAATACAGAGCTGTGGTGAAAGTAATTACCGGCATCCGTTTGAGCGTGGTGAGCGACGAATTGCCGCGATGATGGTCTCGTACATAAAACAGGGAAATTGTACGATACAGGCTGAAGGCCAACGCTATTCCTGTAAGCAAGGGTCCTTAGTGATCTTGCCAGAATTTCGCAACCATCTTTTGCGAACAGAGAAGGCTGGGAATCATATTGAACAGTGGTTGAATTTGCGACTGCGTATTTTTGGTACAGTCGATATTTCACAACTTTTAGATGTTCCACCACTTATTCCAAAAAATTCGGCGCGCACTTTAGTGCCAATTTGCCAGCAGCTCATCGCTAGCTATCCAGCGCAGGGGGTGAGTGCCGTTCTCGAGCAACAAGCACTTTTACGTCAATTTCTACAACATTATGTCGCGCTTTCACCAATGTTATTAACGAATACGCGGATGCAGGCTTTAATGCGCGTGATGCCCGCATTGGAGTATATTCAACAAAATTATCATGAAGACATCGATCGTCATGTTTTAGCTAAGCGTGCTCATTTAGCGACAAGTCGTTTTCATGAATTGTTTAAGCAGGCTCTGCATGTAACACCAATTTTATATCGTAATCGTTTGCGATTTCAGGAAGCACGACGATTACTCGAATCGACCAAGGATCCGATTCAGGTTGTAGCTGAACAAGTTGGTTTTGAAGATGCTTTTCACTTTAGCCGCATGTTTAAACAGGTCTATGGAATGAGTCCGCGCGCTTATCGTCAAAATAAATAGGTGCACCAACGTCTATGGTCAACTTGTGATGGAATGAGAGCGGCTATGCTGCAATAAAATAAGGAGCAGGTGGTGTATCGACGCGCTGTATTAAAAGAAATAAAAACTGATTTTGAAATAATCGAAGAAAGTTTACCAAGTGTCGGTGATGATGATGTATTAATTGAGTTGGAAGCTGCCGCGCTGAACCGCCGTGATTATTGGATCACCCAGGGTTTATATCCTGGCTTGCAGTTGCCGTGCACGCCAGGGAGTGATGCCGCTGGCCGGGTTATTTCTTGTGGCAGCAATGTTCAAAATGTGACAATTGGTGAAGAAGTAATTATTAATCCTGCAAATAACTGGGGGGATGTAGAAGAGGCTCAGGATAAGTCATTTCACGTTTTAGGTATGCCAAGTATAGGTACGCACGCCTCGCATATTTGTGTAGCAGCTGATCGCATCCATAAAAAACCTGAGCATCTTAATTGGCAAGAAGCAGCGGCTTTACCCTTAGCCTATGCAACTGCGTATCGCGCTTTGGCGGTACAAGGTAAAGCGCAAACAGGGCAACACATTTTGGTAACAGGTATAGGCGGTGGAGTTGCCGTCGCAGTTTTACAAATTGCCAAGGCAATCGGTTGTGAAGTTTTGGTGACGACTTCAGATCCGAAAAAGGGCGAACTGGCAAAAGAACTAGGCGCAGCTGCATATTATAATTACAAAGAAGATGATTGGTCCAAGCAGCTAATAAAAACACATGGATCAGTCGATGTCATGATCGACGGCAGTGGCGGTGCTAATTATAGTGCAGCTATGAATGCGCTGAAACCAGGTGGGCGTATGGTGGTTTATGGCGCTACAGCGGGGCCACCGCCAAAAATGGATGTATTTAAATTATTTTGGAAGCAAATTCACGTTATTGGTAGCACCATGGCGAGTGATGCGGATTTTGAGAACATGATACAATTAGTCAATGAACACAAGATAAAGTCAATAATTGATGCACAGTTTACATTGACTGACATTAATATGGCATACGCCCAACAGGCGAGCAGCGAGCGTATGGGTAAAATTGTTGTGCTGTGCAAGGAATAAAGCAGAGGATAATGGCTAAAAAGAATATTCGCGGCGATAAAAATTTATATCGGCAAACAGCTCAAACTGATGCTATGACCTGGCATAATCCACGCAGCGAGCCATTTGTCATTGGCGGATTGCCGTGGCTTGCAGAAAACAATGATTATGGGCGTTTGCCGAAGCAAATTCGTCCAAGATTACGTGAATCGTTAGCTTGGGTTTCGATGCAGCCTTCTGGCGTAACGATTCGCTTTCGCACCGATAGCCGACGTTTAGCGATAAAGGTGGGTATTGATCGTAATGAACATTTCCCGCTTAATTCGGTGGCTCAAGAAAGTGGCTTTGATGTGTATCTTGGCAATGGGAAAAAGTGTCGATTCCATAGAAATTTATCTGCCGATAAACCAAGGAAACATTATGCCGCTGATTGCCAATTGCCCGACGGTATTCAAGACGTCACTATTTATTTTCCGCTTTTAAATCCGGTTAAGCGCATCCATATCGGTTTGGATGATAATGCGAAAATATTAAAGCCAAATTCGTTTCAGAACGCACCAATATTGTTTTATGGATCATCGATTACACAGGGTTTCTCATGTTCACGACCAGGCTTGACGTATCCGGCACAAATTTGTCGAGACGTACAAGCACCGTTGATAAATATGGGATTTGGTGGTAATGCGAAAGGTGATTTGATAATTGCTGAGAACTTTGCGGATATGATGAAAACGACTGAAGTTTCTGCCTTCATTTATGATTACGATCACAATGCACCTTCGGTCAAACATTTACGCGAAACTCATGAAAAGTTTTTTAAATGCATTCGTAAGGCTCATCCAAAATTGCCAATAGTAATTGTTTCATCACCTGTGTATTGGCGAGAGCCTGAATACTTTGGTAAACGTTTTGACGTTATAAGGCGGACTTATCAAAACGCTAAAAAACGTGGCGATAAGCATGTTTATCTAGTAAATGGCAGACATATGTGGAAAGATGAAAGGCACTGGCAGGACTGTACCGTTGATCAACTGCATCCAAACGACGTAGGTTTTCGACTGATGGCTAACAAGATCTGCCAAACAGTGCAGCGCATCTTAAAATGACTTCATTCTTTGTTGAAATCCGACGACTTGATGCGAAGGCAATGTTCTTAGCAAAATTCAGGTGATAAATGATAAACGTAGTCAAAAAATGCAGTAAATTTGCTGATAAAAATTAACCTAGCAGTTATTGAATAAGTATTTGAAATTACACACTTTAGAATGTCTATGAAAAAAAGATGTCCGATTCTTTGGCCCAGTAAGCACTCGCCATAACAGGAGTCTTCAAACGTGTGTAACCCTATGCCAAAGCCAAGTTTGTTTTTTAGTGTAGAATCCAAGGGAACTAAGGTATTTTTTAGTCGTCCAAGTCTCCACATGTTTTATGGGTGGGTCCTTCCGTGCTAAATATCGAAACAGATTCTTCTTTGTGGGCTGCTTACTGTAATTCTAAGAATTCAGAGCCATTGGGAAAATTGTTTAAGCGTCACCATGATATGTTGTATGCACTTGCATATCGTATAACTGGTAATGCCAGTGATGCTGATGAAGTTATTCAAATAGTTTCTGAAATAGTTTTAGAAGCGGAAAAAGAATCGCTCGCTGATGTACGTAAAGCGGTGCCTTGGTTAAAGGGTGTTATCGTAAATAGTGCAAACAAATACATTCAAAAAGAAATGCGCTTGCGTGAGCGACATAAACGTGCAAGCGACACCGGAAGGTTTAATAAAATATCATCTGATGAAATTGATTGCCACTATGATGAATCTTTAGCTGATAAAATTAAAGAGGTCTTGGGTGAATTACCTATGCGTTTTGCACTGCCAATAGAATTGCACTATCTCAAAGGTATGTCGTGGAAACAGGTGGCGTGCGAGATGGATAAGTCCGAAGATGCTGTGCGTAAACAGGCCCAGCGAGGGCTTATCAAGTTGAAGGCGATAATGGAAAAGCGTGGCGTGACGCCTGCAGAATTAATGGTCAGCGGTATACTTGGTTCGTAGACCTATAAGTCCTTAATACTCTAGAGCTTAATATGGCTTGAGATGCTTGCGTCTCCGAGTCTCAGATCGTATTCTTCAGACATGCCTGATTCGCATTCTGATGATGAAAATCATTCTGATTTTCTCAGCACAGATTTTGAGCTGAGAATGCGTGAAACGGTACAACTCGGTGACATTGATGAGTCGATCTCTACTTCTCGTTATGGTGAAACCGTTGAAGAAGATGGGCAGGTTAAAAAGCAAGAAGTAACGGTGCCCTTGGATAAAGCCATCTGTGACGCAGAGGGCTCTCGCTATGAAATTACGAGTGTACTTGGTGAGGGTGGCGGTGGTCGCGTTTATGAGGCTCGTGATAAGCAATTGAATCGTGTGGTTGCGCTCAAGGTTATAAATGAGCAATCTAAGGATGTTGAGCGTCGCGTTAGTCGATTTATCGGTGAGGCGCAAATTACTTCGCGATTAGAGCATCCTAATATTTTGCCTATTTTCGATATAGGGCATACCGAGTCGGGTTTGTTGTATTATACCATGCGCAAGGCAGAAGGTCAGCCATTAAGTGATTTATTAGATCGCATGCTTGCAGGATACACACCAGATTTAATAGCATCGTTTCCCCGCCGTATTGAAATTATCATGCGTGTTTGTGACGCTGTAGCTTATGCCCATGCCCAGGGATTTATACATCAAGACATCAAGCCAGAAAATATCATGCTTGGTTCTTATGGTGAAGTGATGTTAGTCGATTGGGGAACAGCGATTGCCAAGGAGGACGTGCAGTCCAATAAAGGTAAAATGATGGGTACGCCCGCCTTTATGAGTCCTGAGCAGGCTCGTCGTGAAACGGTAGATGAACGAAGTGACGTTTATTGTATCGGTGCGAGCATGTTTCAGTTAATGAGCGGATTAATTCCGCTGCGTACCGGTGATGCGAATTCATTTTTTGCTAAAAAGCGCAAAGGCATTATCGATCCATTGCCGCCCGAAAAAGAAAGTCAAATACCTGAGGCTTTAATGCGGGTTATGATGAAGGCTATGGCTGTTGAGGCAGAAGATCGCTATCAAACGGTTGAAGATATGCAGGTAGACTTACGCGCTTACCAACAAAATCGTGATAGTTTGAGGCTGACAAATGTTGCCGCGGAAACATTTGAGACATGTAAGGCGAATCCGAATCACCAGCTTTATGTGCGTTGTACTCAGAGTTTAGTCCAGGCATTGGAATTATGGCCAAATAATGAACATGCTCAAGAACTCTTGTTAGAAGTGCGTACCGCACATGCATACTATTTAATTGAGAATAAAAATTTTGATGTAGCGCGCAGCATATTCGGTGAAGCTTTTGATGATTTCCCTGATATTAAATCAAAAATAATAAGAGGTGAACAGGAGTTGCGTGCTGAACATAAGCGCGCAAAAATAGCTAAGGTAGCATCTGGTTTAGCTTTGATGTTTATATTTCTTTTGGGTATCTATGCATCTTATGAATATAGTTTACAACAAACATCGTGGATTTTAGTTAAAGATGTAAAATTTGATCAACGTTCCGGTCTTATACATATCGAGAAGAAGAATCTATCGGATTATGAGGTTTTACCGCTAGATCCGGATATTGATAAAAATGGAATATTGCTCGAGGGCAATGAGATTTATTTTGTTAAAGATGCGGAATATCGCCAGGATGTTAAGGTTCAGGTTGAAGTCATGTGGCCTGAAAAAGTGGATGGCCTGGAAATATTATTACATGTGAAGGATGTTAAGAGTGCCGTATGGTGGCATACGCCTCAATCGTATATTTGTCAGGCTGGTGGTTATAAAAACACAAAATCATTCACTAGTGTGGTGCGCAATTCAGGGACGGTTACTCCACGAGATTTCTCAAGTATTTCATTTGAAGTAGGGAAAATCTATCAGGTTACTTTTGAGTATCATCAGAATCAATTGAGATTGTCGGTTGATGGGGACAATATTATTGAACAAACGACATTGTTGCCGATCGGTGGCGCAGATTGCAATCGTGTAGCTTTACGTTGTTGGTCTGAAGCACGCATTAAATCGTTAAAGGTGTGGCGACAACGCCCTGCAGAAAAAAGCATACCAACTATCGCTGGTGATAGTTTAGCCGCTGAAGGAAATTTTGCTGCTTCACGTGATATTTATCTAGCTTTGGTCGACGATTTTCCTGATACGTATATCGCTGAAGAATCACTGGCGAAAGCCATTATGTCTGCCATTGCCAATAATGATCAGCAAACTTCCATTGCTGAATACCTTCAAATTTTAAGATCAACGTATTCGCAATCTGCTTATTTGACTCGCTGTGAAGAAAAATTTGCATTATACCTATGGCGCAATGCGGAGGTATCTACTGCACTGGAATTATGCAATCGCATTCAAGAAAAACGCCCAGAATCACAGTTGCCTTTAGATTTTATTGATGAGGGCAATCCGGGATTGAGTTCTGTATTGCAATTCAAGTTTCTTGAATGTGTAGCGCGTATGCAGGAGGTGGAGCAGCTCAGTCTCGATGGTTTTGCTGTTTCTGACTTATCCCCCTTGGCAAACATGAAACTCAATGAATTGACGCTCAATCGTTGCGGCATAGAGGACATTAGCCCTTTAAAGGGAATGCAATTGACCAAGTTGCATTTAAATGGTAATCGCATTCGTGATATTAGTGCATTAGATGGCATGCCGCTTAAAGACCTGCTCTTATCCTCTAATGCTATTGAGGATATAAGTGCGTTGGAAGGGATGTCCTTAAATCATCTTTCACTAGAAAATAATCGAGTGAAGGATATCAGTGCTTTAGCTGGTATGCCGCTAGATTATCTCAATATTGCACAGAATCCCGTCGATGACATTAGTGTGCTCAGTGAAGTCCCAAGCCTACGGCGTATCTATATGTCAAATACACCGGTAAAGGACTTTTCCTCGTTAGAAAAATGTAAATTAACTGAATTCTCCTGTTTTAAGTCACCGTATTTAGACGATTCTATTTGGATATTGTTAGAAAAAATGCCTTTAGAGCATCTTTCTTTACATGGGACGAAGATTACACGTGTTGGCCAGTTATCAGAGTCATTACGATTTTTGGAATTACAGAAGACTAATGTATCAAATATAGATTCTTTGGTGAATTTGCCGAATTTGTATGACTTGAATATTAATTTTACTAAAGTTAAGCATATGCCATTTAAACCGGGATCGAGTATCCGTATATTGGACATGGAAGGTGTCCCAGTTACAGATTATTCGTTTCTTAAGAGGATGACTTTTTTACAACAATTGATAGTTGATCGCAATGATTTGCGTACCCTCAAAGTACTAGAGCATCCAATTCTCTTTAAATTGAGCTGTAAATTTGTAAAACACAGTTATGTACCCACTATACGTTGTCCAAAATTAAAAGACCTTAGTTTGCGTGGATCAAAACTTGAGGATCTGCCGCATATGCGCGCACCGCTAATGCAGTATTTGGAAATTTCTGGGAATAAAATTAAAGATTTAAGTTCGTTACACGGCAAGCCAGTGCGTCTGATTTTTGACAATAATCGACTCAGCGAGGCCGAAATTGACGTATTGATCGATTCCTGGCAGGGCCTGTTGAAGTCGAGTAATGCAATTCACTTTTTACGCTGTCAATATGCCTGGCAGCAAAAAGATGTGGTTGCAATGAAGAAGTTAGCAACTGCACGCGATGGTTATCTCTATTTTAATACAGGTGCTTACGTTTTGTTTGATGAGGCCGAGCAGCTTGCTGGGAAATATGGAGCGTGGTTGCCGTGTATATTAAATCCATCAACACAGCGTTGGATAAGTGCTGAGCAGCGTCCGTTTTGGTTGACCTGGTTGGGAACTGCGCCGACTACTGGTATTAACGACAAGTGGGATTGTGGTGAACCGATTTTATTTGATCGTCGCATTATAACACTCGATACCAACGATTACCCCGATATTTATCGTATGTTCGGTAATCCAGTCAATTTGTGGGAGCGATATAATGACGACGGGACTGGCGCCAGCTTATTCCTGATGTGGAAAGAAGAATAGATTAAATTTTCTTGGCGTAGTCAGAGGGGCTCAATCCAGTAACCCGTTTAAATACTAAACTAAAATAGTGAATCGTTGCAAAGCCAGTTGCTGCAGCTATTTCAGTGATATTAAATTCCTTTGTTTCGAGCAGCGCTTTGGCGCGCTCTATACGGCACTGGGTTAAATAAGCTTTAAATGATTGACCGGCTATTTTTTTAAAAACCCGAGAAAAATAAGTATTCGACATGTGAAACATATCAGCCATGTGCGTTAAGCTAAGTTCTTGGTCGCAGTGTTGGTTCATATGATTCATGGCTTGTAAGATACTGTGTTGATGCTCTTGAAAGGTGGTAGCGCTGCTATTGAAATTCGATTGATGCCCTTGAGCTAGGTATTGTAAAAGCGGTTTTAAAATACCTTCAGACATGACGACGACGCCTGAATCGTTAGGTTCGGCTTGAGCAAGGGCTTCACCGATTAATTGACGTGCACGATTATCAAGATGGTAAAGCCCAATGTCGATAGCATGCGTTTCTTTGTCTAATCCGTCGTAATTAATGCCAATAGTCGATGCCTGTTGACCTTCTTCTAAGGTCTGACCGTGCTTCGTGTCGCGGTGCCACACCATGAGGTCGCCTTGCTTGGCCAGCGCACGTTGCCCATTGGTCGAGGTGTAAATTTCACCATTGTCGATGTAGAGCAGTTCATGGCTGGGAAAATAGGTATCGGGCAGGTGATAAGCCTTGCGTTTGGTCTTTCTGGCGACGACGGCTAGGCCAAGAGCAAAATTATTTTTATAAATATCAGCCATGAGGGTAAAAACTTAAGTAATGATATATAGGGCGTTTAAGAATATTTAGAGCAATCATTGTTCACAGGAGTGCAAAAAATTATAAATTTTGTTGAGCTAATTGCAAAGACAGATTTGAATTACAGATAGAATGCAGGTCTATATTGGAGAACGCTATGAGCGCTGTCGCTACGCAGCTTACTAATCCTCAACACCCAGGATTAGCCCAGGGACCGATGAAAGTCGGGGTTACCTTTCTGTATACGATTTTTAAGCACGGTAATCCGCCGCCATTGGGTGATGAGTTGTCGGTGTTGAAGGAATTGGCTGAGCTGGGTTTTCATTATTTAGAATTAGAAGGCCTTGGCAAAGAACATCAGGATAATGTGTATGCACATAAGGATGAATATAAGCACATGCTCGATGACCTTGGTATGCATGTGCATAATTTTTGTTCGGTTAATCGCGACTTGGTACATTTAAATAAAGATAAGCGTCAGGCTGCTTATGATGAATTTAAACGCGGTGCAGAAATCGCAGCACTATTCGAATCAGAAACCTTGCACGTAGCCAGTTATACACCGGCAGTGCATTATAGCACCGGTACACCCTATGCGGCATCGGAATATGAATTTCAGCAAATTATTCGAGCAGAAATTCCTGAAGGATTTGATTGGCAGGAACAATGGGATGTGTTGGTCGAATCAGTAAGTGTCTGCAGTGATATTGCTGCAGAACATGGTAAATGTATTATTATGGAGCCGCGTGTTGGCGAAATTATTTGTTCGAGTGATTCGATGCTGCGTCTCATTGAACAGGTCAATCGTCCGAATCTCTATGCTAATTTTGATACAGCCCATTTTCACGCCCAACGCGAAGTTTTAAGTGTGAGCTTAGAGAAACTTAAAGGGAAATACGCAAATATTCATTTAGCGGATAATAATCAATTAAATACCGAGCATATTTGTCCAGGGAAGGGGACTATTGATTGGGAGCACTTCTTTAAGGGTCTTATGCGTCAGCAATACGGTGGTTATTTAGGTTTAGATCTTGGTGGCAAAGAAACCATCGCTGATGATTTATTAGCGAGTTGGCGTTATCTTGAACAACTTGGTGATGAACTCGGTTTTGAAATAATTCGATAAGGAGCATGCAATGAAAGTAACAATAATTGGTGGTGGTAGTTATTCTTGGTCATTTGGCTTTGTGCGTCAATTTGTCGGCTCGCCACATATGCAGGACATTGATCTATGTTTAATGGATATTGATCAGGAAGCGCTCGATCTGGTTTATGCAGCGTCGGAAATTTATCGTGATAAACAGGAATCTACTTTACGTTTGCATAAAACCCTCGATGTCGATCGTGCTCTCGATGGCGCTGACTTTGTTTTAGTGTGCATTTCAACAGGTGGCTTTGACACCATGCAGCATGATTTAGCTGTTCCTGAAAAATTCGGTATTCGCCATACTGTTGGCGATACGGTTGGACCGGGTGGCTATGTACGTGCAGCACGTAATATTCCAGTTTTTTATTCACTGGCGGAAAAGATGAAGCGTTTATGCCCTGACGCATGGATGCTGAATTTCACCAATCCCTTATCGGTATTAACGCGTGTGCCGGAGAAATGCTTCGGCATTAAAACCATTGGTATGTGTCCAGGCGTAGAAGAGCAGGCTCGTGAATACGCGCGCATGGCAGGTTTTGATGAATCAGTTCCAGTTAATTATACGGTGACTGGTATCGATCATGGCTCGTATTTTACGTCGCTCAGTGCTGGGGATCAGGACATCATTGCGAAATTAAAAGATATGGGCTTTTGTTCGAGTGATATTCAAGGCGATTTTGCTTCAAACGACCCGCTCATGGGTGATGTCACTAATCGCGCTGTATTTGCTATATGGCATGAGCTCGGTTATTTACCGAGTATTAGCGATCGTCATGCTGTTGAGAATTGGCCGGCATTTGTAGGTAATATCAAGGCAGAATTAAAAGATGAAGATCTGCCATTTAAAATTCAACGTACGTATATTAGTGATCGGCGTGAGCGACATGCCAAGCGTAAGGATCAATTGCTTAATTATGTGAAGACCAAAGCAGAGGGGGAGAACAGCGGTTTTGGCCATGGTGATGATCCAGCTATTGATGTTGTTGAGTCGCTCTGTGGTAAGCGCGACTTTTTATGGGGATCTAATTATAAAAACATGGGACAAATACCAGGCATACCTGAAGGGGCTGTTGTTGAAACACGCTGTCGTTTTGATGCCGCTGGTGTGCATCCTTTAACGTCGCCCATGCCGGACATTTTAAAGGCGGCGGTGCTTCCACATATATTGCGCCAAGAAGCCAGTATCGATATTGCGCTTGAGGGTAATTTAAATGATTTCGCTGCCTTGGTATCGACAGATCCGCTGTGTAGTCATTTAGCACCCGGACAAACAAAAGAAATGGTCAGCGAAATGCTGCAGTTAACAGCTGACTATATTCCCAATAAACGTTTGTTGGTGGCTTAAATTATTCAGATTGCGACATGTTTTATTGAACCACAGATGCACACGGATGAATTCAGATATAATTGCTGTGACGACCGATTTCCCCCTGGGAACGCGACCGGCCTCGGTCGCACCAACGTTCTATGCGGACGAGGCCGTCCGCGTTCCCAGGAATAATTGACTGGATTAAATAATGATGGCACCGGTACCGGGACTCGAACCAGGATCAGGCGTTTAACAGACGCCCGCTCTACCTTTGAGCTATACCGATAAATATGTTCGCCCGCGGAGCCCGGCGTAGCATTTAAAAGGCCGGCAAATGCTACGCCGAGCTGGCAGTTAAAATGGTGAGGACGGTAAGATTCGCACTTACGGCCTACTGCTTAAGAGGCAGTTGCTCTGAGCATAACTGAGCTACGCCCTCAGAAAAAATTGGCAAGAGCGGTAGGATTTGAACCGCGAGGATGTAAAATTGCATAGCAATTTTAGAAGAGTACCTGCGCACTCTTCGGCACCCGGAGCCCGGCGGAGCTCTGCGCAGCCGGAATCGCAGGGCCGGGTTTTAATTATTATGGCAAGAGCGGTAAGATTCGAACTTACATCTATCTGATTAGAAGTCAGATGCTCTTTCCATTGAGCTACGCTCTTTAATTGGTAAGGGTGGTAAGATTCGAACTTACAGCCGACTGCTTAAAAGGCAGATGCTCTAACCGTTGAGCTACACCCTTGTGAGGATTATTGTGGTTGTGAGAGACAGAGTCGAACTGTCACCGTCCGGCTTATGAGACCGGTGCTCTAACCATTAAGCTATCTCACTATAAAAACCCCGCCGAAGCGGGGTGGAATTACTGCGCCGATTAAATCCTACCCACCTAGCCCTCGCACTACGAGTAAACTCGTCTGCCGCGAATCGGTTCCTCATGCAGATAATTCCGAAAAAAGTGCATTATTTAAAAACAAGAATTCGAATCTTTCACTGAGCTGGTCGGGCTCAATGCGCCAGCATTTTTAAATAATGCGATTTGGTCAGATAGCCTGGATTTGAACCGCGAGGACGTAAAATTGCGCAGCAATTTTAGAAGAGTACTTGAGTACTCTTCGGCGCCCGCAGCCCGGCGGAGCTTTGCGCAGCCGGAATCGCAGGACCAGGAAATATTTCCCGTTAATCCAAGTATCTTTAAATCGTTTGGTCAGATAGCCTGGATTTGAACCAGGGACTTCAGGCTCCCAAGGCCAGCGCTCTACCAAGCTGAGCTACTACCTGATATTGGACCCGCTAGTCAGACTCGAACTGACATCGCAAATTTGGTAGATTCGCGTCTTAGCCACTTAGACGATAACGGGTTTTTACTTACACAGCGAATATAGAATTGTCAAAGAAGTGAGGGCATAGTGTGCCTAGGCATCAAAAATTTAATTTTTGATGTTTACAATAATTAATGCTGTTTTGGTATATATGACCTTAGCCGCTGTTTATTTAGATAAGATTCGGCAGGTAATACATGCGTTGAAGCATTAAGTGATGTGTATATGGTTACTTGTACCAGTGGTGACCGGCAACTCCTTGCGTATAAAACGAAAAAACCCTCGGATTTCCGAGGGTTTTGTTAGTAAATGACGACATTATCAATTACAAACAATACCCCCGTTCAGAATCGAAATTATCTTTCGGTTCTGATCCGCTATTTATCGGCATGCCTGCGCCGACTTCGTAGCGTCTACCGCATTGTATTTCATTCATACTATTGATGAAATGTTTCATGATGGTGCTCATTGTATATTTAATTTTATTATTTCAATAATTAAATTAAATATTATTAATTTGGCAGCCATGGAGAGATTCGAACTCCCAGCGTACGGCTTCGTAGACCGTTGTTCTTCCATTGAACTACATGGCTTTAATGGAATTCCCGCGTGGATTCGAACCACGATAGACTCATTCAAAGTGAGTTGGCTTACCATTAGCCCACAGGAATGTATGGCCGGATCCCCAGGAGTTGAACCTAGATGGTGCGGGCTTCAACCGCATGCTTTACCATTTAAGCTAGAATCCGTGGTCAGGAGAGTGGGAATCGAACCCACATCTTCTGCGTCACAAACAGATATTCTGTCCGCTTGAACTATCTCCTGAAATCGTTTTTGTCGATAAAAACGATGCCAATGTCGGATAGTTTTCCGCTGAAGTATAAATATAAATAACATGAATAACTCCATGCTTGTTAATTAAAGATGGTGCCAGCGGTAAGAATCGAACTCACGCGCTTCTGTTTACAAAACAGCTGCTCTACCAACTGAGCTACGCTGGCAATTCATTTGCTTTTAGTTTCGAGGGGATTCCTGGAGTTACGGTCCAAGGAGCAAGCTCCATTTTTTTGGACCTTCACTCTTACATCCCCTCGCGCTCCCCTTGGCTTTTGGTTGACGAGGGAAGAATCGAACTTCCGACCCTTGATGTATCAGATCAATGCTCTGTACCACTGAGCTACTCGTCACAATAAATGCCCGAATTAAATTCGGGGGAGTTTGAGGGGGCGTAAGCATGAAGGCTGGAAATAATAGCGACTGCAAGTCGCTCCAGCCGTAATGCCAGGAGCCCCTTCAAAATAAAAAGTGGTAACCTTAACGGGATTCGAACCCGTATCTCCAAGTAGAAAGCTTGGGATCCTAAACCAGTTAGACGATAAGGTCATGTATGGCATGGAGAGTAAGAATCGAACTTACCTTAGTGGGTTTGGAATCCACCATCCGACCACTCGGCCTCCATAAATAAAATCAAATCTTCGCATGTAGAAAATGGGGTAGCTCGAAGGGGTGTAAGCATGTAGGCCAAAAATAATGGCGACTGCAAGTCGCTTTGGCCGTAATGCCAGAAGCCCCTTCGAAACAAAAAAGCTGGCAGCGCTAGCGGGAATCGAACCCGCATCCCCTGATCGACAATCAGTCATCCTGGCCGTTGAACGATAGCGCCTTGTTGTTTTGGGGGCTCATGCCCCCAAGCCCCCCGCTTTGCTTTGTCATATCTATTTCTCTCTGAGAAATTCAGCCATTATATGGCTGACCGATATTCGGCGCACGCCTATGCACTCGGCGCGAGCTCACATTATGCCACAATTATAAATTTGGGCATATTTCTCCTGCGAAGATAAATCTCCTTTCTTTGAAGTTATGAATGCATTAAAAAACCCACTCGGGTATGAGTGGGCAATGATGAATTCAATTGTTACAATTAATCAATACATCACCGCCCAATAAGAATCTCCTGATCCCAATCGGTATGTCGTTGAAACGTATCAATAAAAATAATTCTGTAATTCAACATGATGATCCATAAATAACAAAGTTTAATTTAAATGCAAGTAAAAAATGAATTTAATATAAGTGATGATAAATAATGAAATTAAAATAGTCGTTTGAATTTAAAAAAAGGGGGAGCCCGAGGGGGCGTAAGCATGAAAGCTGGAAATAATAGCGACTGCAAGTCGCTCCAGCTGTAATGCCAGTAGCCCCTTCGCACAAATGGTGGGAGCGTAAGGAATCAAACCTCTTAGCCGATAGGCACTAGGGTTACAGTCTAGTTGAAATCTCACTCTCGAGCACTCCCGGATAAAAATTGGGGGAGTCCGAGGGGGCGTAAAAGCGAAAGCCAAAAATAATGGAGCTTGCTCCTTTGGCTGTAGCTTCGGGAGCCCCCTCGAAACAAAAAGTGGCGGGAAGCAGTAGACTTGAACTACAAACGACGAACGTTCCGAGCGATTAGCAATCGCCGTCCTGCACCTGCAGAAATTACTTCCCACACGGGGTAGCATGAAGGGGTGGAAGCATGAAGGCCAAAAATGATAGCGACTGCAAGTCGCTTTGGCCGTAATGCCAAGAACCCCTTCAAAATAAATAGTGGCAGAGAGTAGCGGAGTCGAACCACCGTGACATTTACCACGCCCTGGTTTTCAAGACCAGTTGCGCACCTCTGCGCGGTACTCTCTGTAGGGGTAGAAGGACTTGAACCTCCAACTCACGGTTCTTAATACCGTTGCCTCTGCCAATTGGGCTATACCCCCGGAGTCACAGATCGGAATCGAACCGATTAAAGTGGGTTTGCAGTCCACCGCCAATCCATTTAGCTTCTGTGACTTATACATGGTAGGGGTAGAGAGATTCGAACTCCCATCGCACAGTGTCTAAGACTGCCGCCTCTGCCGGTTGGGCTATACCCCCATATATTATTACATACCTCTCCTAGCATACTTTTTTGAAATTTGAAAAAGAATGAAATTAAAAAACCCCGCTTAAATAAGCGGGGTTAAAATTAGTTTGTCGCGCAACGACAAATTATCCTATGTTTACCCCACTCGAATAAGTGCGTAAATAACAGAGGGAACTGAGTTGCGATAGTAAATGTTTCATTATGAATTTCCTTTTATATTTGTGTTTGCTAATGTCAAATAATTAATTATGAATGAAAACTGTCCGGTCAGACGAATGTCGTCGTCCATTTTTTGAAGGTAGTCATTACATGTTCAAAATAAGAAATAATCAGAACGATAGTGCGCAAGCATTGACCAGGTGTGGTCGATGACGTGGGTGAGTGGATGTGCGTTACATCGTCAGCCCGCGTTTGCGGGCTTTTTTTATTCCCTAATATAAACTCAGAGAGAACAAAATGTCTCAAGATAAATTCGAACAAATCCACGGTTCAAAAGCTCCAATCAAAGCTTGGATCAAAGGCGTACCTTTAGAAGAAGCGGCTAAGCAACAACTGTTGAATGTCGCTAACATGCCTTTTATCCATAAGCACGTAGCCGTTATGCCAGATGTGCACTACGGTATGGGTGCAACTATTGGTTCTGTTATTCCAACAGTTTCAGCAGTCATTCCAGCTGCTGTAGGTGTGGATATCGGTTGCGGTATGTGCGCTGTGCAAACAACCCTAACTGCAAATGATCTGCCAGAATCACTAGGCCCAATGCGTAGCGCTATTGAAAAAGTAGTGCCCCATGGTCGTACAAGTGGGCGCGGTAATAAGCGCGATAAGGGTGCATGGAACGAAGTGCCTGAGAATGCACGCAAGCAATGGCGTAAATCTCTGGACGCAGGTTTTGATTTGTTGACACAGAAGCACAACGTTTTGAAAAATACTAACAACATTAAACACCTGGGTACCTTGGGTACTGGTAATCACTTTATCGAAGTGTGCTTAGATGAAGCAGATCGTGTATGGATTATGCTGCATTCTGGTTCACGTGGCGTAGGTAATCGAATTGGTACTTACTTCATTGAATTAGCCAAGCAGGATATGCGTAAACATAACGTAAATATTCCAGACATTGACCTGGCTTATTTAAGTGAAGGCACTGATCATTTTAATGATTATGTTGAAGCCGTTGAGTGGGCACAGAACTTTGCACGTATTAATCGTGAAGTGATGATGACTGCTGTATTAAAGGCGATGCGTCAATTACCAGGAATTCGTCAATTCAAAGCTGATAAAATGATGGTGAACTGTCACCACAACTACGTAAACCGTGAGGTTCACTTTGGTGTGGAATGCCTAGTAACCCGTAAGGGTGCTGTGCGTGCCGGCAAAGATGAAATGGGAATTATCCCGGGCTCAATGGGTGCACGTAGCTACATTGTTCGTGGTAAAGGTAATCCACAAAGCTTTGAATCATGCAGTCACGGCGCTGGTCGTATCATGTCACGTACTAAAGCTAAGAAAATGTTTAGCTTGGCAGATCACGAGTTAGCAACCGAAGGTGTTGAATGCCGTAAGGATAAAGATGTTATTGATGAAACACCAATGGCATATAAAGACATCGACGCCGTAATGCGCGCACAAAGCGATCTTGTTGATATTGTACATACACTTAAACAAATTGTGTGCGTGAAAGGATAGCGAAATAGAAAGGGCATCTCATTAATACATTTATTAATGAGATGCATTTTTTGGTGATATTATGTTACACATTGATGGACGTATGGGTGAAGGAGGCGGTCAAATTCTCCGCAGTAGTTTGGCGTTGAGTGCGATTACCAATACGCCTTACGTCTTGGATCACATTCGTGGCAAGCGCTCAAATCCAGGTTTGCAAGCACAGCATTTATGTTCGGTGCGTGCAGCAGCACGGGTATGTAATGCCCTAGTAACTGGTGATGAATTGCGTAGCTCTGAATTAAGTTTTGAACCACAAGACATTGTCGGTGGTTATTTTGAATTTGATATCGGCACTGCCGGTTCCTGCTCCTTAGTTTTACAAACTATTTTACCAATGTTTTTGCATGCACGTTGCCAGGCTGAACTACGTATTCGTGGCGGCACACATAATCCATGGTCCCCATCAATTGATTTTATTCAAAGCACATTCATTCCTCTGCTTAAGCACATGGGTGCTGATATTGAATTAACGGTCGAGACCCCTGGATTTTACCCCAAAGGAGGTGGGTGCATACATGTGCGTATCAATACTGAATATTTTGGTAAAGACTTACATGTACTTAAACGTGGTAAGGTGCAAAGCATAGAGAGCATCATTACCTCCTTACATCTACCTGAGCATGTCGCAGAACGAGAAACGGAAACCATTCGTCGCAAATTAGGCTTAAAAAAGAAGCAGCAAGAAGTGCGTCAACTGGATTCGGGAATTAGTGAAGGGAACTTCGTGAGTATACTCGTGCGCAGTGAAGGTATTACCGAGTGCTTTGGTGAGCCAGGTAAAATAGGTGTCCCTGCAGAACGCATTGCAGAAAAGGTATGCAAGCAGGTGAAGAAATACCAAAAACACGGTGCTCCGGTTGGTGAATATTTAGCTGATCAATTACTGTTGCCGTTATTATTAGGTGGTGGTGGTTCCTTTGTGGCTACGGAAGCGTCCTTGCACAGCACCACGAATGCTGATGTGATTGGGATATTCTGCGATCCACGTGTTGAGATTACCCAGCAAGATCAAGGCATGCGCTTCAACGTAAGTCCTTTATCTAAAAACCTTTGATCTAAGCAATTTCACTCCTGTGCTATGGTTTAAGTGATCTATTCTAGTAAGGAATGGGGATCGCCTTATCATGGTATCTTCCTTTGGAGATGCCATGAGCCATGCGCTGCCTAATATTTTAATTTTTATGGTCGATGAGATGCAGGGGCAGGTCTTAGATGATGATTGTCAGGCCATTACGCCTCATATTGATCAATTAAAAAAACAAGGCTTATCGTTTACCCAGGCCTATACCCCATCACCGCATTGTTGTCCGTCACGGGCAACGTTTATGACAGGTGCTTACCCATCGGTGCACGGTGTTTTTAATAATGTCGATAATTCGACGGCGCATCAAAAGGGCTTAAATCCTGGTGTCAGCTGTTTTTCAGAGTTTTTAAACGATGCTGGTTATGATTTGCGTTTTTGTGGAAAGTGGCATGTTTCAGGTGAAGAATCACCAAAGGACCGAGGCTGGACTGAAGTTTCATTACATGAAAGGAACTATCAGGACTTGGGTACAGTCGAATCTAATAGATATCAAAAAGGTCTGATTACTTGGGATTCACTGACTGAAGATCAGGTCAGTGATGAACGACGTCCAGGTGAAATGCTGCGTCCTGGTTGGCTGTCATGGCCGACAGTTGGTCCCATACTTGATACCTATGAAGAGCATAGCTGGTATCAAAGTGCGGTAAAACCTGGTGTTGATGAAATACATAAATTAAAAGATCAGGAAAAGCCATGGTGTTTGTATGTGGGGACGGATATGGAAGGCAAATCGCCCTTGCCACGGCAAATTCTTGAGATGTATGATGATGTCGAGGTGATGCTACCTGAAAGCTACGATGATATGATGGAGGATAAACCAAATATTTATCAGCGTATTCGTATGCAAAACCACGCTCAGTTATCGCGTGAGGAGATGATTCGCGCGCGCAAAAATTATTGGGCTCATTGCACCTTGGAGGATTGCTTTTTAGGTGAATTACTGAGTGCTCTCAAAGAGAGTGGTCAAGAAAATGATACCATGGTCATCTTTGTCTCTGATCACGGCGATTATAATTGTGCTCACGGTTTAAATCACATGGGTATTCCGGCTTTTAAAGAAGCTTATCATATACCGGCAATTATTAAATGGCCGGAGGGATTGCATAATCCTGGTCGAACAGTTGACGAATTCGTGACACTGGCAGATTTTGCGCCGACTTTTTTAGTACTTGTTGATAAAACAGCAGATGATCACAGATACGTGCCATAAGTATATAGGACATATTATGCTCTATTCACATGGTTCACAGGTGTCAAGGCTTCTAATATGAAACTGCGCATATTCGTTCGATGCCAAAAACAACTATGAGCAAATGCGCATTTCGAATACAATCAACATACCCACCTATTTAAATAGCATTTTAAATAGAAAAGAACAAATGCAAGGTTTGGTAAAGCTCAGTGTTCCAAGTATAGTTATTTGAGTAGAAAT
>JANQLF010000283.1 GCA_028280785.1 Planctomycetota bacterium
ATGTAAGGGTAAAACACATTGGGCAAATAAATCGATGTGGCGATGGAGTTGGGCTTTTATATGTAACCATCGCGCTGACATGCGGCCTTGATTATCTTGGTGGTGGACAATGCGCACAGTTTGCATGCTCGGTACACAAAACATTTCGCCTGGATGAATCATGGCATCTTGCTTGCCGCAACGGACTTCATAGCGACCGTGAATGCATTCAGCAACGATAGTTTCAGGTATAGTCTTAATATGCAGTAATTTATCGGTAAAGGTCGAGCCACCGCCGCGATAACATGAATCTATATGTATTTTTCCAATATCATAAGGGACTTCTTCGTTGGGCATATCACGAGTTTAAGATGATTTTGACATCAAACAATAGGATTAGATATGTTTAGTACAGAGGTAGCTATGGTAAATCTCAATCTTGTTGCCTATGATAGGCAGGTCTCAGGAGTTGATCATGTACCACGTTTCACATGTCGCTTATCAGGAATGTCAGCTGGTAACGAGCGAGCGCCCAACTTGTCCAGCCAATGACATCGCAGGTCCAGCCTTATGTAGCTTAGTCAGTCCTGGCACTGAATTAGCAGCCGTTTACTGCGGGTCATCATTCCCTCGCCGTTCCGGGTATGCGTCAGTTTTTCGCATTGAAGAGATCGGTAAAGATGTTGAGGCTGATTTTAAAATTGGCGAATACATCTTTTGCATGGCAGGTCATCAAAGTTGGGTTAGCTGTGATGTTGAACACGCTGTTCGTGTACCTGCATCCCTGGATCCGCAGACTGCCTGTTTAGCCCGTTTAATGGGTGTCAGCCATACAAGCTTGGTAACAACGGCGGCACGTGCAGGCGATAAGGTTTTTATTGCAGGTTTGGGTCCAGTTGGCTACTTAGCGGCGATGCAATTTAAAATTGCTGGCTTTGAAGTTTTTGCCAGTGACCTAGATGAACGTCGTTGTGCGTTTTCAAGAGAAGCGGGTATTCATATAATTAAACCAGGTGCTGAAACAGAAAATCTAGAGGCTATTTTAGCAATCGATTGCAGTGGTCATGAAGCTGCAGTGATGCAATGTGCGGATGCGTTGCGTCGTTGCGGTGAGCTGGTTTTGGTTGGTGTTCCGTGGAAACAACATACTGATATCAGTGCACACGCAGTCCTTGATAAAGTATTTCATAAATACATTCATCTTCGCTCTGGTTGGGAATGGGAATTGCCAACAGCACCCGGTCACTTTGCACAAACACGTAATATTCGCGATGATTTTGCAGTGTGCCTACGTTGGTTGGACGAGGGCCGTATCCCATTGCCAGAAGAACTCATTGGTCTTTGTGATCCGCATGCATGCAATGATGTGTACCAGGGGCATTTAAATCATAGCCATCAACATCTCTGTTCCGTTTTTGATTGGCGCTTGATAAATAAACAACAAACACAACAAGAAAGTGAAGCATTATGCAACGCATAGCAATTTCATCGTGGTCACTCAATACGTATTTCAAAGACGGACAAATGGATTGGCGAGGATTTTGTGCCTTGATTCGTTCTTTCGGTCTTACGCATGCTGAATTAAATAATCATTTTTTTGAATCACTTGATGATACCTATATCCATGATCTCGCTAAAACTTTAAAGCATTATGAGATCAATGTGGTTAATCTGGCAATTGATGATGGCCTACACTTTGCTTATGAAGAAGAATCTGAGCGAAAAAAGTGGGAAAACCTTGGTCTCGCTGATCAGATAGGCCGTGGCTTGGCGCATGAGAATGACGAGTTACGCCAGGCCTGTGTTGATCGGACCAAGCGCTGGATTGATATTGCTGCAAAACTCAACGCTGAAGGTGTGCGTAATAATACGGGTGGGGATATAAAGAATCCTGATGATGCATCGATTGCGCATTGTGCCGATAGCTTTCGTCAGCTCTGCGACTATGCCGCAAGCAAACACATGAACATGATCATTGAGAATCACGGCGGTATTAGCGGAAATATAGACGCCTTAGACGAATTATTTAAGCAAGTGGATCGGCCGAATTTAGTCCAAGCGTTAGATTTTGGTAATTGGCCAGCAGAAAAACGCTATGAGTCAGTTGAGCGTAGCGTGCATCGCGCCGGATTAATTCATCCCAAAACCCATGCCTTTGATGATAGTGGCGAACAAACCGAGTGGGATACCTATC
>JANQLF010000028.1 GCA_028280785.1 Planctomycetota bacterium
AATACTGCGCTGCTCAATTGGATTATCTATGTCCACACAGCTTTTGCTATTGTCTCGGCGCTAATCTGGCTCATATTGGTTGCGTGGTCTTTGAAGCGATTTGAAAGTCCACCGGGACCAAATGATTTTTCCACTGTGCACCGGTCACTGGGAAAGGCAGGAAGGGTTACCATGATGCTATCTGGTATTACTGCATTCCCTCTCTACATCCTTGGGTTTGCCTATTAAGTATGCAATCGTTTAACACAACCAAACATTAGTAAAGCAATCTTCTCCTAACATTTGTTGGCGAATTTTGACCGGATGCGCAAATTAAGTTAAACTATTCAAGATAATGGTTCACTGGGGGTTGGTAAAATGAACGATATTTCAATATTAACGCTTACTTCTTATGTGGTTTCGATTGTGTATATCATAGTTGGAGTTCCGCTTGCATTAAACTGGATTAAGCCCAATGCTTGGTACGGTATAAGAATACACCGGGCATATCAGAGTCTTGATGCCTGGTATCTGATAAATGGAGTAGGGGGTAAAGCATTTATTCTTGCTGGCTTAATTTCGCTGTTTGTGACGGCACTGTTTCAAACGTTTTGGCTTGCGCAGTCAATTGTGATGGCGACAGTAATGGTTGGTATTACCTCGGTCTTGGGAATTATTGCTGTGCTTTATGCGGTCGTGGCAACAAGATAAAAAAATACCCACGTAACTCGTGGGTATTTTAGGTGGGTGGAAAATTTTTAAAAGCTTGGTGCGGTGATCGGTTCACCATGCATCCAACTGCCATCTGGTTGAAGGCAAGCCTGTCCGTAGGCCGGTACGGTACGACCGCCAACCTCTACATATGTTTGATATTCCCGTGTTTGAAGGCAGCTTGAATTTTGATATTGCTGCTGAGGTTGAGGCTGCTGATTGTAATAGGGCTGCGCTGGTTGTTGGTAAACCGGTACTTCATGCACAACCGTTTGCACTGGGCGTTCGACATAAACGACACGGGTTCTCGGTCTGTACCCATAGCCACGATGGCCATATCCATAGTGAACACCAACACTGGTTCTATAACGTGGACGGTCGTAATAATGATAATCATATCGGCTGCTGCGGCTGTTTGAAATGGCGGACATCAAAAGCGCGCCACCCACGACACCGGCGAGTATTGCACCGCCTTTATTTCCAACTCTATAGCCGCGATGCCGGTAGTAACCGCCACGACCACCACCACGGTGATTGTTAATAACCACATTGTTATTATTGCCAACCACGCGGCTGTTGACCTGTGCGGAAACAGGTGTGGTTGAAAGTGTTGTCAGGATCATAGCAACAACTGCGGATGTTAAAGCAGACTTACCCAGAAAACCGTTTATAATACTCATTTATGTGTCCTTCCTAAATCAATACCACCCTCACACCTGTATCCCATAGTACAGAAATTAGCTGAACCAAGTCTGAATGGCGCTGTCAGGAACGGTACAGGTTTGGCGCTGTTTGACCCGCTTTGCTATTTGTCCTAAGCTCCGTTCACCATTACCAGTTAGGAGATGCCAGATGAGAAGACGTGATTTTTTAAAAGCGGGTTCAGTTCTCACCGCAGCTGGTTTAGTATCATCTGCTGCAGCGCAGGAACTTCCAACGCTGGATGCAGGGAAACGATCTAAGCTTGCAAAGGTTAAAGCACTAACATTTGATGTGTTTGGGACCACCTGTGATTGGCGGTCTTCGATCATTCGTGAAGGGGAGATGTGGGGCGCTCGCAATAACATTCGTGCAAATTGGCCCGATCTGGCTGATGACTGGATAAATGGTTATGGTCCGGTGGTCGACCGCATGTATAGTGGGGAAATTCCCTGGGGAAAAATCGACGATGTATATAGTATAATACTGCACGAGTTACGGCCCAAATATGGTCTTGAAGACCTAAGCGAAGAAGAAATTTATAATTTTGTTCGTGCCTGGCATAGGATCGCCCCCTGGCCTGACGCACTTGAAGGTATTAGAGCGCTTAAGAAAAAATATATCGTTGCCTCGCTGTCAGATGGAAATGTGTCCATGCTGATAAATATTGCAAAGAATGCAGGAATTCCCTGGGACGCGGTGCTCTCATCCGAATTATCGGGCCGGCACTATAAGCCGGAAAAAGAAGTTTATTTGAAGGCAGCGGAATTACTCAGCCTTCGGCCACACGAAATATTAATGGTCTCGGCCCACAAAGGTGATCTGGCCGGTGCCTCGGCTGCGGGCTTTACTACTGTTCTGGTGCCGCGACCAAAAGCTTATGTCGAAGGCGCTAGTCTTTATGATAATCTTGATGAATTTTCATTCGATATTATGGCAAATGATTACATCCATTTGTCGCGGATACTAAACGCGATTTAATTATTACTCATACCTTAATGCTTTGACCGGGTTGGCTTGGGCCACACGAATTGCATGAATGGCAACGGTAAGCCATGCGATCAGTAACGCCATGATCGAAGCCACTAAAAATAGATAGGCATAATCTGTAAATCCAATGCGATATTCAAAGCCAGTGAGCCAGTCGGTGATGAAATAAAAGGCAACCGGCCATGCTATAATATTGGCGAATAGAACTGGTTTTGAAAACTGCCAAACGAGTAAGGTCACAATATCCTTAATACGCGCGCCCAGCACTTTGCGTATGCCGATTTCTTTTGTTCGCTGCTCTGCTTCGAAACTTGCTAGGCCGTAAAGTCCAAGGCAGGCAACAAAGATTGCAAAGCTGGAGAAGAATGCGAAAGTTTGCATTCGTTCTTCGTCCGCTTGATAGTAAAAGTTATAGCGGACGTCCAAGTAATTGCTGCTTGGTGGAGATGTAGCACCGGAAATTTCCATCCATTTACTGTCTACTGCTTCCATAAGGCCTGCGCGATACTCGCGGTCATATTCCATACTGATAACAAACAGGTCTTCCTGACTCACATGGAAAATTAGTGGCCGGATCGGAGCGTGCAGCGATGCAAAATTAGTGTCCGCTACAACACCGACAATGGTCGACAGCGAACGATCGTCATCGTTAATATCATCAAGGACCATGGTTTTACCCAGGGCGTCCTCCGGACTAGAAAAACCCATGTAATTGAGTGCTGATTCATTGATAATGCTGCTGCGGCGCAGGGTATTTGGCTGATTATTCACTGGAGCAGGCATGTCTGCCTGATAATCAGGGCTAAACAAACGTCCTGCGAGCAATTTCGCGTCGTAAAATGGCAAGTAGTTGTAATCACCCTCCAGGCGGTCAATGAAGTAAATCTCGTCAGCACTCCGGTCAAGCAAAGTTACGCGGGCATTTTGATCTCCTGAAAGCGGCAGTGACCTGTTTGACGCTGTCACACCCAATATTTGCGGCATATTCATATATTCGCTGCGGACCGTCTCATAGGAAGAAGTGGTGTTTAATGGAAAATCCCTGAACAGCATATATTTATTGTCTTTTGCAAAACCAGGAACCCGGTTTTGCGCAAAATCCACCTGAAAATACATCACTGCGGTCATCAGAATTAGACCAATGGCAATGGAAAACTGGAAAGTGACCATGATGATACGCAGAGGGCCTGCGCTGCGCCGATCATTTTTTCCGCCCTTCAAGGTTTCCGCCGGACGAAAAGACGATAGTAAAAGGGATGGGTACGCACCAGCCCCAAGGCCAACCAGTACGATCATCGCCAGAACACTGACCAGGACGACAGGATCAGACATGATGTTAAGTGACAGTATTTTTTCGATAAACTGGCTAAAAGCTGGCAGAAGTAATTCAACCAGTACAAATGCAATTCCGGCGGCTATGACGGTCACTAATAGCGCTTCCATCAGGAATTGCGTTGCCACTTGCCTACGACTTGCGCCACAGACTTTCCTGATTGCCACTTCTTTTGCGCGTAAGGACGCACGGGCTGTGGATAGGTTCATAAAATTTATGCAGGCAACCACAAGCACAAGAACCGCTATAGCAGTAAAATTGTAAACTGCGTTGATATTGCCGGTCGGTTTAAACTGGGCATTACCGGTTGAATGCAGGTGAATATCCGTAAGTGCCATCAAGTCAATGGTTAGGACATCCGATGGCTGGATGTTTCCCATATCAAGGTTGCTGATGTCCAGCTGCGTATCAAGAAAAGACGGGAATTTCGCTTCAACATCCTCGGCTGTTGCAATGTTTTTAAGGCGTAGATATTGATACATGTTGTGGGATACCCAGCTTTCGGCGACATGGGGCTGGTCGATGTATCGCTCCGGGTCGAACCAAGCGATCATTTCCGCTTCCAAATGGGTGTTACGCGGCAGATCTTTCATCACCGCTACGACTTTGTAAGCCCATGCACCGCTAAAAAGAGGCATAGTTTGTCCAACAGGATTTTCATTGCCAAAATATTTACGGGCGTTTTCTTCATTAATGATGATTGATGTGTAGTCCTGAAAAACAAGGGAAGGATCCCCCGATACCATAGGCAGATCAAAGATTTCAAGAAAACCACGGTCAACAAGGGTTACTCTTTCTCTTGTTTCCACATCTTTTAAGGCAAAATCATAGGTTTGCGGATAAATCCGTGTTACAGCCTCAATATCATCGCCGAAGTAATTCTGGAGGCTCTCGTACCATTTCCCGGGGGTTCTTGCATAATGCTCTGCCTGTTGCCCTGGAATATTTATGGTTGATTCAAGACGGAAAATTTTATCGGAATTTGGAATCCATTTATCGTAACTGATCTCATCAATGACGAAAAGTGCAATCAACATCACCGCCGTAAGACCAATTGAAAGTCCCAGTATATTGATCAGACTGAATAATTTGTGTCTTAGCAAATTCTTCCAAGTGGACTTAAAATAATTGGCTAGTAGCATCGCGGACCCTCCCAAATTCTATAAAATCCCTTACTTTCGCCTTAGCAGGTCGCTGATGTAAAGTATAGTGCCTTGCGATGAAGGGAATGCTATTTGCGATGAAAGGTATGGATTAGCTGAAAAGTTTTCATTTTTTTGCCAGTGTTAGTTTTTCTACATCACTGAGTTTGTAGGCCCAGAACAAGCGAACGGATATAAGTTTTAAAACTGCCGGCATAAAGCCGTACATGTAAAGCAGCAAATCTGTGTTAATTGGTGCGTTTGAAGCGTCCTGTACCATGATCCCAAGATCCAGTATTGGAAAGGTAATCCCGATTGCCAGTGCGAGGCAAAACTTCGACAATGTTCCCCAAAAAGCGAAATAGACGCCTGACCGGCTTTTGCCGTGGGCATGTTTGTCAAGCTCCACCAGGTCTGCGAGCATTGATCCTGGTAGACATAAATCCGCACCAGCCATGAAACCGGTTATAAAGGTAATAACAATAAATACCCATATTGTATTTTCTCCTACAAAGATGGTTGCCATAAAAACGATACTTGCAAGGATCATTGCACTGCGCCAACAGCTTTCCTTTGACCAACGTAGAGACATACGAGTCCAAATCGGGATAGAAAGTGCCGCCATCAGAAAATAGATGATCAATATCGGCCCGGCGAGATCGGCGCGTTTAAGGACATGTGTGGAAAATAAAATGAACAGTGTTGCGGGAATGGCGTTAGCCGTGGCGTTAAAAAATTGACTGATCATCAATCGGTTAAAGTGGCTTTTCCGTTTAAAGACTTTGAACACGGACAAAAATGAACTGTTTACTTGGTTGGTGCCAGGCTTGTCTGGCAGCGTGATCATAAAAAGAAGCGCGATCACCATGCTCGCAGCGACAATGTTGACATTAAGCGATATTGTCGCAAGGCTATTTTGTGTGCCGACAGTCAAAGCTGGAAGGGCAAGGGCAGTAACTGTTCCCAGCAGTCCGAAAATAACGCGCGCTGCTGTGTATCTATTGTGGGCTTTATAACCATTTTCAATTTCTGCGCCCCAGGCATAATAGGGTACAAGCAGACCGGTGCCTCCAATATACCAAATGGATACCAGCAGGAATAAATACGCTGGAGTTTCATTCGATTTCAGAAGCTCATAAAAAACAACGATAAAAATGGGGGCCGTAATAAACAACCATGCGCGCCGTTTTCCAATAAGCAGGTTTGTCCGATCAGAAAAGTACCCTATAAGCGGGTCCGATACTGTATCAACAAGTCGTGCACCAAAAAAAATGACCCCAATCATGCTAAAGCTAAAAGCGGGTTGTTCTGCAAGAAAGGCAGGCATGTAGACCTGCATTGTAAGGAGGCTGATGGCAGCGGGAAGCGAAAAAAAACCGTATCGTATTAGGTTTGGCATAGCGGCCTCAGTTGTTATTAGCGAACTGTTTACGGTACAATAACTTCTTCGGATGATAATTTTAAAAGGTTGAATTGGAAAAGTGATGGTTCATTTGGCGTGGTCATAGTAGAACAAATGAAAGGTTAACCGTTGATTAGGAAAAATGGAATAACTTAGCGTTAGGGGATTACAGGATTAATTGCAAATTTAGCATAATGATGTTTAGTAGAAGCTTTACTTTGAACGGGATTATAGCAATTGCAGCAATATTTATAATAGTGTTGCACATACCGATTAAAGCACAAACCAATAATGGATTACTCATACTTACAGCTGAAGAGCAAGAATGGCTCATGCATCATCCTGTCATTACAGCTTCCAGTAATACCAGTTATGCTCCAATTGACTTTGTTAGCGCCGGTCTGCCAACCGGTATTTCGATCGACTATCTAAATCTTGTTGCCTCAAAACTGGGAATTCGCGTGGAATATAGCGAAGATCGGCCACTTAGTGATAATCTGGAATTGCTTAGACAAAAAGATATAGATGTAACTCATAGTATTTCCAGAAACGAAGAACGGGACAGCTATTTAAGCTTTTCCGACTCTTACCTTGATGATGCCGTCGTGAATTATGGGCGAGTGGGTGCAAAACAAATCAGAAGTATCGAGGATTTAGCAGACAAAAAAATTGGAGTGATTAGAGGTACAATTTTACATGACGCCTACACCAGAAATTATCCTGAATTTGAACTCGTAGAAGTCGAGACCATTCCAGAAGCTCTTCGCGCTATCTCTTCTTCCGAGATTGACGTTTTCACCGCAGGTTCAATTGTGACAGATTATTTGATCGCTCAGACATCAATCAATGGGGTGACAATACTTGGTAAGGATCTGGTGCTTGGTGAAAACAGTAATTTTGAGCAC
>JANQLF010000095.1 GCA_028280785.1 Planctomycetota bacterium
CCGCGATGGAGGCACTCGGTGCATTTTCATCCAGTGATGATGGCTCTTGGGATGGTGCTGTAGCAAAAGCGGCACATCCCCTAGAAATGGGCTCTGCAAAAGCAGGCGGTTTAAATGTTGCAGATACCGACTGGCCAACAATACGCGGTGATCATAAGCGTAGCGCTGCTAGTAAAGCAGTGATCGCAGATGGCTTAAAACAAAGTTGGCATTTTAAAGCACAGCGTGGTGATGCATGGCGAAATTCAGTAATCGCTGATGACTGGGCGCGCAGTAATTTTCTAGGTAAGAAAATAGTTTCTCAGCCAGTAATTGCCGGTGGAGTCGCCTTTATCAGTCAGTTAGAAAATAAAGCGGTAACTGCCCTCGATCTCAAAACTGGTAAAGAAAAATGGACCGTGCATGTACCGGCGCGTGTAGATGCTGCGCCAAGTATTACGCATGGACTCGCCTTAGTTGGCTGTGCTGATGGTTGGGTTTACGCACTCAATGCGGATAACGGTGAGCAAGTGTATCGTTTGCGTATAGCACCAGCGGAGCGCCGCATAGTTGGCTACGGTCAATTGGAATCGTCTTGGCCAGTTGTTGGCGGGGTTTTAGTAGTTGGTGATATGGCTTACGCCGTAGCTGGTCGTACGACTGAAATTGATGGCGGTCTCTATGTTGTTGGTTTTGATATTAAAACTGGAAAACTTGCCTGGGAGGGTCGTCGTTATTTAAATAATCCTGGAAATATTGGTAAGGCTGACCATGCGCGTATGAAAAATTATGGAACGGGTGCGGCTGATATATTAACGAGTGATGGTAATTTAATTGCTATTGGTAGTCGTGCGAAAGGCAAACATCAGTGTTTCGATGCCAAAACCGGAAAAGATGGCGGTAAATATACCGCAGTGCCTTACGCAACACCACTACAGTCAAAACGTCATCGTTCAGTGATCAGTGTATTTGGCGGCAAATCTTATACTGCTGTAGCACCAACCTGGCATAAATTGAAAAAAGGTGAAGAAAAACCAGGTCTCAATAAACCTGGCCATGTCATGGTGAAAAATGGTTGGAAACTTTCGACCGAAGATGGCGACGCCGTTGCTATTTCTGGGGGTGCTGATCGTTTGGCAGTGGCAGTCGCTAAAGAAGGTAAAAATGAATTATGGATTGTCTCTAGCGCCGACGGTAAAAAGTTAGCCAGCTATCCATTACCATCGACACCAACCCAGGACGGCATTGCGGTTGCTCAACATAGTGTCTTGGTAACGCTTGAAGACGGTGGTGTTATTGCTTTCGCTAAATAATTCCCGGGAGGGTCGAACCCCAGTTCGACCAACTACGTTTCCTTGGTCGAGCTGGTGCTCGACCTTCCCGGGGTAAATCCTGGGACCGCGACCGGCCTCGGGCGCATAAAATTTTAAAATACAGGATGCATTGCTTTGTAAGTAAGCCATTTTAAAAATAGTGGATGACGAAAACTTATAATGTTCTAGAACACGGCGCTATCGGTGATGGCAAGCACGATGATTCAACCGCGATTCAAGCCTTGCTTGATGGTGGGCATAAAGAATTGTTTATCCCTGCTGGTCAGTATCGCATTGCTCAAACGCTCAAGGTTGATTCTTTCACCAGTATTGTTGCAGATCCTGAGGCCAGATTATTTGTATGTGGTGAGACGGAGCATGACGCTAATAGTTTTCTGCTGACTAACAGTGATCATGCGGGTGGTAATGCATCTATTTCTATTGCTGGTGGTGTTTGGGATGGCAACAAGGATGGACGCACCAATTTTAAGGATCCGGATTTATTCAACCTCAAAGCTTGTACTGGGACGGTGTTGAATTTTTGCAATGTGCGCGGCCTCAAACTTTCCAATTTTATTGTCGCTAACAGTGTCGTATATTTTATTCGCATGTGCATGCTCGACAATTTCGAGATTAGTGACATAGGTTTTCAAAGTGAAGTCATAGAAAATAATCAAGACGGCCTGCACTTTAATGGTTTTGTCAAAAACGGTGTAGTCGAAAACATTCGAGCCCTGACTAAGGGCCAAACCAATGATGATCTCGTGGCTCTTAATGCTGATGATGCGATGTATCGATTGGAAAATACCGGGATGGTCTGTGGTCCGATCGAAAATATTGTCTTTCGCAATCTCTATGCCGAAGATTGCCATACCGCAATTAGAATGCTCAGTTATATTTCACCAATTCGCAATATTCGCTTTGAAAATGTCGAGGCTGGCTGTCGTGCTTACGCGATAAATATGGATGGGGCTCGTTATTGTCGAACGCCGTTGTTTAAAGACGAGGATTTCACCGATGGTGTTGGTTGCATCGAGAACATCAGCATCAAAGGCATGAAGGTTTGGTGTAGTAAACCAAGCGAGCACAAAGCGCTGATTGATTGTGAGTCTCACGTTAAGAATTTCCTTATTGAAGATTTTGTACGCGATAATGATCTCGACCAGGCGCCCAATGTGCCGACATTAGTAATCGACAAAACACCAGGTGTTCAAGTTGTGGCAAAAGCCGGCGATAAGACTGTGCTAGAACAAAGCGTGTCGGCAGAGAGCTGCACGTTTAATCAAGCATTTTCGCACTTGTCTTTGTCCTAGTAAAAGACAAACGCCAGCTTTTGGCGGGGGACTAAAGAGGCATATACGTGCAGATGTGGCAGCATTGTTCTAAACGTTAGTCGGTGTAACAAGTTTCCTATGTAACAAATGCATCAAAGCACCTTTATTTGCTGAGTGACTGATAAAACAGGTCACAAAATGGTCTTTTTGAGTTTTCAAATATGGAACATATGCTACTATAGGTTACATAAGTAACTTTACTAACTGGAGCGGCCATGTTGAA
>JANQLF010000102.1 GCA_028280785.1 Planctomycetota bacterium
CACCGTTTGATGAAACGCCCAGATGGTTCAGCGCGGTGTGTGGCCTGTTATATGTGTTCAACAGCATGCCCGGCAAATTGCATTAATATTGTAGCAGAAGAGTCTGGTGATTCGCATATCGAAAAACGACCTGAATCATTTAATATCGACTTGCTCTTATGTATTTATTGTGGTCTTTGCGTTGAAGCCTGTCCATGTGATGCTATTCGAATGGATACCAAAAAGGCAGTCATTGTAGATGATGCTCGCGCTAATTTTATTATTGATAAAGATAAAATGCTTGGCTGGGATCCGAAGGATTATCCCGAAACTGATTTGATCAGCCAAGAAGCGCCTGGTGGCTCACGTAATGATGAAGCGTTGAAATCATTTGAATCTGGATCGGGGCACTAAGCGCATGAGTGTGTTCGATATTTATTTTTATATTTTTGCTGTCATTGCGATTTTATGCTCGATGGGCGTGCTTTGTGCGCGTCATCCAATTACTGGGGCAGTGAGCCTTATTGGCGTCATGTTGGCTATTGCTGGGATTTATTCTTTGTTACAAGCTCCATTTTTAGGTGTTATTCAAATATTAGTCTATGCTGGCGCTATCATGATGTTGGTGGTTTTTGTTATTATGGTTCTTAACAGCGCAGAAGATTATCGAGTTCCCCGTTATGGATCGCCGATTGTGTTGTTGTTATTAGTTGTCCCCGTTTTATTTATGATTTTTCTAAGTAATGCGCTGACGAGTGTTGACTTGCAGGTGGCCCAGGGCGCTGCTCATGGCACGGTTGAAGACCTAGGCAGTGCGTTATTTGATACGCATAAGGGTGGTAAGGGTTATTATATTTTGTTTGAAATAATTGGATTGGTTTTATTAAGCGCGATTATTGGAGCAGTGTTCCTGTCTAAACGTGAGTTGCATCATCCAGATGCTCAGACGAATGCGGAGCTCTCATGAATCCGGTTAATATTCAATTATTAGCAGCGTTGTTATTCGCCGTCGGTCTTGCTGTCATGCTCACCAGACGAAATCTATTTTTTGTTTTAATGGGAGTCGAGTTATTGCTCAATGCTGTGAATTTAAGTTTTGTAGGTTTTAGCCAGACCTTTGCCGGGGCAGATGGCTTAACTGGACAATTGGCACCATTGTTTGTGATTGCATTAGCAGCTGCCGAGGCCTGCGTCGGTCTGGCAATGTTAATTTGTATTGTGCGTCAGCGAGACAGCCTCGATGTTGATGCCTTTTCGGATATGAAGGAGTAGCAATGCAGTATAACGCCTATCTCTTTCTTATTCCGCTGTTTCCTTTGTTGGGCGCAATTATTAATGGCGCTTTAGCATTATCGACAAGTCAATTTCAAAAAGGTCCGAGTGAAAAGCTGGTTGGCACAATAGCTGTGCTTTCAGTTGCTATGAGCTTTGGCTTAGTGCTCTATTTTGCTGGTACGATGGATGCGCTATTTAAAGATTCAGGCCATCAACTATTCAATCCTTATTACACCCAGACCTTATGGACTTGGTTTTCAGCTGGTGGTATTGATGTAAACTTCTCCTTCTTATTCGATCGTTTGAGCAGTATGATGTTAATGTTTATCACCGGCATCGGCTCATTAATACATCTTTATTCAATTGGATATATGAAGGGCGATCGCGGTTTCGCTCGTTTTATGGCTTACATGAACTTATTTATGTTTAGTATGATCATGTTGGTGTTGGGCGGTAATTTATTAGTTACATTCCTGGGCTGGGAAGGTGTTGGATTGTGTTCCTATCTGTTAATTGGTTTTTGGCACCATGATCACTTAAATAACGATGCGGCGCGTAAGGCATTTATCACTAATCGTGTTGGTGACCTTGGTTTCTTGCTTGGTACGTTTGTGCTTTTTTATGCAATGTATACTGGCGCAGAAGCTGGCGTGCAATTCGATTTCCATGGTATTAGTCAATGGGCCAGTGCACTTGGTCTTGGCGGTGCAACCGGAACTCCGATTCCAGAACAAACAAGCGATTTAATTTGTTTGGCAACTTTTTTATTGTTCTTTGCCTGTACAGCTAAGAGTGCTCAAATCCCATTATTGACTTGGTTACCAGATGCGATGGCAGGCCCAACGCCAGTTTCTGCCTTAATTCACGCTGCGACCATGGTGACTGCTGGTGTATTTTTAGTTTGTCGTATGAGCGACCTGTTTGTTTTATCGCCAACTACGATGACGATCATAACGATTGTTGGGATATTGACGGCGCTATATGCAGCGATCTGCGCAGTATTTCAATGGGATATCAAAAAGGTATTGGCCTATTCTACCGTAAGTCAGCTTGGGTTTATGTTTATGGCTGTCGGTATTGGTGCATTTGATGTGGCTTTATTCCATGTCTTTACTCATGCATTTTTTAAGGCGACACTTTTCCTCGGTGCCGGTTCGATCATTCATAGTTTACATCATGAACAAGACATGCGGAATATGGGGCGCTTGCAAAAGAAAATGCCTGTGACCTATGCTGCCATGTTTATAGCGTGGTGGGCTATTTGTGGATTACCGCTTGGTGCGGGCTTTATGTCTAAAGACTTGATTTTAGAGCGCTTGTTTTTCTTTGGTGGCGACTCACAGACCTTTGGAATTGTCATGTGGGCACTAGCAATTATTGCTGCTAGCTTAACGGCTTTTTATATGACGCGTTTGTTGATTCTGACATTTTACGGCAATGACCGTGTTGACCATGAGCATGTTGGACCAGTCAAAGAAGCTCCGTTGGTAATGAGTTTGCCAGTAGTCATTCTTGGCTGTGGTTCGTTGTTTGCGGGTTTAGCTTGGTGTGACTCTGTTTTAATTCCGCTAATGAAATTAACCGGTGAGACCAAATTAGTCGACTTTGAGGGAATGCGTTGGTTAACTGTTTATTTACAACCATCTTTGTATAATGGTGTATTAGCAAGTGGTGAAACGACTACGGCCTATGCTTTTACCGATAACCCACTTAGTCATGCGATATCAATTGTAATTTTAGGATTTGTAGGTGTTTTATTTGCTGGATTAGGGTGTTTATTGGCTTGGTTCAAATTCCGCCATGGCTTGGACGGTGACCAACGCAAATTGGAAGACATCAAAGGCTTTGGCAAACAATGGACCTTTGTCTTTGACAATATTTACGAATTGATTATTTGCCGACCAGTTATTTTCTGTTCAAAAGCTATTTACAAGTTCTTCGATCAATTAGTGCTTGGTAATATAATTAAGGGTATTGGTGTGTCGGTACAGTATATAGGTGATGGTTGTCGCGGCTTACAGCGAGGACATGTGCGTATAAGTATGGCTATTAGTTTAATTGGAATTCTTGTGTTATTTGCATTAGTTATTTTTGGATCCTATTAATGTTATACGCCCTTAGTCTTTCACCTTTCGTTGCTGCTCTGTTGATGGCATTGTCATCCGGCCGAGATACGCGCGCAGCTTTACGCTTAAGTTTTGTGCTGTCAGTCGTCATCGCAGCTTTTGGTATTTGTGCATTAGTGCAGGGTGGCTCAACTCCTGTTCATGCTTGGTTCCAGTTATGGGGTACTGATGCAACGATCGGTTTTGGTTTACGAGCTGATGGTTTAAGTGCTTGGCTGATTCAATTAGTGACACTATTGACGCCAGTGGCCTTGCTGGGTTCACATCGTCAAGTGAGCCAACGCATGCGCGAATATGCAGTCGCTATTTTTGTGTTAAGCGGAGCAATGATTAACTGCCTCTTGGTTACAGATATAGTATTGTTCTATGTTTTCTTTGAAGCGATGTTGGTTCCAACCTTGATTTTGGTAGCCATGTTCGGTGACGAGCAACGCAAGGTCGCAGGTCTTCAGTTTTTCCTCTATACAATGTTTGGCTCTATCTTCATGTTGGTGGCAATTTGGTATTTAGCTGTGCATGCAGGTACAACTGATTTGAGTGTATTAGCTGCACTTTTAAATGAGGGTGAGTCAGGTGTTGGAGACAATGCACGTTGGTGGTGCTTCTTAGCATTTGTTTTTGCTTTCTCGGTAAAAGTTCCGTTGATGCCATTACATAGCTGGCAGGCACCTATTTATGCCAGCGCTCCGACTGGAGCTGTCATTTTATTGTCTGGTGCAATGGCTAAAATTGGTGCTTATGGCTTTCTGCGTATTGTACTTCCAATGTTTCCAGACGAGACAATCGCTTCTGCGCCGTGCATGATGATCATCAGCGGTATTGGTGTGGTTGTCGGTGCTTTGCTGGCGATAGCACAAACAGACTTGAAGCGTATGTTAGCTTTTTCGAGCTTAAGCCATTTAAGTTTAGTTATTGTTGGTATTTTTAGTTTACATAGTGCTGCTTTAACAGGTGCAGTCATACAAATGATGGGTCATGGCTTTGCGATCGCTGCGTTATTCGTCATGGTGGGCTGGTTGGAGCGTCAATTCGGCCATCGTCAAATTGATAGACTGGGAGCATTGGCTCAAAAAGTTCCGGTTATGGCTGTCCTGTTTGTCATGGCGATGTTGAGTGCTGTTGCTATGCCGGGTACAGCATCCTTTGTCGGCGAATTTTTATTGCTCTTTGGAATTGCTCAGCAATTTCCTGGTCACTTGCTGTTAGTCGCGATTATTGGCACCAGTGTCATTCTTGGTGCGGTTTACATGTTACGCGCTACGCAAAAGGTATTTTATGGACCTGCTAAGGATGATTTTAGTCATATCCAGGCATGGTATAAATCCGAGGCTATCGCAGTTGTGCCAATGTTATTATGTAGCTTTTATTTTGGATTGTATGCGACTCCAATAAGTAGCAGTGTCGCTGAAATGGCAAAAGAGTTATCTTATAAAAGCTCAGAAGCAGATGCCGAAGCAGAAGTAGAAATTAAGTCTCCAAAAGTTTCCCAGATTCAACAGGGGGAACAGCGATGAACTTTGAAATGTTTTTCTATTTATTGCCATTAATAGGTGTGGCTTCAGGTGCGCTTGCCTGCCTACTTGGCGAGGCCTTTATTCGTCAGGCTGAACATAAGCACGTAGCTTTGCCTTGGATAGCAGCTGTATTTCTTGCTTTGAGTGGAGTTGCATTAATTAATGTTCTACAAAGCCAGTCTATTGGCGATGTTCATACTTTATTTGCCTATGATAGTACCCGTGCATGGTTAGACGTAGCAATTATTATTAGTGGTTTGTGCGGGATTGTTGGTTTACAACATAGTCTCAAGCGCGAGTCGTATCCGGGCGGTGAACCATACGCGCTTATGCTGCTGGCAAGCGTTGGCGCGATGATCATGGTTCATGCTGTTGATAGCATTGCTTTGTTTATTGGTATTGAATTGGCTAGTTTGTCAATTTACGCATTGATTGGATTGCGCCGTAAGCGCCTCGAGAGTGGCGAAGGCTTATTAAAATATTTTATCCTGGGCGCGATTTTTAGTGCGGTTTACCTTTACGGTTCAGCATTGCTGTATGGCGCTACGGGCACAACTCGTTTTGCTCATCCAGCAATTGAAGGTCGAGATGCCTTGTTTGCTGTTGGATATGGATTTATGTTTATTGGTTTATTGTTTAAAGTAGGTGTTGTTCCATTCCATTTTTGGAGTCCAGATGCCTACACTGGTGCCCCATTGGCAGTTACTGGATTCATGGCATCGATTATGAAGCTGGGTGGTTTTTCGGCAATTGGTGTATTGTGGATATCATTATTGTACACGAATCATGCTGAACCGTTAAATATTTTTGAATTGAGTTCGGTAACTGCAGCTCATGTAGGTGGAGAGTCGCAAAGCACCAATGCAATGATCGATAAATGGTCTATGGCTTTTATCGTTCTTGGCATTTTAAGTGTAGCCATAGGTAATTTAAGTGCCTTGGGGCAAACCAGTGTTCGACGAATCATGGCGTTTAGTTCAACTGCTCATGCAGGATATATGCTCTTAGCTTTGCCTGTTTTATCTGTGTATTCAGTTAGCCTGCATCATTTATGGTATTACTTAATTGGCTATGGCATAGCTACGTCGGCAGTAATGAGCGCTGTTTGTTTAATTAGTGGCAAAGAAGATGCTGATAATCTGGATGTACTGGCTGGACAAGGTCGTCGCCATCCCTTTGCTGGATTTGCTATTACACTTTGTTTGACCAGTTTGGCTGGCGTGCCGCTAACAATGGGTTTTTTGGGTAAATATATGATTTTCGCTAACCTAGTTAATGATCATCATATTACGATTGCAATTGTCGGCATGTTACTTGCAGTTGTCGGTGCAATTTATTACTTCCGCATGGTCATAAATGTTTGGCTTCCCGTTGATGGCGGTGATGGTCTCCGCCAGCCGACAAGTGGCTTGGCTTATGCATCAATTAGTTGTGCATTGGTTTGTGTGCTGGGACTGTTGCTTTTACCAGGACTTTAATCAGCAATTTGGTGTAGCGTCCAGGCGATATCAAAGCCTTTGAAAAGACGTTTGTCTTTAGTCATTTGTGAATTTCTATTTTTTATCAGATAGTCTTTAAGCGCTTCGGATTTTATCGTCACACTTTTATTCTCTGCCTTAAGTATGATCTCTGGGTGGATTATTTTCTGACCAGTCCATGAATCGTAAAACTGCAATGTATACCTAGCATTTTTTATGTTGTCGATCGAACAGGCAAAATGATCGCCAAATAATAAAGTCCAGGCATAGACAGCATTTTTATCCTGAAGCGCATAGCTGATTTGATGTTTGGCGTCTTTTACTTGTGGAATTGATTTATCCTGTCTGCTTATGCGGACACTGTCCCAATCAATTGACTTACAAAATTGGCGAAGGGCATCGAGTCGTAATCCATTATTAATTGGGTATGATTTTTGATCGAAAGCACCAGGCGATTGTCGAAATCGAATCTCACCGTATTCCTTGCCGTCATCCCAGTCCATGGCAGTAATTGCATGGCCATTAAACGCTGAGCCCCAGATGCCAAAATGGTAGAGAGAGGGGTAAAGGATATTTACCTGATTAAATGGCTGTAGGCGGTCTACATAGCCAAACTCACCTAAAAAATGCGGGCGTGTATCTTTCCATACGTCTGAAAATAAACCTAAGCCGTGGACAGTTTTAAGCCAAAAATGAAGAATATTTTTATCACTGGGCGTTGGGTACCAATGCCAGCCGATGCTCATGTGTTTATCTGGGATATTTTTCCAATAAAGATTGGAATCTGCGCTGATGCCACCCGCATGAGATGTGGTTGCGCAATGTAATGGTCTTTGATAGGGGTCACCACGGTAGAGAAGGCCATCGCTGCGTTTAAGGTCTCCAGCAAAAAGTGCGTTAATGTTTTCAAGCCATTGGTCATGGCGTTTATCAGACCACCATGCGGTTTTCTGATCCATTAATCCAACTTCACCACCGATCGCATCTATTTCATCGAAAATTTCCCAAATACCTACTGACGTGAATGCGCTCCAGCGTGCAATTAAATAGCGAAAATAATTTGCTTGATGGTCAAAATCCTTGCTGGGAGTAGACTCGAGCGTTTGAGCAGGGTCGGCCAGGAAAAAACGCCAAATGTTTTTCCCGCCAATCAATGCGCTGAAACCATTACATTTTTCTAATCGTTGATCGGGGTCGTCGATTTTACTCCAGCAGCCTTCGCCACCCCATGAGTGACGATCTAATTGAAAAGAAACATGCGGTAGCGGTGCAAGTAAGGTGTAAATACATTCGCCAGATTTATTGCCTGCTAATTGTTTAATCCAGGTGTCAAATGCAGAGGCACGACCTTGGTCAATGCTCTGATGTGCGTGCCAGGACGATGCTATGGGATGGCGTTTCCATGAATCATCAGCTTGCCGCCAATATTCAGCTTTGTCTAAGTGTACGAGTTGATATTCCCAGGGAGCAAACCATTGATGTAAGACATTGTAGCCGTGTTCCCGAAGCGCAGGCAATAATTCGTTTTTTCTGTTGGCGTATTCATGTGCTGCCCAGCCTGAACTGGTTTTATCTGCGCTTACTAGCCAGGCACGGCAGGAACCATGAAGTAATTTTGCGGTATTGGTACCGTCACTTTTGCTGATTCGAAAATAACGCTGCGATGCTTGTTCTTGTGGATATTGTAGAAAGCCATCAAGTCCCTCGTCGGTCACGTTTATGACTTGTTGCGTGTCATGCTTAATGTTTTGAACCTGTGCGTCACCGAGCCCAACGGTTCCCTTGAGGAGTAGCGTCCAGTTCCCCGTACGTGTCGGCGCCCAGCGCAGCATGCATGTCCATGCAGCATCGGGTTTTTTACGCATGAAAAAACATGGAATGATGAGGGTGATGTCTTTGTGAATAAAATGGCCGTCTAATCTAAAATACCGTTGGTCGCGATCAGCGTCATAGGCATCATGCATCTGTTCGGTAGGTGGTAGCCACTGTGCAGGAATTTGAATTTCAATATCTTGGGCTTCGAAACAAACCGCTGTGTTTTGAAGCGTGCAAGTTATTTCACTGGCGCTTAATCCGCAGCAGATGGCTAGCCAAATTAAAGTAATTCGTGCCATTGTTTATCTAGGTAGGTTTTGCGCGGGTGATCGCGTAGGAGATGAAAATCATTAAACTCAAAGCCGGGGCTGACCGTACAGCCAACGAGTGTGTAAGCTCCAAGCGGCCTTGCAGCCTGCCAAGCACCTGCGGGAATAACGCAGTGATAATCATGGTTTGGTGATAGTGTGAATGATTCAACTTGTTCACAATTGGCATCCATGCATAGCACTTCAATTGCGTCGCCTTGGTAAAAGTGCCAGATTTCATCATTTAAGACACGATGCCAAGCACTGTGCTGGCCTGATTCAAGTAGGTAATAGATCAATGTACAGGCACTTCGTTCACGATCGGACTCCCGAACCCGTGTGCATGACCGATAGGTCTCTTTGTAAAAACCTCCTTCGGGGTGCATGTGAAGTCCTAAGCTATCAACCAATTCGTGCGCCATGTGCGTATACTAAACATGACCTAATCATTGCCTAGGTTCAACTAGAGAAAGGGAGGCCCTATGTGTCGTTTATTGCTATTGTTAGTTTTGACTGCTTCAGTGCTTTATGCTGAGGCAGAAGTAGTTCATTTATCTGAAGGAGCAACATTTCAATCAATCGGTGTTCATTACATTCGTATCGTTCCAAATAAATCCAGTCGAGACGTCTATTATATCAGGAAGAACGCGGTCTTGAGCATAAAGGATGACATTCGTAAACCAGACAGTGGAGTTATGCAGTTAGAGACAAAAAATTTAAAGACCTTTATCATTCCCAAAAAATACATTAAGCTTACCGATATATTATCGATAATTGATGTGCAGTAATTGCATGCATGTATGCACATGCCAGGTCTTGGCATGTTACATATCATCGCATAATTCTTAGTCGATTTGTGGAGGTGATATGGAAGCTATACATTTAACTTGCGAACGAGAGCTTCATCCGATTGGTCTGGATAGAACGAGGCCGTTATTAGGTTGGATGCTCAGTGGTGGAGTGGCACAATCAGCATATCAGATTCAAGTTGCAAGCAGTGTGAGTAATTTATCGGCTGATGACGCTGATTTATGGGATACTGGTGTTGTAGAGAGTGCCGAGCAAATCGATATTCAATATAACGGAGAGGAGCTGGTTTCATTTCAAATATGTTTCTGGCGTGTCCGTGTTAAGAGTGTGGATGATGATACATTCGGTGAGTGGAGTGAAATCGCAGAATGGTCTATGGGTATATTAGATCAAAAAGAATGGAAAGGTTTGTGGTTGAGTTATCCGGTATCAGGATGCCATGACGCTTCTTATTATAGACGGGTGATTACGCTGCAAAAAAATGTTAAAAGAGCTTTCTTGTGCGTGACCAGTCGTGGTATCTATGAAGCTTACATTAATCAAAATAAAATTAATAAAGAATATTTTTCTCCAGGTTGGACGGACTATGACAAACGCATCTACTATCGCACCTATGATGTCAGTGATAAGTTACAGTTAGGCGAAAATGTTTTAGGCGGTGTCGTTAGCGAAGGCTGGTATAAGGGGCAGGTAGGATTTCAGGGAACGCAAACCTTATACGGTTATGAGTGCATGTTGCGTGAACATTTGCATGTGGTTTATGAAGATGGGTCTACCGAACAATTTGTCAGTGACGATCAGTGGAAAACAAGTTTGGGTAGTGTTTTGCAATCTAGTTTTCTCATGGGTGAGAATATTGATGTAGCACGTGAGCCGTCTGGTTGGTTGCATGTAGATTATGACGATGGGGATTGGTCTCGACCAACTTGTTTTGAAGACGGTAAAGAATATTGGAATCAGAAATATGGTACCATGCGTGTTCAGGAAAGTAATGTGCAGGCGCATCCAAGTCAGGGGGTTGAAATTTTTGAGGAATTTTCAGCACAAGCCATGTGGCAAACGGATCCTGGTTCATGGGTTTTTGATATGGGCCAGAACATTGCAGGTTGGGCTCGCATCCAGGTGAAAGGACGACCTGGTTCCATGGTACGCTGTCGATTCGCAGAAGTTTTGCAGCCGGATAAAACGTTGTACGTGGAAAATTTGCGTTCTGCCTCAAGTACCGATACCTACATTATACGCAGTGACGAATTGGAGATATTCGAACCGCGATTTACTTTCCACGGTTTTCAATACATAGAAGTGACCGGTCTTGAGGGTTTACAATTAGATGATGTGAAAGCTGTGGCTGTAACTTCGATACAGCGCAATGGTCACTTTGAATGCTCACATGACGGCATCAATAAATTAGTGAGAAATTGTTGGTATACGCAATGCGCTAATTTTATTGATATCCCTACAGATTGTCCGCAACGCGATGAGCGATTAGGCTGGACGGGTGACGCCCTGGCATTTGTGAATACGGCATCCTATACGGCTCACGTTAACAATTTTTTCAATAAATGGATTCAGGATCTAATTGATACACAAAAAGAGAATGGTGCTGTAACAGATACAGCTCCTAATGGTTGCTTTTATGAAAAATCATCGGACGCAGCGTGGGGTGATGCATTAACTGGATGTCCATGGGCTATGTATCAGTATTTCGGAAACAAGCGTATTCTGGAAGAGTCGTATCCGGCTATGAAGCGCTGGGTCGATTATTATAAATCTACCTCACATAATTGGATTCGAGAAGATACACCATGTTATGGTGATTGGTTAGATGACGATGATGAAACATCACATCCTTTATTATTGACAGCGTATTTCTCATACAGTGTTCGTAAGTGTGCTCAGGTGGCCGAAGTTTTAGGTTACGAAGATGATGTACAGCAATATGAGGATTGGTGGCAGAAA
>JANQLF010000109.1 GCA_028280785.1 Planctomycetota bacterium
TGGAATACATCCGAGCGCTTCGAGTTGATCGACGCAACGATTTATGCCATCGCGAAAATCATCATTGCTGACGCGTTTGGCGTCGTTGGAGCCCATGGCGATAATGCAGCAATCAGGTTTGAACCGTGCAACGTCAGATTCAAAGCGGGCAAGACCATCGAGAATCGTATCACCACTGACGCCGGCGTTGGCCATGATGACTTTTTGTGTGTTAAAGTGGTTACGCAGTTCAGAGTGCAGATGCTCAATCCATTGCTTAGCACCGTGGGTAAAGTTGGTGTTGCAGGTATTGGAATCACCAAGGGCGCAGATCAGCGCTGATTCCATTAAGGCTACCTTTTTCAAAAATGGCTCGAGCTTTTCGCTGCGATAAATATGGGGGTTGGTCATAAGTTAAACTATCTTAAGGGCTTAAGGTATATGTAGGGGCTAAAAACAAGTTCGTCGACGAAATTTGACTTCGCTTCTTTTTCAACAGAATGCCGCATTTTCCCCAATTGCGACCCTAAGCAAAGGAGCGCTCCGTGCGTTTTGAGGAAGCAACCAATAAAGCCAAGGTATTGATCGAGGCGCTGCCGTATCTGAAGCAGTTCCACCATCATTATATGGTCGTGAAATTGGGGGGCACGCCAATTGAGGATGAGCAGATTCTCGATTCCTTGCTCACTGACTTGGTGTGGTTGGAGCAAGTCGGTATACGTCCGATTTTAGTACATGGTGGTGGCACGCGTATCAGCGCGGCAATGGAAGCAGCTGGGCTTGAGCCAACTTTTCATGAGGGCCGTCGGGTCACCGATGAGCAAACCATGGAAATAGTGCAGCGCGAAGTCGAAGCATTAAATATGCACTTGGTTAATCGCTTGCTCGAATTGGATGGCGCAGCAATTGGTTTGGTACCACCGCGTCACTGTATCGTCAGTGGAACCCAATTAGATAAAAATTTAGGCTTAGTTGGTAATCCAAATGGTATCGATGCTGCACGTGTGGTTCGTTATGCCAGTCGTGGATTAATTCCAGTGGTGCCGCCGTTATCAGTCGATCGTGATGGCACGGTTTATAATACCAATGCTGATGATATTGCCTTGGCTATCGCTACGGGCATGCGCGTCGGAAAATTAGTTTTCTGTAGTACGGTTCCTGGTGTATGTACAGATCCGAACGATCCGGAAACATTAATTTCGAGTTTAACACCTGCTGAAGTTCGTGACCTTGTTAATAAAGAAATTATTAAAGGTGGGATGATTCCAAAGGTAGAAAGTTGCTTAGGCGCTTTAGACAAAGGCGTAGATAAGATCCACATTGTTAATGCGGAAATGCCACATGCCTTACTTTTGGAAATTTTCACTCGTGAGGGTGTTGGTACCCAAATCTGCTTACCGGAAACGGAGCGATAGGGGAGTGCAATGATTGGCAAAGATTATCTAAGTTTAAATGATTACGATGCAGACGACATGCGCGATTTACTGGCGTTATCGCGATATTTAAAGCACCGAAACAAAGCAGGTGTGCGCGAAGCTGCGTTGTCTGGTCAAACCTTGGCAATGATATTTGAAAAACCGTCTTTACGTACCCGTGTGAGTTTCGAAGTCGGTATGACCCAATTGGGTGGAACCAGCATGTATATTCGCGGCGATGAGGTTGGTTTGAACACGCGCGAACCTGCTGAAGATATTGCCCGTGTTTTAAGTCGTTATGTGCAAGGCATCATGATTCGTACCTTTGATCATGGCAATGTAGAGCAGCTTGCTAAATACGCTGATATTCCAGTGATTAATGGTTTGACTGATGAGTCACATCCATGTCAGGCCTTGGCGGATATGCTGACCGTGCATGAGCATTTTGGAACCACCGCAGGTTTGCGTATCGTCTTTATTGGCGATGGTAATAATGTATCGCGCAGTTTAGCCCGTGCTTGTATTCTAACTGGATCTGATTTTGTTTTGGCGTGCCCGGAATCATATGCATTTACTGATGCTGACAAAAAAGAATTCGGTGATTTCTGGGGCCACCAGGTCCAGCAAGTTCATGATCCAGTCGAAGCGGTTAGCGGTGCGCATATTTTGTATTCTGATGTATGGACGAGTATGGGCCAAGAAGCTGAGCGTGAAGAACGTCTCAACGCTTTTCAGGGTTATCAAATAAATAATGAGTTAATGGCGCACGCTGATGCTGATATGAAAATAATGCACTGCTTGCCAGCGCACCGCGGTGAAGAAATCACCGCCGAGGCATTTGATAGCAAGGCCAGTATTGTTTTTGATCAAGCGGAAAACCGTTTGCATGCTCAAAAAGCAGTAATGCGATTATTAATGGCTAATGATCGTGATAATGTGCTGAGTGCAGCACGTCAATTTATCCAGTAGTTAACACTTGTAGTAAAACAAATAGGAAAATATTTTATGCGCGACGTTTCTTTTGAACGCGATTATATCATGCATCCAGCTGGCTCGTGTTTAGCCAGCTTTGGCAACACCAAAGTTTTGTGCACCGCGAGCATTGATAAAAGTGTGCCACCATTTTTACGTGATAGTGGTTCAGGTTGGATCACTGCTGAATATGCAATGTTACCTGGTTCAACTGGTGGTGGACGTAAGCGTCGCGACGGCGCGAAAAAAGACGGGCGCAGTGTTGAAATTCAACGCTTAATCGGCCGCAGTTTGCGTGCAGCCATTGATTTAGAAAAACTAGGTGAAGTTAGCATCACTATCGATTGTGATGTCATGCAGGCTGACGGCGGTACGCGCACTACGGGCATTACAGGTGGTTGGGTTGCGCTTTACGATGCACTGCGTGTGTTAAGTAAAGAGCAGGGTACCAGTGGACCAGAACATTATTTATTCGGCCAAGTTGCCGCGGTTAGTGTTGGTATTGTTAAAGGCGAGGTCGTTTGTGATTTAGATTACGAACACGACTCACAAGCCGAAGTCGATATGAACGTCGTCATGCGCGATGGCGACTACGTCGAAGTCCAAGGCACTGGGGAAGAAGGCGTGTTTAATCACGACCAGTTAAATGCATTGCTTGCAAGTGCGAAAGAAGGCATCGACGGTATCTACGCTGCTCAAAAATCGGCGCTCGGTATTTAATAGAGAGATAAGATAGATTTTAAAAGGCGGTCTATTTGGGCCGCCTTTTTATTTTTTGAGGCGATAGACTATTTTACTAACACCAGTACCAGCATGAATCAGAGCCTCGTGTAGGTGGTGATGGTGATGATTTTTTATTTCGCTGAGTAGAACGCTGTCGGCAATGATCAGGGTGAGTGTGCCGTTATTGAAACTTTGAGCGCGAATGCATTCGAAGATTTGTTTATCGAAGTAATCTTCCATGACGGTATTTATTTTTTGAAATTTTCTCAGGCGGTTGGCTTCGGGTCCGCGTAGCCATTGCTTGGCGACATCACCAAGGTCTTTGCTGTAACGTGGTTTGTCACGATGCTTGCGTGCGATGGCCATATCGCGTCGTAATTTATCGTCTTCTTCGTAGGTACCCATGACTCGTTGCTCAATACGTCCTTTGCTTACGCTGTCTCCATGCTCCAAGCTGACTATGCCTGTGCAATCATTAGTGTGGATAAAAATCATTACTTGCTCGAACAGCGAGGTGCAGATGCGCAGTTTGCAGCTGGTAAATTGACCTGCTTTGGCGGTCGGTGTGAGGCTGATGAAAGCACGCAGGACTGCTTATTGCGTGAACTGCAGGAAGAACTTTCATGGCAACCGCAACACTTAGAAAAAGCACACGAGTTGTGGGTCGGCGATCGTTATGTTGCCGATTTTTTTAAATGTAAATTAGATGTTGAATTCAACCATCTAAAGTTTGAAAAAGGTAGATCGGGTATTCTGGTTCATGAGTCAGAATTAGAAACACATCCAATTAGTGAGTGGCATCTTGCAGTTTTAAATAGCAAAAAGACAAAGGTAGTCATTTAACTGCGAATTATAATGTGTGTAATGGAAAGCCGATTATTATGCTGCCTGTCAGTGCTCTGAATCGGCTCGTTGTGAATGCGAAGGCATAAATGGAGTGCGCAAACACAATGCGGCGATTCGGAGATCGCCGTTCCATTTATAATTTCCGTGCAGAGTTTAATTTGATGTTAAAAGGACTCAGCGCGTGCAACGGATTGGAGTACAGCTTGCGCTTTTTTCATGCATTCCTCGTATTCTTTTTCGGGAATGCTATCAGCAACAACACCCGCGCCAGCTTGGACGTAGGCCTTGCCATCTTTGATAACGCAGGTGCGCAGCGCGATGCAGGTATCCATGTTGCCGTTGAAATCTAAATAACCGACAGCGCCCGCATAAGGTCCGCGTTTAATTGGTTCAACTTCGTCGATGATTTCCATGGCGCGAATTTTTGGCGCACCGCTCACGGTACCGGCAGGATGACAATAACGCAGCGCATCAAGGGCGTCCATGTCATCACGTAGTTCACCCTGTACATGACTAACAATGTGTTGGACGTGCGAGTAGCGTTCGATGACCATTTCGTCTTTTAATAAAACGGTTCCTGCTTTACTAACGCGACCAACGTCATTACGACCAAGGTCAATTAACATCACATGTTCAGCGCGTTCCTTGGGGTCGGCTAATAATTGTTCAGCGAGTACTTCGTCTTCTTTTTCCGTAGCACCGCGACCGATGGTCCCAGCGATGGGACGGACATGGACTAAATCATCTTCAACGCGGACCATGATTTCAGGGCTGGCACCGACCCAGGAAAAATCGCCAAGACGTAAGCAAAACATATACGGACTTGGATTGAGACTACGCATTGAACGATAGATTTGCAGCGGTTCCGCCTTCGTATCCATTGCTAGACGTAGGCTTGGCACGAACTGAAAAATATCGCCGTCTTTTATATACTCTTTACCTTTACTTACGGCGGCTTCGTAATCTTCGCGTTTGGTGAAACTGGTGAATTCGATTTCAGCATCTTTATGTGCTTGATGCAGGCGCGGCGTTATTGGTTTTTGTAATTCAGCTTCGACCCAATCGAGTTCGGTTTCTGCTTCTTTGAGTGCTGCTTCAAAAGCTTCGACCGAGTCGGCTTGTACATGGCTGACTAATAAGAGTTGATTAAAACTGTGATCAAAAATTAAAACCGTGTCGTAGCGCATTAGTAAAATATCGGGTACACCAAGTACGTCTTCAGGCACATCAGGTAAGTGTTCGAGTAGACGCACGACATCGTAAGAAAAATAGCCGACGAGTCCGCCGCAGAATCGAGGTAGTCCGGGAATTTGCGGGCGCTTGAATTGCTGCATGTAATTACGTACAGCTGTATACGGATCACCGTCGAGATCAGACGTGCTGCCATCACTTTTGACAACGTGCACTTTTTCAAGATCACCAACCAAGCGCTCTACCGGTTTAATGCCGAGGATGCTAAATCGCGCTAAGCTCTCACCACCGACTACGCTTTCAAACAGAAAACTATAATCCTGATCTGCAAAACGACTGAGCGCAGCAACGGGTGTTAAATCATCAGCAACCAAGCGCCGTACAATTGGCAGACAGTTATAGCCTTCTTTTATTAATTGATGGTGATCGATGTTCATCGCGCGCGGAGCCTAAAGCTAGGTCTCGCGCATACCAGTGAGCAAGCGTCGGTCTTGGTGCTATTGCTGTGCTATTGCCATCGGTCACTGCTTGTGGACTTCCCACTGTTAAGTGCTTAGTCTGCGGAGCATGGCAGACGTTCCGACCCTCAGCGACGGTACCTGTACGCTTCGGCCCTATACTGACAACGATCTCGAAGTGGTCGCTGATTGGTTATCGGGTCCGCGCAGCAAAGAGCGTCGCTCGACTGATGGTGGTCCGTCGAGTAGTCCAGATGCCGTTGATGACCTGATCGGCGATCTCAAGCATCAGTACCTATATATAGTAGAAGTCGATGGTGCCCGCTGTGGTCTGGCCGGTTTAGATAACTTGTCCAAGTCGCATGGTGCTTTAACGCTGATTTTGGAACAGGATTCCTTCTGGTATCAGGGCATTGGTGATCGGGCGGTGAGCCTGCTGTGCACGCTGGCTTTCGACTATAATAAGTATGAGTCATTGGCGGTGCGAAACATTCCAGAGCAGGCTGAAGCAGGTCGCCTCGTATGGGAGAACGCCGGATTCGGCCAGATTTCACGCGTTCCTCATCAGGGGCAAGTAACCGTGAATTTCTCCTTACCGCGCACGGCCTTCTATGCCCACGAGCAACGCATTCTGTTTATACGCCATGCACGCCATCTTTTTGACGAGGAGTCAAAAGTCAGTGGTCGCGAATCGATGAATTTAGATTCTGTAGGCCGTGCCCAATCGGAGGCATTGAAGGACTGTTCCTTATTAGCTGGCCTTACCTCCTGTATCAGTGCTGATAGTGCTCAGGCTAAAAGTACAGCCGAACGCTGTTTTTCTGATCGCGAATGTGCCTTTGTTCTTGAAGAAGACTGGCTTGGTCAAGATATGGGTAAGTGGATAGGCACCTCCTATGAAAGTTTGAGTAAGGATGAGGAGGGCCGTTTCTTGGATCCTCCTGGTGGCGAGTCGAATGCAGAATTCCAATCTCGAGTAGATCGTGCTCTACATGCGCTGCCAATGAACGAAGATTTGGCCATAGTGACCTCTGCTGAGAACATCTGTGCGGTCTTGCGTAGCCTCCAGCCGGACCTCATGGGTGCGCCTGGTTTACGCACCGGTGCAGGCGTAAGCCCTGCTTCTATAACGGAATTACGTCGTGGGCCTGAGGGTTGGCGTATTATTAGAATAGCAGATGATCGTCATTTACGGGCCCGTCAGGCGACCGAAGAGCTTGGTAGAAGTGCCAGCTAATCGGTATGTAGGCCCTCATAATTCGAAAAAAACGTTTCAAACGTTGCGTGTGTACGCGTAACACCAGTAGTTTTGCGTAAAATACGTGAAGTCTTAGCTTGACTTTAACAATTGAATATCTACAAGCTCTCCCTTCATGAGACAACTCGCCAATGCTTAATAATCCTGTGTGGGGATTTATACAAAGATTGGCAGTTAACGTACGTTAAGGAGAGGCCCGTGAGCCTACGCCATGTTGTTCCCACTTTGGGCGCACTCGCCCTAGTATCAGCTGCCCCGGCCATCGAAGTAGGTGACCTGACTATTGGCGGTTTTGTTGATACCATTTTTTACTACCAAGATTCTGACGGTTCAGGTTCTGGTTCACCAGCTGGTGATGATCCAGTAATGGACTTTACCGCTGACGCAGAATTACAATTCGGCTACAAGATCGGTGACGCAGTCAACGCTCAAGTAGACGTTGAGCTTGATGGTGAAGCATCATCAGGTGGCAATGTAAATATCGAGCAAGCTTTTGTTAGCTGGGCAGTTTCTGACCAAGCTACTCTAACCATGGGTAAAGTAGAAACCCTCGTTGGATATGAAGCTGTAGATGCACCAGACTTATGGCGTATCGCTACTTCTTTAGTTGACGGCATTAGCCCAAGTTCAACTACTGGTTTAAATGTTGGTTTTGCTCCATCTGAGCAAGTTTCAGTGGACGTTTACATCGTAGACGGTATCTATGAAACTGACTCTCAACCTACAGGTGCAACTGCATTTAAACTTTCAAACGATTTGAGTTTCGGTATTTCTGTTGTTTTCAACGGACCTGACGACAAATTCTTCGTCGATTTTGACTTCGCAGTAGGTACTGGCGATGACTCTACAGCTGCATCTGAAGAAGATATCTCTGTTTTCAGTTTAAACGGTGAATTCAGTGGTGTTGAAAAACTCACTATTTTTGGTGATGTTACTCAACGTAGTACTGAAGCTTCTGATGACTTGGGCGTCATGATTGGTGCAAACTATGAAATCGACGACACCAAATCTGCAACTGCTATGATCAGCATGCTTGATCTTGACGCAGCTGATGCAAGTCAGATGGAAATTGCGATTGCATTGTTAACTAACCCAACTGGTGACGCTAACTTTGCAGTTAACTATGAAATCTCTATCTTTGATGCTGATGATGTAACTTCTAACTCTCACTTAGGTGCTACTGATGATGCTACCACCTTCGGTGTTGAGTTCCTAGCAG
>JANQLF010000116.1 GCA_028280785.1 Planctomycetota bacterium
ACTGTGGATTTAAAGAGATTCACGACACCGGCAGCGGTGGTATGGAAAGTGCCGAAGACGTTACACCGAGCGCATTAAAATGGATTAAAGAACATGCCAAAGAAGACGATTGGTACTTGCACGTCAACTATTGGGACCCGCATACACCGTATCGCGTGCCTGAAGAATACGGCAATCCTTTTGAGGATGAACCAATTGAAGAATGGTATACGCAAGAATTAATTGATAAGCATCAGAAAAAAGCCGGTCCACATAGCATTCAAGATATTGCGATGTATGACGATTCCTGCCCAGAAAAATATAAGCCACGTTTTCTTGGTCGCATCGACAATATGGACGACATGAAAAAATTCATCGACGGTTATGATTGTGGTATTCATTATATGGATTCACACATAGGCCAATTACTCGAAGCGTTTAAAGCTGAAGGTGTTTATGACGACTTGGCTATTATTGTCAGCGCCGACCACGCCGAAAACATGGGTGAACTTGGTATTTATGCAGAGCATGCGACAGCGGATTACGTGAACTGTCGTATCCCAATGATTTTCCGTTGGCCAAACGGTGGTGCCAAAGGTCATGTCGATACCGGTCTGCATTATAATTTAGACATTGCACCAACGATTGCTGAGTTATTGGATGTCGATGATACGCATTTGCAGCTGCATTGGGATGGTAAGAGCTATGCCAAATCCATTACTGAAAAAGCCGATACCGGCTACGATCAAATTGTAATCAGTCAGTGTGCCCACGTTTGTCAACGTGGTGTGCGTTGGGGACCATATTTATATATGCGCACCTATCATGATGGTTTCCATCTCTTCCCACAAGAAATGGTCTTTAATATTGAAGATGATCCGAAGGAAGAGCATAACCTGGCTGAATCGCATCCAGAATTATGTCATGAAGGTGCCTGGCGCTTATCCAAGTGGCATGATCAGATGATGGCAACTATGCCTGAGGGCTATCATGATGATCCGTTGTGGAATGTGATTAAAGAAGGCGGTCCGCTACATGCGCGCGGTCATTTAGCGACCTATTCCAAACGTCTTGAGGAAACCGGACGTGCCGAGCATGTGCCGGAATTAAAACGCCGACATCCACGTGAATTTACAAATGTGTAAATAAAAAAGGGAGGCTGGATGGCCTCCCTTTTTTAATTTCGTTGTGTAAGACAATTAGTTGCCAGGGGCAGACTTCAATTTATTGAGTTGCTCATTAAGTTTGTCCGCTGATTTGGCTTCAGCCCATTTGCCGTTTATCTTTTTCAGGTTGGTCGTCACGGTTTGTTTGGTTCCAAAAATTTCAAAGCTCACAGTTACGTCTGCAGCGTCGCCATTTTGTTCGACTTTGTCGATGCTAACTGAGTTGAGCATTTTATCGATTGAAATGTCATAAATAGCCAATGCTTCTTTAACGCCACCTAAGACAACATCACCCTTGTCGAGTAATTGGTCAAAGCTCAGCGCCTGCATGTCGCTCATTGTTTTTAAGTTGAGTTTTGTTGCGGTGCTTTGAACGACTTTCATAGCACTGCGCACCTTTTCTGGGTTAGCAACATCAGCAGATTTAATCCAGTCAGTTAAACTGCCGAGGAACACTTTTGCTTGTTCTTTTTGTTGGGCATCAAGATCTGGAGAGTTTAAAGCGCCACCAGCTAACATGCCAACCATGCCAGCTAATTGCTCGCTATTTACTTGTGCTAATTGCGCTTCAACCATTGGCATCATTTGATCAATGAATTCACCAGAGGTGACCGATTTCATTTGTGCTTCGAAGCGTTGTTTTTCGCCTTCATTGGGTTCTTTTTTGCGTTGTTCATCCCATTTTTTTGCAGCGTCTGCTTTTTGTTCGGGAGTGAGCATATTATCAACAATGGCGGAGACGTCGTTCGATTTGAATGCTTCGACGTTGGCCATGATCGAGCCATCAGGCGTACTCGGATCAGGTGCGGCACTGCCACCGCAGGCCTGTAAACAGATAACGCCGGCAGCAAAACCAGCCATTAAACAATGTTTCAATGTCATAAAAATTTCCTAGATTAGGGTGAATGGTAGATGGGCCCGGAACTATAGTGGGGTGAATACTAATGTCTACATTGCTGCATGCGGGCACGACTTGATTTATCTAAGCAGCACGCCTGCCTATGCATACGTAATCTCGGGCTTTCTAATAAATGCCAGCTAATGTATAGATGACGACCAAGGCGACGAAGGTCAGCGTGAGCAGGTGATATCCAGCACGTTTCCAGCTTGTATTTAAATAATCGGCAACATCAAAGACGCCTTGCAAGCCCAGACGTACACCCCAAAAAACAACAACGTAGATGCAGAATGCGCGGCCGAGGGTGTTGTTGCTGACCAGCTCTTCGTGAAAAAGGATGCTGATGATGGCAAAGGCGATAATGGAGAGCACGACATAAGTAGCGTAGACCCAATGCATTTGTCTGTGTAAGCGTGGTAGGCTTTGCAATTCATCTGCCCAACGTAATTGCGTCGGTACTAATGCTGAGGCAATTAAAATACTTAATTGAGCAAGGCCTGCTAAGAAAACCAAGGTGGGTAAGATCTCTGTCATGATAATGCTCCTATCGCTTGCATGAATGGTAGCATGATATTTTCAACAAAAATTGGTGGAAAGAGCAAATAAGCAGGGGCAATTAAAATAATTAAGGTAAATAACCATCCTTTGAATCCTTTGTCACAGTGTAATTGTCGTTGTATAAGGATGCCAAATCCTTGAATTAAAAAATAAAGTGTTGGTCCACCATAAGCGCCACCAGCAGGTACAGTGATAACTAATTCATGTAAGAGGCCAGAAAATAAAAATCCAAGTAATAATGCAACGCGCACGTTTAATCGAGTGCGTAGTGGTTTAAATAAAAAACGATGGGTGAAATCACGAAACGCGGTATTCCAATGTTTACCCCAAAAATCAGCAAGGTTTTGTGCCGTCAGTGGTTTATTCATAAATGGCTGTGCTTGAACACCGCGGCTGCGCCAAAAGCAACCGAGTAATTGCAAAACAGCAAAATGAAAAATTAAAGAAAAGCCAATCATCCCAATCCAACCAATAAGATAAGGATCTGCGTCAATCCGATCTGGCAGGTAAAATAAAAAGATGCCACCAAGCGCAGCTAAGCCGATTGCGCTGAAGCTTGCTGTATTGCCGAGAATTTGTCGCTGCGCAGTTGGTCGAAGAAAACTTCGCGCATCTAAGCCTGGCCACAGATAGAGATAGGCGATGTTTTGCCACAGCGGCGCTGCCCTATGCCCTTGCCAGCTCATCCATTTGAAGCCAGCGAAAATAGCTAAGACCAGTGTCCACATATACATATAGCGTGGCCATTGATCGGGAAAGAGCACTAAGACCAGACCGAGTGGAAGCAGGGCCAGAACCCAGAGCTGCCACAATGCTTTATCCTCAATGTCTTTTATTTCTGTCATTACAGAAATTATAGTAACAATAAGATTGTGATCAACAAGAACTTAGAACACTGGCTAGTAACAAAAACACTTGTTGCGTTTTATAATTAAGTATTCTACATACAATGAAAGTATCGTCCTATATCACACTTACTGTCCTTATCTTCCTATTCTCTGCATGTGGAGGTGGAGGTGGTTCGTCGTCTGGGTCTAAAAAAAGCGTCGAACCAAATTTAGCCCCAAGCATCACCGGTTTTAGCGATACCATTATTAGAACCGACACGGCCACTTATACATTAAATGGAACTGATCCTGAAGGTGATGATTTAACGTATGTGATTACCACTGCACCAACATATGCAAACATAGAAATAAATGGTGATCAACTCAAATACCTTCCGCCTACTGGATTTATTGGTATTGATACTTTTAGCATAGCTGCCAGTGATGGCGTGAATCAGAGTGATCCGGTTGATGTAACCATTACTGTTGTGCATGAGCCGAATGCAGATCCGTATTTAGTAACAGGCGCAACTGTGCCTAGTGTGACGAGTTCTGAAAACTTTCACGCAGCGCGTTATGTATCTCAATCAGAGAACGGAGAATTCATTGCATATGCAAAGCGTGAATTGACATATGTTACAGGAACTTACTCAAGTCAAATTCATTATGTAAGAAAGAATGTGATTACCGGTGAAGAAATTGTAATAAATGAAGATGATCTAGGGGATTATTTTTACATTGCAACTGCTTCATTGGTATTAAGTGGTGATGGTCGATATGCGTTTTATTCCTCTTATTCGCGAAGATATCGAATTGATTTAGAAACCAGAACTATAGATCGATTTGATGTGCACACAGATAGTACCCCAGCAAACAGTAGCGATAATTCTTCAAGTGTATATGCAGTTCTAGCTTCTAACAATGATGGTAGTCGAATTGTTTTTCTTTCTTCCGCATCTAATTTAATTAATAGCGACTTCAATGGCAATGTCGTCGATGCATTCATGCATGATTTTAATTCTAGAAGTACACATAAAATCAGTGATAATCATATTGGTGCGACGTCAGCTGTAACTATGAGCGCAGATGGAAATACTTTTGTTTATCAGGTAGATGTGAGTGGTTCGGAGAAACTTTTTAAATACGTATATGATTTAGATTCTCACGAATTAATATCAAAAAATGGATCTGGGGTGGAAGCAAATGGGGACTGTGAGGTGCCTGTATTGAGTGGAGATGCAAGTCATTTGATATTTAATTCCAAGGCAACTAATTTAGACCCTATTGATGTATCTACGAACACCGACCTGTATCTTAAGAATTTAGGTACAGGTAATGCGTCCGTAGTGAATTATGATGCTTTAGACAGGCGATTGGGTGTCAGGACTCCTTTTGACGGATCGAATATAAATAAATCTTATGATATTTCATTTGATGGTAGCAAGATAGCTCTCGAATTGAGTGATAATCTGGACGTGTTGGAAGGCGCGGCAAATTTTCCAGATGTTTATGTGAAATCGACAGATACCGGTGATTATGTAAATATCAACAGATCCAGTTCGGGTGAGTTTGGGACGTCAATGTCTTCTTATATTCAATTTGATGCAAGCGGTAGCATTGCTATTTTTCGAACGGCATCGCCAAATTTAGTTACATTAGATAATAACGGAGACGAGGATCTATTTGTACATAAATTGAGTACTGGTGAAACATCTCTAATAAATGAGGTGTCAAGGAGTGTGGGAAGGCATGACGATATGAATGTTGGGGATATAGATGGAACTGGCCAATATGTAGTATATGCAACTAGGAGTGCTACGCTTACAGAAAATGATAGTGGTCCAACCATCGACATTTTTATTCACGATTGTTTTAATGGTTCTACAACGCCTTTGTACAATTTACCGCGAGCATTTTCCGCTTATAGATCATCTGAACCTAGAATAGATGATGCTGCACAGTATGTTTGTTTTATTAGTAGTATTAGAGATTTGGTTGTAGATGATACCAACTCTATTTCTGATCTAATGCTATGGAAGCGATCAGATAATTCTATTGTGCGCATTAATATACATACGGATGGCACTGAGGCCGATGGCGAGCCAGAATCAGCTAATATTAGTCCAGATGGTACCCATGTTGTTTTTAGTTCGACCGCTACAAATATTGAGGACAATGATGGAGACAACGTTGAGGATGTGTGCATCCGAGATATCATTGGTCAAACAACTACGTTAATAAGTGTGCATACCGACGGGACAAAAGGTAATGATTTTTCTACAAATCCAGTGTGCAGCAATAATGGATTAGTAGTTGCCTATGAATCGCAGTCAACCAATTTGGTTGATAACGATCTCAATGCAGAGAAGGATATCTTTGTTCGAGCAGCTGGGACGACCACATTGATTAGCAAGCATGATGATGGAACGATTGGCAATGACACATCACGTTTTCCAGATATTGATGCATCAGGACGCTATGTGGTTTTTCAATCCGATGCAAGTAATTTGGTTGATGACGATACTAATTCTCGGTCTGATGTGTTTTTATATGACCGTAATACCGACTCGATTAAATTAATTAGCCGACATACAGATGGAACTATTGGCAATAGAGGTAGTTACCAGCCTAAGATCAATAGCGACGGAACTCATGTTATTTTTATTAGCTCGTCTAATAATTTGATTGATGGAGATAGTGGGCTGTCGTCTTATGATATTTTTGTTCATGATATATTGTTTGATACAACAGAATTGGTTAATCCTGCAATTCATAACGAATTGATTTATTCGACTACGTATCAAGTTCCTATGTTGGGAGTGAGCGGTAATGGATCTTTTATATCAACAGAGTGGGACTACAACATTTGGCGATTAGCCTTAGTGCCAACAGGTTCGCTATAACCTAATGCAGTGCCTTGTGGATTAGCAGATCTAAACGCTGCTTAAATTTTTTACGGTCGCGGTCTTCCATAGGTTTTTGCCCACTTTTGGATTCTCCAGCATCGCGCATGTATTGCATCAGTTCGCGCATGGCCATGGCTTCACCGATATTATTTTCATCGCGCGTTTCACCACGGTTGGTTAATACCAATGCACCTTTTTCAATGCAGCGTGCGGCGAGTGGAATATCATCGCTTATAACAATGTCGTTGGCAGAGACTTGATCGACAATCCAATTATCGGCGGCATCAAAATCATCATCAACCACTTCTAAGCGGATACTTGGGTCATTGGGCATATTCATCCATTGATTCGCAACGACATATACCATCAGTTCGAAACGCTTCGCAACTGCGTAGCATTCATTTTTGACCGGGCAGGCGTCGGCATCAATATAAATAGTAACCATGTATGCATGCTCGCGCTAAAAATGTAACAGCAAGACTTGGTTTATAGGTGTGATAATTTTTCAGTAATAATGTTGATGAATGAACGGCTATTGCTGTGCTGGGCAATAGCTGTGGCATCTAGGAAAATGATGAGTTCTGATTCATTTGCTTGTTGCAATATTACTGGGTAATCAAATTGTTCAGAGTAAGTCTGCTCGAATTCATCTTTATGTAAAAAGATAAATTCATGTTCACTTTGCTGACGAAATGCTTTCCATTCATCGCGCTCGCTCAATGTACTATGCGTTAACTGACATAATTGACATTGATAGGTGCCGGGGCTGATGATTTTGTGTGCGATATCGAGCGCTGCGTTCATTTTACCGCTATTGGCGTTATACACAAAGATGAGCTTAGCCATTAGATAATTTACGATCTGCCTTGGGGCTGTGTTTGAAGTATTTTTTATACACACGGGCAAAATAGTTGGAGTCATTGATGCCGACTTCTTTGGCGATGTCGCTAACACGTTTTTCGGTGCTTTGCAATAATTCCTGGGCGCGTCGCAGACGTCGTTGCAACAAGTAGTGCATTGGGCTACAGCTAAAGCAGCGCTGAAAATAACGATTCAAAGTGCTGACCGACATAGCGGCTTTATTACTGAGTTGTTCTAAATTAATTGACGTGGCATAATTAGTATCGATGTAACGCAGCACGTCCTCTAATTGCAAGAGTGCATCATGTTGATGCGAACTGTGCTGGCTATGCTCGCGTGCACATTCTATTAATAATAAATCAAGGCGATGCCTAATGCTTTGTTGATAGCCGGGTAATTGTTCTTCGAGTTCGCGGCGCATATCTTGAATAGACTGCATCATACGTAAACGCGTTTCATCATCGATATGTAAATGGCTGCTAAAATCATGTTGGGTGCGCAATAAGGGTTCCAGCGCAATAAATGCATTAAAGCCAGGTATCGAACGTAATTGATTGCGTTCGCACCAGGCAGCATCAATACACAAATTAATTAAATCTAAATCTTGGCATTGTTCGTAGCCGTGCTCCATGAATGGCGGGATCACAAAAACATCACCGGCTTGAATCGGCCAAGCATCATCGCGCAGTAAATGCACGCCTTCACCACCAGTAATGATGACGAGTTCGACATAGTCGTGACGATGGAGGCTGAGTTCATCCTGTGGTTCCATGAAGACCAGGCCGACAGGGCTCTCCTGATCGTGGAGCATCAGCACCGGCGAATTCGTTTCCCTAGTGTATACCATGACAAGATTATGCTATAAACTTGCAAATAATGACAACAAATTACTCATAGATCTGCTATAATGGCTGTTCAGGAGCAAAGTTATGGAAGCAGTGTGTTTACGTCTCGAGAGCCTAGAGAACCCAATTGGTATAGATGAAGTGCAGCCACGTTTTTCGTGGCAGGTACAGGCAGATGGATTTGCTGCGCATCAAAGTGCTTACCAGATTCAGGTTGCTGATGAACATGGCGATGTATGGGATTCGGGGAAAATTGATTCAGATCTCAGTCATCATATTCGTTATGCTGGTGAAGCCTTGTCTCCTCTTACACGTTATCAGTGGCAGGTAAAAATTTGGGATGCAGCTGGTAATGAAAGTGAATGGGCAAGAGCAGAATTTGTAACGGCTGTCTATGAAAACCACGAGTGGCAGGCAGATTGGATTCATTATCCACTCGTTAATATGCTGCCATCTGAATATGTGCGTCGCTCTTTTAAGATTAATAAAGAAATTAAATCAGCATTTTTAGTAATGACCGCCAAAGGTGTATTCGATCCGTATCTTAATGGACAACGCATTTGTGATGATTATTTATCACCTGGTTGGACTGATTATTTTAAACGCCAACATTATCGTGTTTATGATGTGAAAGAACATTTAGGGCAAGGTGAGCAATATCTCGGTGCGATTGTTGCAGAAGGTTGGTATGCCGGTCAAGTCGGTTCGCATCGTCCGAATATCTATAGTAATTTAACCTATCTTTTAGCTGAATTGCATATTACTTACAGCGATGGCAGCACCGAACAAATTGTTACCGACGATAAGTGGGAAATGTCTCATGGTGCTTATCTGCAAGCCAGTATTATGCATGGTGAACACTACGATGCTCGCCTTGAACTAACTGATTGGTGTAAGGGTGGTGAAAAAGGGAATTGGAAGCCGGTTACGGTTAAATCATTTAAAGATGCCCAAGAACGGACTTGGGATCGCAATGAGCCAGTTGCCTTATCAACAAATTTGCGCGCGCACCCAGGTGTGCCTGTTCGTGCTATAGAAACGTTTCAAGCGAAAAAAGTGCACGAGGCAGAAGCCGGTGCGTATATTTATGATTTTGAACAAAACCTAGCAGGTGTGGTACGTTTACATTTAGATTTGCCAGCTGGTACCTGTTTGCGTTTACGTCATGCCGAAATGATTACACCAGAAGGTAGCATGTACGTTGAAAACTTACGTTCAGCGGTGGCTACTGATATTTATATCTGCAAAGGTGGCGGTGAAATTTATGACCCACGTTTTACCTTTCATGGTTTCCGCTATGTCGAAATCAGCGGTATTAATCAGCCATTGGATTTAGATAAGGTTGAAGTGGTAGCGCTCGGTTCGGATACGCCGGATGCAGGGACATTCTCGTGTTCCAATGACATGCTCAATCAATTGCAATCGAATATTCGTTGGACCCAACGTGCAAATTTCTTGGAAATTCCTACTGACTGCCCACAGCGTGACGAGCGTTTAGGTTGGACTGGTGATGCCCAGGTATTTATTTCAACAGCCTGTGCGAATGCTGATGTCGAATCGTTTTTCCGTAAATGGCTCAACGATATGGAAGATAGCCAACGCGAAGATGGAACCCTTCCCAATGTTATTCCCGCAACACCAATGGGTGGCAACGCTGATGCAGCCTGGGGCGATGCGATAACCGTCTGTCCGACTGATTTATATACGGCTTATGGTGATCCAGAATTATTGGCCGATTGGTATCCACGTATGAAAGCCTTCTGTGAATATTATCAATTGAATATTCAAGAAGACGGTACGCGTGGTGGCACCTTTTGTTTTGGTGACTGGTTAGCACTTGATGTTGAAGATTTTACCCAATGTGGTGGTGGTACGCCGAAAGATTTAATTCAAACAGCTTTTTATAATTGGTCGTTCCGTTTAACTGCGCAAGCCGCTCGTCATGCTGGCAAAGAAGACGAAGCCAAAGATTTAGAAGAACGTGCAGCCAAAGCAGCGGCGGCCTTCGATAAAAAATACTTTGATGCAGATGGTAAAAGTCACTGCGATACCCAAACGTCGTATGTCTTGGCTTTGCACTTTGAATTAATTCCTGAGGAAAAGCGTCAAGCAGCTGTGAAACACTTGGTCGATAATATTCATCGTCATGACGATCACATCACCACTGGTTTTGTAGGTGTTTCGTATTTATTACCAACTTTGGCTAAATACGGTGAATTAGATATCGCTTATAAACTACTCGAAAATAAAACCTTCCCAAGCTGGGGTTACTCCATTGAAAATGGTGCGACGACTATTTGGGAACGCTGGAATGGTTGGGTGAAGGATGTTGGACCAGGTGATCCAAATATGAACTCGTATAGTCATTATGCCTACGGTTCGGTTGGTGCATTTATGTATGGCACGCTCGCTGGTTTAAAACCGCTTGAGCCAGGATTTAAAAAGGCATCGCTAGCGCCGTATCCAGGTGGAACGATTACTCAAGCTGCTTACACCTACGACAGTATTGTTGGTCAATGGCAGATTGATTGGGTACAGAAAGACGAGGCCTTTGATTGTGCTTTTAGCATTCCTGCGAACACCAGCGCGCTGGTTTCACTACCGGTTGCGAGTCCTGAGCAAATTCAGATTAATGGCCAGGCACTCAGTGAGCATCAGGGCATCAGCAATATTGCTGTAGTTGATGGTCGTGTGCAGTTTGATGCCCAGTCAGGTAGCTATGAAACACACGCCGCATTAGCGCTGAGTGCACAAGCTTAATCGAATTGCATGCAAATTGTGAATATGCAAACAATGCTTCAATAAAGACTTACGCCAGATCATCATAGTCTGCGCGTAAGTCTTACATTTAGTGAGTTGGAAAAAAAGCCATGGCGCAAAGAATAGGCAACGGAGCTTATCTATGCGCCTCTTTTTTGTCCTAGTCAATATCGTTTTTGCACTACATCTTTATGCAGCTGACGAAATTATTCCTGGTGTTAAAGATCCAGGCATTGAAACACGTCAAAAATTAAAAGAGAAATTCTTATTTAATTATTTCTCTTTAGGTACCACTGCGCCAATCGAATGGTTTGTCGAAACCCGCAACCAAAATGGCTGTAAGTGGCATTTCCGTCAGCAATATTTTTCGGGTGGTGCTGGATGGGATGGCAAAAAAGGCTCATGGGATACGGTCTTTTTACATAATTGGAATAAATGGGTTAATCCTGAAAAACGCAAAGGCGTGTGGGCCGAAAAATTTATTGAGCCAACGATTAAAGAAGGATTTATACCGTGGGTAACCATGTACAATTTAGCCCAAAGCTATCCTGCTGATTATAAACCAGGTCCTGCCCAGGCCTGTCCAGTTAACGCCAAAAATACCACAACTATGCGTGCCTATTGGGAGCAGGTTAAATTAATCATGCAAATCTGCGATAAATTTAAACCGCATCCGATTGTCTTACATGTTGAACCTGATGAGTGGGGTCATTTATTATTGCATGCTACCTCAGCGAGAATGGATGCAATGAGTGTTGATGTCAAAGTTGGTAGTACGGGTATGCCAGAGATGGAAGGTTTAGAAGATAATCTACGTGGCTATTCACATGCGTGGTTAAAATTACGCGCTATGTATGCACCAAGCAATGTCATTTTAATTACCAACCCATCGGCGTGGGATCAAAATGGCAGTATGACTGCAGCGGCGTGGATAAAGGTGTGTAAAGATGCAGACGTTTTAAAATGGGATGCGGCGGTTTTAGAAACTGGCGACCGTGATATCGGTTGTACCCCAGGCGCAGGAAAAGGACCTCCCTATGCAACGGTCGATACCACTGGCAGTCATTTTACTAATTTAGATGAACAAATGCGCTGGATAGCTGCATTTACTAAGGGGACAAAGTTGCCGGTTTATTTTTGGCAAGTTGGTTTAGGTAATTTTTATTATCGTTCCTGTAATCAAACCCATGGTCATTTTTGTGATCGCATTGCCCAAGGTTTGCTTGAAGGGTATCCGAAAAATCCGCAGATTAGTAAGTATGTGAAAATAGGTTGTTACGGCTTCGTCTTTTCACCAGGGCAAGCCCATCAAACCCATTGCTACGATTATAAAAAAGATGGCATCACCAACCCCGATCCGATTACTGGTAATTTAGGGCATATGGCAAAATACGCTGATGATGATGGTGGTTACATGCGTGAGCGCGCCGGTATGTATTACAAAGATCCGTATCCGATTTTGGCTGAGCGCAAAGAAACAAAGAAGAAAAAAGAAAAGAAAGAACGCAAAAAGAGAGAAAAGAAAAAGGTTGTTAAAAAAGTTGCGCCAAAACCTAGTGACGAAGCATGGAAGAAATGGTCGGCCTATTTAAAACAGCGCGCCATGGTGGCCTGCGATGCCGGCAAACGTCCAATCTTTACCTTTAGCATGTTGAAGAAAGAAGTCGAATTGCGTAAGGTCGGTGACAAGTGCGAGTTGTTTGTTCCGGCAATGAAGTCAGAGATGACCTACGATATCTTCAAGCGTTTGAAACCGGCTGATGGCAGTAATTTAGCCAAAGCTATTTTAGATAAGTCGAACGCTGAAGATAATGCGATGCTTGGATTTTTCTTAACCTGCGAAGGGAAAGAGTCTGACGCCAAGGGCTATTTATTTAAAAGCACCGAGGCCCTACGCGAAGAGGTGGCTGGGGCGTTTAAGTAATTTCGTCAGAGGATGCTTCCTCACCGATTCCCAATATCTCGCAGCCGCGTTCAAACTCGCTGTTATGCAGGGCTATACTAGTGATATTTCCACGGCGAATATCTGGATGTAGCCCAGCTTCTTGTAATGCGTTGAGATCTGCTTGAAACTCATATTGCTGTACTGATCCCGCATAAGATTTAATGATGGACGAATTCGACCAGTATTCGTCGTTTTCATCCTCATCTGGAATATCTGGAATATTGACGAGCTCATGCTTGCCTGTCATAAATTTATAAGCAACAATAGCGAAAATAACTAATAATATGATTGCTCTATAAATTGGCCTAAAATCATCCATATTATAAGTTTGTATGAAAAATGGCTTTGTATTCAATGAATATATGCAGCATTGTGTATATCTTGTATACAAGAAGTCTAATTGTCTGCGATTTTTGAACCGATAGGATCATCTCAGGAGCTCAGATGGCCCAAGGACGAAATGTACTCGGTGGTGAATTGAAGTGTTGTTGTACTGATCCAATGACTGGTTTTTACCGAACCGGTTATTGCGAAACAGGTGAGCAAGATCGCGGTGTCCACGTCGTTTGTATTGAAGCGACTGAAGAATTCTTGGAGTTCTCCGCATCCGTTGGTAATGACCTATCAACACCAATGCCACAGTATCGTTTTCCGGGTATAAAACCGGGTGATCATTGGTGTTTGTGCGCACGCCGTTGGCAAGAAGCATTCGAAGCAGGTTGTGCACCAGCAGTAGACTTAGAGGCAACGCATATGGCTGCACTGGAATTTGTTGATTTAAAAGATTTGAAGGAGCATGCGCTCCCGAGTGCAAGTGATAATTAATTGTCATGATTGGGTTTCAGGCTTTAAATAATATTATGTTTAGACTTGAAAAACATGAGTCTTGGTTGGCGTACGTTCTTTGGCCATTCGTTATGTGGTTTTTCTTTATTGCCTTCAACAATTTCCAAACTTTTTTGTATGCATTGTGGTCATCAAACGATAGCGACTATTTAAATAGGTACCGAGAGTTGCCGAGTTTATGTTGGCGGATACTGGAGCGCCTATCATTTAATTACATTTGGATTATCTACTTATTGTTTGTTTATATACTTGTATTATTATTCGGACAATTATTTAAACACCATAAATTTTATTATAAATGCATCAACCTATCTTTTATTATGTTCTTTGTAATTACAACTTTTTTAATGATTAATTTGCTGCTCACGCCACTTGGCGCCGTTCGTATGGCAGGTTAATTCCTGGCGCGTGGAGAAAGTCCCTGCAACTTGCGAAATGAGCCTGGACTCATGTTGCGATGCCGTTTAAAAATACGGCTAAAATGGTATTGATCACAAAAGCCGCATAATTCTGCCACATCATCCAGGGTATTGGTGTCATCAAGCAAGAGTTCTTGGGCATGATCGAGGCGACACTGTAAACGAAATTGTTGAGGTGAGATACCGGCTTCTTTTTTAAAGCGTTTACGAAAGACTTGCTCGCTCATATTAAATTTTGTAGCAACGCCTTCGAGACTTAATTCTTCGCCAAGATGTGCAGATAATTCTGCACAAACTTGTTCGCGCCATTGAATAAAGCTGTCTTGTTGACGTTGGTGCAAATGTCGTGCTTCGGCTATGAGTGCATGCAATCGACCAAATAATAAATGTTCATCACTTTGTAAGCGTCCTGCTTGTACATCTGCAACAAGACTGACAAAATCTTGTCTGAAATGTGAATCAGATCCGGTATGCCAAATCGGTTCGCTGCGTGTGTAGAGTTCTTGATCTTCTAATAATGAAAAAAGCGGACCATTAAAAACGACATAATGTTCGGACCACAATGGATCTTGTGCGCGTCTGCCATAGCGATGGTAAAGACCTGGAAATAAAACTAAAACATCGCCAGCACTGACTTGTTGTTCAAAGCCATTGCCATCGGCGTAGTAACCGCCACCAGCATCGATCAGAACCAAAGCATAGGAGCCGAGATCACGACCTTTGGCACCTTGCGGCCAGTAGGCGAGGCCCTTGCTGCGGATGCTGCCAGTCATCGAGATCTCATTGTTCATGCCGGATATCGTACCAAAAAACACAAATAGTGAAACACAAAACCCATTTTTGGCCAAATTTTGCTGATAGAATGGAACCGCTATACACAAAGGAGTTTATAGATGTCTCAACCGATTCTGACCCTCGGCAAACAAGACGTACAATTTGGTGGTGAGCACTTACAAGACATGCGCTCGAGCTATCCCGATGAAGATGTTCAAGTCCTACGTCAACGTTTAGCTGAAGACGGTTATATTTGTGTACGCGGTTTGATTCCTCGCGACGCGGTTATGGCTGCACGAAAAGTCTTATTCGATCAAATGAAAGCTGATGATGCTTTAACCCAAGAATGCACGATCGATGAACCGCGAGGTAGCGGTAAAAGTTACATGGGTCAAAAACACGTGACGCATCATCAAGACTTTTTAGGCATGGTCGAAAACCAGGCTCTGTATAATTTCTTTGATCGTTTATTTGATGAAGCCTCCGTTACCTTTGATTATAAATGGGCACGCGCGGTACCGAAGGGTGCTGCTGGTACCCAAGCACATATGGATGTGGTTTATATGGGTCGTGGTTCGCAGGAATTAAAAACCTGTTGGATACCAATTGGCGATATTCCAATTGAAAATGGTCCAATGGCAGTCTTGCCAAAAAGCCACAATAGTTCAGCAACCCAACGCATTCGTGAAACCTATGGAGCCATGGATGTCGATCGCGATCACATTCAAGGTTGGTTTAGTGATAATTATTTAGAATTATCAGAATTAGTCGAACACCCGTGGGTAAGTAGCAGTTTTGAAGCAGGCGACGTAGTGATTATGGGCATGTATTTAATGCACGGCAGCATTCAAAATAAAACTGATCGCGTGCGCTTTACGGTTGATACTCGCTTCCAAGAACGCTCAGCGCCAATTGACGAACGTTGGGTTGGTGAAAATCCGATTGCCCACCGTGAGTGGTGGCGTTCGCAGCAGGATGGGACTGCTAAATCAATCGAGGAATCTCGAGCTGAGTGGGGTGTTTAGGGTAGTTTCTAGTACTAGTACTAGATCTAGTACTAGTACTAAATTCTAAAAACCATAACAAACACCCTTTGAACCTGACTTGCGGACTGGTGGTCGCGCACAACATGTGCGACCGATGTCTGATGATCCGGTTGTTGATGCTTTAGCGCAGTTTTTAGATGATGAACAGGTGAAATCTGATCTGGCCGATCGCTTGCAGTGGGCCGGTGATGCGAGCATTTATCATATGATTCCGCGCATCGTGGTCTTTCCACGCATGGCCGAAGAAGTCCAGGTCATCATTGGTGTTGCTGCTCATTTTAATTTGCCAGTGTGCTTTCGTGCTGGTGGCACGAGTTTATCCGGGCAATCGGTGACGCGCGGTATTTTAATCGTGGTCAGTCGATTTATGCGGCGCATCCGCGTGAAAAATGATGGCGCCGAAGTCGCATGCGGACCGGGAGCTGTTGGTTCGTGGGTTAATGCGGCGTTAGCCAAATATCAAAAGCGCATCGGTCCTGATCCAGCGAGTATCCAAGCAGCAGAAATTGGTGGCATCGTTGCCAATAACGCCAGTGGAATGTGCTGCGGTATTCATGAAAATTCGTATCAGACGGTAACTAATTTAGATTTAGTCTTGGCCAATGGTTATCGCCTACAGACCGGAACGGAACAAGACAATAAACAATTAGAAGAAGAGCAGCCTGAAATTTATGAGGGGCTTATTGCTATTCGTGATCGCGTCCGTGCTAATGAACAATTGAGTGCGCAGATTAAAAAAGCCTTTAGCACGAAAAATACCGTTGGTTATAGTCTCAATGCATTTTTAGATGCGGACGAGCCTGCAGCGATTTTGCAAAAATTAGTAGTTGGCAGTGAAGGTACCTTGGCCTTTATCAATGAAGCAACGTTTCGCACCATTGATTTACCATCACATCGATCCACTGCGCTTTTATTATTTAAAACTGTAGAAGACGCGGGTGACGCCGTGGATGCACTCGCGCAAAGTGGTGCTGCTGCTGTTGAATTATTAGATGCATTAAGCTTACGCCGCGTTGAAGAAAAATTACCAGAGGCCTTGCCTGCGGGCGATGAGACCGCTGCGTTATTGGTCGAATACCAAGAGCAAGAAGAAGCGAAATTATTGAAGCGCGTTGAAGAGGCTGAACAGCTTTGTGCGGTACTTGCCTTAGTTAGTCCTGCAAAATTCACCGGTGACCCACATGTGCAAGCACAATTATGGTCGGTGCGCAAAGGATTATTCCCGTCAGTCGGTGCAGTGCGTAAAGCAAAAACCGCAGTGGTAATTGAAGACATCACCTTTCCAGTTGATCAACTTGCCCAAGGGGTGCGGGCACTGCGAAAAATATTTGAAGAATACGATTATAATGACGGCGTCATTTTTGGTCATGCTAAAGATGGTAATTTACATTTTACGTTAACCCCTGATTTTTCTGATGAACAAGAAGTGGATCGCTATAAACGTTTCATGGACGCTTTGGCAGAATGTGTTTTGTCGTTTGGTGGTCATTTAAAAGCGGAGCACGGCACCGGACGCAACATGGCGCCGTTTGTTGAAGCGCAGTGGGGTGTCGAAGCCGTCAATATTATGTACGCGGTTAAAGATTTATTGGACCCGAATGAATTATTGAATCCAGGTGTTTTGCTGACTGATGATAAGCAGGCGCATATTAAACATTTAAAAATCATGCCACAGGTTAACGAGATTGTTGACCGATGCATTGAATGCGGATTTTGTGAGCCTGTTTGTCCGAGTCGTGATGCAACGTTATCACCACGCCAACGTATTTCCTTATTGCGCCACGCTGCTCAAGGCCCTGAGCAAGAGCATGCGGTAGAGGAAATTTGGCAGCATAAAGGTTTAGATACCTGTGCCGCTGATGGTATGTGCGCTACAGCTTGTCCGGTCGATATTAATACCGGCGATCTAGTGAAATTTCAGCGTACACAAAAACGTGGTGGCTTTAAAAAATGGCTGGCAAAACGCGCGGCGAATAATTTTTCGTTAACCTGTTGGTCAGCGAAGCAGGGGGTGCGGGTTTTACGCTGGGTTGGCTTAAAACGTTTACCAAAACGCCAAGTGTATTTACCCAAAGCTGCGCCTGCATTTCCAAAAAAATGGACGCAAGACGGTGCACGGCGTACATTGGTGTATATGCCAAGTTGTTTAAGCCGCAGCTTTCACAGCCATGGTTTATCTGCACCGCAAGCCTTGCAAAAAATTGCCGATGCAGCAAATATTGAATTAATAATTCCGCCAAAAGTTGGCTCGTTGTGTTGTGGGCAGCCATTTGCCTCAAAGGGTTTTCCCGATATTGCAGATCAGATGCAGCTTCGCATTCAAGAACAATTAGCTGCGATTAAACAAGAACATGAAAAAGTATTAATTATAGATACCAGTACCTGTGCCAGTCAATTGGAATCAATGAAAAAAGCTCTGCCTGATTGGGAGATTGTTCATCCTGCTGCGGCGTTAACCGATATATTTATTCCGGTCTTGCGTGAAAAAGATGTATTAAAAGAAGCATCGCTCGATGTGATTTTACATCCAACCTGTAGCGAACGTAAGCATAATTGGATGAGTGAGCTGAGCGCGAGTGCAAATAGCGTCGCTGATGCCATCGTACCAGCGGATGGTGGCTGTTGTGGTATGGCAGGTGATCGTGGTTGGTTGGAACCTAGTCTAACGGCCGCCGCAACCGCACGCGAAGCAGCGGAAGTAATGGCGATTACTGAGCAAAAAACGATACAAAAGTCAGCTTGCACCAATATGGCATGTGGATTAGCCCTTGAAGCGGGTACCGGTAATGCGTATGAACATCTGTGGTCATTGGTGGCCGAACAGATAAAAGAAAGCTAAGTATGCCGCAACAACAGCGTCCAAATATTTTATTGGTCATGACCGACCAGCAGCGCTTTGATACCATTCAAGCCTTGGGAACTAATTTTTCTGCCGAAACACCCACCATGGATTTTTTGGCGCGTGAAGGGATTACCTTCGACAGTTGTTTTTGCACCGCGCCAATTTGTTCGCCATCGCGCTCTACGGTGATGACCGGTTTATTCCCAAGCCAAGCCGGCATGTCTGGGAATTTATACGCACCGTGTCCACCACTGAATCCGTGCATTCCAACCATTGGCAAATTATTTCGCAACGCTGGTTACGAAACTGCTTATCATGGTAAATGGCACATGGGTGGTGATGTCAAAGATTACGGTTTTGAAGTTGGTGAAGAAACGACACACGATGAGACTGCGCGTTTAATGGCCAGTCGTTTTTGGCGCGACCGCGACTGGATGGAAAATGAACGTCCATTCTGCCATGTTGTTTCCTTTATTAATCCACATGATCATTATTTTTATGATCCTGATAAAACAGTCGCCGACTATCAGCGTCCATGGAAGAATTTAGATCGCGATGTCAGTAATGTACCGACTCCGGCAACCAATGGCATGGTTGATTGGCCAGAAGAACGTTGGGGTGCTTACGCCGAATTTTACAGCGAGCAATTAGAGCGCCTCGATAAAGACCTCTATGAATTATTACATCAATTTAAAACTGGTGGTTTTTATAATAACTCTTGGATAATTTTCACGACCGATCACGGTGATATGGCTGGCGAACATAATTTAGCCTTTAAGGGCTCATACATGTACGAAGGCCAAGTGCGCATCCCGCTAATTATTATTCCACCAATGACGCGCTTTGCTGGCGCCGATCGCAGTGGCAGCTTTAAACACGACATTGAAACGAATAAACAAGTCAGTGCTTTGTGTAGTAATATAGATATTTTACCAACCATGCTCGACATCGCCGGCATTGAACAGCCAGCTAATATTCCAGGAAAAAGTTTATTATCGCACGTCAAAGACGGAGTAGATGAGGATAACCACGACTGTGTCTTTGCTGAATGGCATTTACCACCAATTCGCATGGCGCGCACATCAAAATGGAAATATGTGCGTTATTTAAAACAAGGTGAAGAATTATACGACCTCACCAACGATCCACATGAATGTGTGAATCTTGCTGATAATAATGAATATGTTGGTCAATTAGACGAAATGCGTGAGCGCTTAGATAAACATATCGCCGAAACTAAAGATCCGTTTAACGACTTAGACAAGCACGAATTTATTTACAATCCAAGCGCACATACCAAGCGCGGCACCACCGATAATTTTAAATCGGGCAAGGCTGAAAAATAAGAACTATTATTCCCAATTAGGCAGGGTGCTCGGATCAATAGCGCCCATGGCCATAAAATGTGGGTTAAGAATATTTTCTTTATTATATTCCAAGCTGTGACCATCACTTTTTACAATCGAGCCACCGGCAGCCAATAATACAGCGTGTGCAGCAGCAGTATCCCATTCACTGGTCAATCCTATGCGCGGATAAATATCTGCTGATCCGTCAGCGACATGGCAAATTTTTAATGATGAACCTACTGATTTACACTGAACGTTGCCACAGCGTTTAATAAATGACTCTAATTCTTCACTCCGATGCGAACGACTTGCTACAATTTTCAATGGGTCGCTGTCTTGTTTTTCATAAACCTTAATGTCATCGCGTTTCCCTTTATCCTCCAACCAAGCGCTTTGATTAACAAGACCACCATAAGTGAGGTTTAATGCTGGGGCGTGAACGATACCTAACGTTGGTTCACAATTTTCAATTAGTGCAATATTAACGGTAAATTCACCGTTCTTTTTGATGAATTCTTTCGTGCCATCGAGAGGATCGACGAGCCAAAACGTAGTCCAGTCCTTGCGCTCTTCATAAGTAATGCTTTTGGATTCTTCAGATAGTATGGGAATATCTGGAGTAAGTTCTTGTAGTGCACTGAAAATAATATTATGCGCGGCGGTGTCAGCGGCTGTGAGTGGAGAACGGTCATCTTTATCGACAAATGCAATATCTGTGTCTTGATAAATTTCCATAATCGCATCACCGGCCTGCTTTGCGATGCTTTGAATGTCTATTATTAGTTTTTGTTTATCCATTAAGATTATTATTTATTCAATCCATGAATAAAATTATGATCATGAATATAATCGACTATTTTTTGTACGCAGTCTTCCACCGATAGTTGCGACGTATCAAGTGCGATATCAGGTTTGGTGGGTGCCTCGTATGCACTGTCGATACCGGTAAAATTTTTAATCTCACCGGCGCGCACTTTTTTATACAGACCCTTAGGATCGCGTTCTTCACAAACAGCTAATGGCGTTGAAACATACACTTCGATAAATGGATGTTCACCAGCGAGTTCGCGTGCAGCCGCACGGTCTTTGGCAAACGGCGAAATAAACGCCGTAATCGCTATCGCACCGGCGTCAGCAAATAAATTAGCTACTTCAGCACAGCGACGAATGTTTTCAGTGCGATCCTCGTCAGAGAATCCGAGATCTTTATTCAGGTGATGGCGAACATTATCCCCATCAAGCACGTAAGCGAAGCGGCCATTTTGAACCAAGTATTGCTCTAAAGCTCGGCTAACTGTGGATTTCCCTGCTCCACTCAAGCCGGTAAACCAAAAGATGCAGCCCTTTTGCTTAAGCAGCTGTTCGCGTTGTTCACGTCGAACTAAACTATGATCCCAAGTTAAGTTATCAGACTTTGGTTTACTCATTTGCTTGAGCCTAGTGTTTATGTCAAAATGGCTAGCCTAGATAAGCTTGTTCTTGAGCTCTTGAGATATTCACATATACATTTGGACCCTAGATGAGGTTAGTTATGAGAGTTTTACTTTTGTTCATTATGATAAGTAGTGCATGTTGTTTTTCTGCTGAAGAAGGTGTGCCGGCAACTGGTGCAAACGGTTCCCCTAAAGAAGAAAAGCCTGACACCTTTAATCATGATAAAAATAAGTTTAAAGAAAAAGCAAAGAGGATGAAAGAGGAGCGTAGCCGAGTTGAACGCAATCGAGACAAGAAAAAAAAGAAATTAGTTCAGTTTGCAGCAGAGGATCTCGAAATGCTTCATGAGATCATGGATACGGATAAAAATGGTGTCTTGAGCAAAGAAGAGCTGAGTGCTTTTAATAAAGCGCAGGAAACCTTAATTGTCAAAAAGGAAGAATTGGCTTTCAAAAGAATCGATGTTAATGGTGATGGTGTAATCAGCATAGAAGAACAGGTGAATGCAAAACTAAGTGAAATTCATGAAAAAGGCAAGAAGACGCTTTTGATGCTCAAAGAGAAAAGGCCCGAAGAATTTGCTAAACATGACACTGATGGAAATGGTGAAGTAAACGATGAAGAGTGTGCTGCTTTTACTAAGATTCGTGAGCAAATGGAATCGGACCGAATGAAAAAGCGTGATAAAACTACTTTCATGAAAATGGATGCCGATAAAGATGGCTTGGTGACCTACCGTGAGTTGCATACTTATGTCGCGACCTTACTTAAGAAGCAGAAGGATGCAGCCAAGCAGCGCAAGGAACAAGCTGGCAAAAAAGAGATGCCCAAGCCTCAAACAAAAGAGTCAATGTAAAAATAAACCCCGATTCTTAATCGGGGTTTATTTTTAGTATGATTCAGGAATATGTTCAAATAAGTCGCTCAGATGATCTTCGTAGCGTTTCCAACGAGCAACTGATCGTTTATAAATTGGTTGACGTACTTGCATAACGCTTGCTGTTTTAACTGCACGTTTGTTGTTTTGAAAGTCCAAACAGGTCGGATCATATTCGATATCTAAAAAATTGAAAATACCTTTTGCAGCTGTTTCGAGATCACCCACAGAATCTTCGTAGAAAACATCGTGAATCTTACCGGGCATCTGCGCTTCCCAGTGTTTCATGAGGCGTATATAACCATCAATGCGACCTGCGATGTCTTCTGGATTGTTGGCCCAACGAATTGCTTTGAATTGAGTTATATAGGCAGAAAGCGCTACATCGCGTAGATTACGGCGACAATTAATGATTTTAGCATTGGGAAATAAAGACATTATTAATCCTGCATGCATATAATTGTCAGGCATTTTGTCGGTGATGTATGGTTCGCCTTCTGCTAGGTCACGCATTTTATTGAGTGTTTCTTCGGCAAATGCATTTATTTGAGTTGGATTTAATTGTGTGTAACAAGCGGCTGGGATTTGTTTCATCTGCATGCGACGAGGGAGGCTGTCTGCTAATTGCGCTACGTTAGCTAGTTCTCCCGCACCAAAAATACTCGGGTGGCCTGAAACAACTTGTTCAATTAATGTTGTTCCTGATCGGGGTACGCCAATGATGAATATTGGAGTTTTGCTATTAACTCCATGTTGTGCTTTTTCTTTGATTTTTTCGGCAGTGAAATGTTCTATTTGGTTATCAATAAACTTCTTGTGGTGATCGCGATGATAGTGTTCATTTTTGTGTTCACGCACATGTTGTTGAATAGCATTAGCGGTTCGCATAGTGGTAGCAGCTTCTTCTGCCTCTTTTTTCGCATCTAATACTGATGCCAACGTGTAATTTGCAGTCATGCGACCAACTTCATGGATGCTGAGGTTATTTGCTTGTTCTTTTAAAACAGCAACTTCTTCATCAGTTGTTTCAGCTCGTTTTGTCGCAGCGACATAGTGTAATGCAGCAGGATTTTTGGGGTGCAATTTTAATACTTCACGTGCGAAATGAACACACTCTTCAATTTTTCCTTTTTCGTAATACCAACGTGAAGTGGTTAACAAGCAGCCTACTCGGTCACCAGGTAACTGTTGAGCTTCTTCCAATAACTCTAGTGCTTCATCATAGCGTTGTAATTCCATGAGTGCATTGGCGTATCCGACTTTCGGGTCTGATAAGTTTGGTGCACAGTCGATGGCTCGTTTAAATGCGGCTATCGCATCATCATAACGCATACGGTCTGCATACAGACCACCTAAGAGTCCATGATAGCGTGCTTCTTTTGGTGCAAGTTTGCTTGCATGTAAAAACGCTTGCTCTGCTGGTTCTAATCTGCCAATTGATTGTAATGTTTGACCGACGTTGCAATGGGTTATGGCTAAATCTGGATTAATAGAGAGGGATCTATCATAGAGCGCCAAGGCAACATCAGGATTACCACGAACGCGAAATACATTAGCTAGATTGTTGTGTGCTTCAGGAAGCTCGGGGCCCAAGGCCGCTGCAATTTGGCATTGGCATAGTGCTTCATCAACTCGACCACAATCAAGCAGAGCTTGGCCATAATTACATAACGCCGGAGCAAATCCTGGGCTTGCTTTGACAGCGTCTTCGAAGGCGCTTAATGCAGCCTCAATTCCTTTGGTTTGTCTCAGGAAATTTGCTAAATTATTATAAGCACCAGTGCTCTTCGGATTTATTTCAATGGCCTTACGGAAAAGTGCTTCGATTTCCTCAGGCTCACTGCGTTTTTGCATTAAGACTACACCAAGAATATTATATGCCTCTCCAGTGTTGCTATTTAGTGCGATGGCTTTCCGTGCATGCTTTTCACATGATTCTATATCACCAACGGTACGGTAGGCATCGGCTAAATTGGAGTGATAGGTGGCTTCGCCCGGTTTTATTTCAGTGGCTGCACGCATCTTTTCGATGCCAGTATGATGGTCACCGCTTTGGTGCGCTATGACTCCAAGTAAGTGGAGGGCATCAGGATTCTTGGGGTTAATACTTAAAGCATTATTATAACATTGGATAGCTTCTTGAATGCGGCCTGCTTTATGGTGTACAACGCCGTTATCTACTTCACTTGGCATAATGATTATCCCATCAAAGGTGAGGAAGGGTTAGGCAGGATGAAGGGAATTTTGTCAAGACAATACTCAGGGTTAAGGGGTGGTGTGACGCAGCTCACTATAGGATCTTACCAAACTCCATGCCTGATGATTGACCCTGCGTGACTACGTTATAAAAGTGCTAGTTCACGTTGAATTGGGTGATGAAAATTCTATTTCAAACTTTTTAACGTGTTTTTTAACATGACATTAAAGGACATTCCTTATGAGTAAGTCGACACCGCTCACTGGACAAAACCAAAAACATATAGCATTCCGATCTAAATATGGATTAGTAGCTGGTTTAGCAGCGATAACAGCTGTGCCGGCAACAGCTGCTGTTGAAATAACTGTAGATACGAGCAGCGACGTGGTGAGCGCCACTGATGGTGTGACGAGTTTGCGTGAGGCCATTAATATGGCTAACAAGTCGCTGTCTTCTGATGTCATCATTAATCTGCCTGCAGGTGACTATGAATTAGAAGGTTCTGACAACGAGGATGGCAATGCCTCGGGTGACTTGGACGTACTGAGTCATGGCAATAAGACCGTGACGATTCGTGGTGCCGGTAGATATGCGACCTATATAGATGGTAATTCATCAGATCGTATTTTTGATTTTGCTGCAGGCGGTAACTACGTCATTGAGAAGTTAACCCTGTCTAGTGGTTATGTAGAAGGTTCAGACGGAAGCGATGGTAGCAGTAATTATCTCGATACCTCTGGCGGAGTTTCTAAATTATTATATGGCGAAGATGGTGGTGATGGTGGTGATGCCTATGGAGGCGCAATTCACCTCGCGGGTGGTAATTTAATTGTTCGCGACGTTGCTTTTAGTTCTTGCTATGCTGAAGGTGGAGACGCTGGTGATGGTTATGAAGCGCTGTCTTGGTTTCAAGTATATGGTGGTAATGGCGGTGACGGTGGTAACGCAGCAGGTGGGGCAATTTACGCTGACATCGGTTCAACAGGTTCAATTTATTTAAGTAATGTTTCATTTTATTCAAACTACGCCACTGGCGGTGTTGGTGGTGATGGTGGTTCTGCCTATTATGGTGTAGGTCAAGCAGAAGGCGGCGATGGTGGTGATGGTGGTATGGCAGTGGGCGGTTCACTCTATATAGAGGGTACTGGCGCAATTACAGTTAAACATATTTATGCTGAATCCGTTGGTGCCTATGGTAGTTCAGGTGGTGATGGAGAGACGGGCTATACCGCTGGATCAGTTGAAGGCGGTGATGGTGGCGATGGTGGATCGGCAATTGGTGGCTTTGCCTATATTGATCATAAGGGTAGTAGTGCCACAAATAATATAGCACTTTTTTCAGATGTGAATGTTTCCTCGGTATATGTTTATGGTGGTGATGGCGGTTCCGGTGGCTCAGCAGAAAATTTTGATTATACAGGCGAAGGCGGTAATGGTGGTGATGGTGGTAACGTAGCCGGTGGTGCCATGTATGTTGATAATCCACAATTTTTCCACTTAGGTAATTCAAGCACAGGCGATTATACCAGCTTTAGTTATATATATGCCTATGCAGGTGATGGTGGTTCCGGTGGTGATGCTAGTAATTTTTATGGAGCAGCATCTTTCTCAGGTGGTGGATCAGGCGGTGACGGCGGTGACGGTGGTGACGCATTTGGCGGAGCCATGTATATCAACAATGCCGATGGTTACGCCCAAATTACCAACCATTATTTCTATGTGAGCAATATTTCTGCAGGTGATGGTGGTTCCGGTGGTGATGCCTATGTATCAAATACAGGTACTAGTGGGGGAACCGGTGGTGATGGTGGTGACGGTGGATATGTAATCGGTGGTGCACTCTACATTGAAAACATGGATAAATACACCGAAACACATCTAGGGTCGGGGGTTTCAGCTAGCGTTTGGAGTGCAAGCTCTGGATCAGGTGGTAGCCCAGGTTCTGGTGGTTGGGGTTCTGGAACCACTGGCTCAAGTGGTTCGACAACCGGTGCTTATGCTACACATTATTTTGACAGTCCAGGGACAAGCACCTTTAGCTCTGCAAGTATTGGTAATCAAGCTTGGAAAGAGCAGGGGACAACAGCAGCAGTAAGCCAAGTTTTTAATTTTGGTATTGATTTACCATTGAAGAATATCGAAGTCATGCTCTATGATTCTAACGGTAAAATTGTGGGAAGAACCAGGACGGATAATGGTGGTGAATACTACTTCTACACTGGCTATACTGGCGATGCTCAAATGAAATTTGAAGTTGGTAATCAAACTCCATTGGCTGAAGGTGCTGGTGCGAGTGCAAGCACTGACAGTGATAATGATATCGAAATCTCATCATCTGGATTAACAGAAACATTTACCATAAGTGGTAATGATTTGTCAATTGACGCAGGTTTTGCCGATGCAGCTCCAAAACCAGAGTCATTTGATTTAACGGTGCACGGAACGGTACCCAACGCGTATGATGCGTTAGACGTTTTAGTTAATGGGTCATTTATTGATACTTTAAATGGTGTCAATTCAGGTGGCACAGGTTTAAGATCATTTACAATTTCTGTAACGCTGCCACCAAATACAGAATATGTTGATATTCAGGCTCGTGACACCTCTGATGATAGTACGACAACTCGTCGTGTTTATGTCAGAGAAGTTCAATCAGGAGGTAACTAAGCATGCATAAGCTTAAGACTATAACTTTTATTGCTGTAATTAGCCTTGCCTTGATTGGTTGTGGCGGTGGTGGCGGATCCTCATCAGGAGGTGGTAGTGGTAGCTCATCTTCGTCTCCTACACCAGTTACTCCTAGTGTTATGACTATCACAGGCGTCGAGCTGATTGTGAATACAGATGAGGCAGTTACCGGTGTTGGTACTGGTTATGACAATGACGGGTCTACTTTATCGACCTTAGCAGATGAAGATTCGACTGTTGATACTGATACAGAAATTATCTGGGACGCTGATGGTACTGATTTACCAACCGACCCAGGCGGTGATTCGGGCGAAGAGCTCAACATGGACGTTGAATTAACAGATGGAGATAGCAATTCGACGATCGTTGAAGTCATCGTAGCGACTGAGCTGTAATCGAATATAGAAATTATATCATAAAGCCCGGCTTTTTAGCTGGGCTTTTTAATTGGCTTTTGTTATTTCAATAGAATTATACACCACAACGCTATTGCTCTTTAGATGCGAAACGAGGTATTGGTATGACTCAAAAAACACCACTCACTGGCTGTAATCAAAAGCACTTGGATTTTAGAATAAGATATGGGCTTGTTGCAGGTCTTGCGGCCATTACGGCTGTACCAGCAACGGCAGCCGTCGAGATAAACGTTGATACTAGTAGTGACGTAGTTAGTGCAACCGATGGTGTGACGAGTCTGCGAGAAGCAATAAATCAAGCGAACAAGGCACTTTCATCAGATGTTATCATTAATCTGCCGGCAGGTACATATGAGTTGGAAGGTGCAGATCATGAGGATGGTAATGCTTCGGGTGACCTCGATGTTTTTAGTCACGGAAATAAAACCGTAACGATACGGGGTGCAGGCCGATTAGCGACAGTAATTGATGGTAATTCATCAGATCGCATATTCGACTTAGCCGCAGGTGGCAATTACGTTATTGAAAAAATGTTGCTCTATCGTGGTTACGTTGCAGGGTCATCTGGTTCAGATGGCACAAGTAATTACCTCGATACGTCAGGTGGAATTTCTAAATTATTATATGGCGAAGATGGTGGCGATGGTGGTGATGCGTATGGCGGGGCTATTCATTTAGCTGGCGGACATTTAAAGATTCATGACGTTTTCTTTTCCTCGTGTGCTGTAGAGGGAGGAGATGGGGGATCAGGTGCAAGTGCTGTTTCCTGGTTTCAAGTTTATGCGGGCGATGGTGGTAATGGCGGTAATGCGGCTGGTGGCGCAATTTATGCAGATATTGGTTCAACAGGTTCGATTAGTCTTAGCCAAGTTGATTTTACTAATATTTATGCTTATGCAGGGACTGGAGGCTCAGGTGGCTTTGCAAATGATGGTATAGGTTTTGCGCAAGCAGGTGATGGTGGTAACGGAGGTAACGCAATTGGTGGTGCGCTTTTTATTGAAGGTACTGGGCGAATTGCCGTGCAACATATTAATGCGCAAACCTGCGGTGCATATGGCGGCTTAGGTGGTCATGGGTCTTCGGCACTTTCCGCGGGCACGGTAGAAGGTGGTGATGGTGGTGATGGTGGTGATGCAATCGGAGGTTTTGCTTACGTTGACCATAAAGGCAGCATTGCTTCAAATCACACAGCGCTTTTTTCTGATTTTTTTATGAGTTCAGTCTATGCCTCAGCTGGCGATGGTGGTAATGCTGGTGATGGTGATCATTTTACAGTTGGTATGGGTGGTGATGGTGGTAACGGTGGTGAAGCAGCAGGTCCTTCTATTTATGTCGACAATGCTCAGTTTTTTCATTTAGGTAATTCTAGTGAGGTCGACTATACCAGTTTTAGCTATATGTATGCGTACGGTGGTGATGGAGGATTTGGTGGTGATGCTTCAGAATCTTTAGTTGGCTCTGCATCAGGCTGGGGAGAAGGTGGTGATGGAGGATTTGGTGGTGATGCTTATGGAGGTATGTACATTGATAATACAAATGGTTATGCCCAAGTTACTAATCATAAAATCTGGAGAAACTTTATTTATGGCGGCGTAGGCGGGGATGGTGGTAGCGCATTTGTAAATAATACATTTATTACCGTTGGCCAAGGTGGTAACGGTGGTGATGGTGGAACAATTTATGCTGCGGGTATGTATATAGAAAATATGGATAGGTATACAGAAGTTGATTTTGGCACTTCTGTAACTGGAAGTGTTTGGGGATTAAGTGCAGGTTTGGGTGGCGTGGCAGGTAGTGGTGGTTGGAATGTAGGATCCACCGGATCTACAGGAGCTACCTTTTCTGGTACGACGTATTGGTTTGGCAGCCCATCAACCCATATTTTTAGCTCTGCTAGTGTCGGTAATCAAGCATGGAAAGAACAGGGTACTACCGCAGCAGTTAGTCAGATTTACAATTCCGGTGTAGATTTACCAATGAAAAATATTGAAGTGGTTCTTTATGACGCTACAGGAAAAATTGTAGGGAAAACAAGAACTGATGATAATGGTGAATATTATTTTTACACAGGGTACTCTGGATCTGCTCAAATAAAATTTGATGTAGAAAATCAAACACCACTAGGTGAAGGCGCAGGTGCGAGTGCAAACACAAATAATGACAATGATATTGAAATTACATCTTCAGGTTTAACAGAAATTTTCACCATTAGTGGTGATGACCTTACGATTGATGCCGGCTTTTCAGATGCGGCACCAAATGCGGAAAGTTTTGATTTAACTGTTCATGGTACGGTTCCAAATGCATATTCAGCAGTGTATATTCGTGTAAATGGTAGTGCATCTAGTTCTCTTGGTGGGGCGAATTCTGGCGGTGCTGGCTTAAGAAATTTTACAGTTTCGGCTACCATACCACCAGATCTAGGATTTGTAGATTTAGTTGCTGAAACGCCAGCAGATGTTTCCACGATTCGGCGTGTTTATGTTAGAGAAGTCGAGTCGGGAGGGAATTAGATATATACAAAAAAATTGTTGTCATTAATTCTAGCGTTGCGTATTCTAAATTTTGATTGGGAAATTATTGGCTCAAGATAATCAGATAAATAATATAGTAATAGTTGGTGGTGGGACCTCAGGTTGGATTAGCGCTGCGTTGTTATCGCAAGTTCTAGGTAAAAACCTTAATATTACCTTGGTGGAATCTGATCAGATAGCTACCATAGGTGTGGGTGAGGCTACTATCCCACCATTAATGCGATTAAATAAAATTCTTGATCTTGATGAATCAAACTTTGTATCCAGTACACAAGGAAGTTTCAAGCTTGGAATTGATTTCGTGAACTGGAAGCGTATTGGTGAACGCTATATGCACACTTTTGGGAAAGTAGGTGTCGACTCAAAATTTTGTGATTTTCCAAGCTTATGGCGAAGAAGTTTGGCCGAGGGGAGGAGTAGTGATTTTTGGGATTATTCATTTCATTATCAAGTAGCCAGGCAGAACAAGTTTACGAAATTACCAAAAAATTTAAAAAGCATATTAGGTAAATTGCCCTATGCATATCATTTCGATGCGTCTCTTTATGCCAAGCTTTTAAAGACTTATTCAGAGGATCGCGGTGTTAAACGCATAGAGGGAATAATTGAGGACGTCAATAAGACTAAAGAGGGTTTTATTTCCTCTGTGCGCCTGGAAAACAATCAAGAAATAAAAGGTGACTTTTTTATAGATTGTTCGGGGATTCGGTCGCTGTTGTTAGGGAAAGCTTTGAATGTTGAGTTCGAAGATTGGGGAGAGTGGTTGCCGTGTGACAGTGCCCTCGCAGTGCAAACTAAGAATATACATGCACCACCGCCATATACGGTATCCACGGCATTGCCCTGTGGCTGGCAATGGCGCATTCCTTTGCAGCATCGTACTGGTAATGGTCTCGTATATAGCAGTTGTTATTGGGATGTTGAAGAGGCAACAAAAGTGCTCTTGGAAAATGTTGAAGGTGAGCCAATTAATGAACCGCGGCTTATAAAGTTTAGAACTGGTATGCGCAAGGAACAATGGAAAAACAATTGTGTAGGAATTGGTCTGGCTGGCGGTTTTATCGAGCCATTGGAATCAACAAGTATACACTTTATCCAGAGAGCTGTGTTGAAATTAATTAATAAATTTCCTCGCAATGGCATCAAACAAGCAGAAATAAATAGGTTTAATAGAGAACTCCACGACGAATACTATAATGTGCGTGATTTTATAATATTGCATTATCATCTCAATGAGCGGGATGAAGAGTTTTGGGTTAAATGCCGAGAAATGGATATTCCGGAAACATTAAAGGAAAAAATTGACATTTTTCACGAATGCGGAAAAAATTTTGCTGACTCAGAAATGTTGTTTTCGCCTAGTAGCTGGTATCAGGTTATGGTGGGGCAGGGTTTAATGCCTAAAGATTACCATCCATTTGCGGACACCTTTACCGAAGAGCAAATGGAAAATAGGCTATTGAGAATTAAGAGTGCTATTGAGTTGCAGGTTTCTAAAATGTCAAGCCATGCCGAATTCATACAGAAATTTTGCCCTGCTAGGCCACCAGAATAACTTTGTGTAGTTGAGAAGACTATACAGGGGGAGAGTTAAATTTATCTAAGTTTTATAATTCAGTTGTTCAATTAATAGCGAAGCGACTTCTTTAAATTCATTTATTAATTCAGTGGGGTCATTTTTAAATCCAACACCATATTTTGCCACCATTCCATAGAAATGTTTGCGATTGGCCTGGATAAAGCGCATATGACCAGCGCCTTCATTCACTTCTTGTTCAATAATTTTCAAATTTCCGTGTGCGTGAACAATTTTGACTTTGTCTTTGACAATGTTTGGAACTCCATAACGCAGGTTGTATTCCGGCCATAGAGCCAAGATTCTGAGATTAGAATAGTAAAGACTCACGCGAAATGCGGCTTGATCCATTTGATAGTTTTTGACATTTACACCAAGTTTATGTAAACGTACCCACTCCGAAAAAAAGTGCCTTGTATCATCACTTCGTTTATAGGACATCACCCCGCCATTATATTCAGTAAAGCACGCAGGAACTGGTGGGAAAACTTTGTCTAATCCAGACTCGATAACTTTTATGTGGATGCGCTGAGGCGCGGGCATCGCCGCAATGTCGAATTGATCAAGGCAATCAAATAACTCATCGATTCTATCGGTAATCAAAGTGTCGCCATCTAAATAAAGTATGCGGTCAAAGCGCATGGATGTTAAGGCTTTAAATTTGGGGCTACGCCAGTGTTCAAAGTCATTGTGAGCTTCTACCACATCAAAGAATTTGTTTAAGTCTGTTAGCTGGCTAGCCTTTTGGAAAGTTTCTTGATCAATATGTAGGTCAATTGGTAGCTCTGGCATGTGTTGTCTCGCTGAAACAGCTGAGACCAATGTCTCGAGTAACCATGGTAATCCTGATGCACCATAAACTATTCCTCGATCTAAACTTTTCCCGTTAGTCATGGATTTAAATGTTTCCTGTATGCTTAATTGAGACTACGATACAGTCTAGACATGGGTTAATGACCGCAAGCCTATCAAATGAATAATCGCTATTAAGACAAATTTTCAGCAAGTTGTTTAATGCCTTTAAGGTCTAACTTACCACTGCCGAGTACAGGTAATTCTTCGACTTCGTGAATATCTTTTGATTTTGGTTTGAAAATCGGTGGAAAATCATCGAGTGATTTCAGCATCTCGTTCACGTCGCACTCAACACCGGTGTGCATAACAACCAAGCGCTCACCGCGTTGTGGATCGCTCACAGCGGCGACAGCGACCATGCATTCAGCATTTATATCAGCAGCGAATTTTTGCAGACTCTCTTGAACATTATCAAGCGGAACCATTTCACCGCCAACTTTGGCGAAACGTGCTAAACGACCGGTGATGTAAATAAAGCCGTCCTCATCGACGTGGCCAATGTCGCCGGTGTCGTAACCACCATGAATAAATACTTCTTTGGTTTTTTCTTCTTGACCCAGGTAGCCCATCATGCGTGCAGGACTACGCACAACCAGCAGACCACTTTCACCAGCAGCTAAGCGCTCTTTGTTTTCTGGATTAACGGTGAAGACATCGATGCCTGGAAGTGGACGGCCAATCGAATTATCACGCGTACCGGTTTCTTTGACGCCGTCATGACTGGTATTTAATACATTTGCAGAAACTACCGGTGCCAGTTCGGTACAACCGTAACCCTCGAGTAATTCAGCATTATATTTTTCACGGAATTGATCGCGCAAATCAACTGGACATTTTTCCGAACCAACCATGGCAAAGCGCAAAGTCTTTAATTGTTCGGCTTCGATACGACGCATATACGAACGTACAAAGGTTGGTGTGCTGATTAAAATGCTGGCATCATGCCCTTGAATTAATTTACCGATTGCTTTGCCATCGCGTGGATCGATTTGACAGATAGAGCCGAGACCATTGCAAACACATAACCACAAGCCAATGCTTAAACCAAAGCTGTGGAAGAATGGTAAGGGATTTAAGATGCGATCATGTTTGGCATCGATATTTAAATGCTGGCACACAGCGCGGCTATTAAACAACATATTACGGTGACTGAGTTGCACGCCTTTTGGTTGGCCTGTTGAACCAGAGCTAAAGAGAATCGTTGCACAGTCATCGGCACGGCCTTTACATATAACCGCTGTGGGTAGGCACATGATAGCAGCCATCCACATGATTACTTTCACCTTGCTGACGGCGCTCATGCAATCTTCAATGAAAATCATGTTAACTGGTAGCTCGTCTAGTTTTAAATGACGCCAGTATAATTTTGAAGTGATAACGGTTTTTAAACCACTGCTGGTACACATGTAGTCGATATTTTCTTTGCCGACGGTGTGGTTGAGGTTCACACTGCAGCGACCATCCATGGCTGCGGCAATATTGACCAGGGCACCGGCGCGACCAGGTGGCAGTAAAATACCAACGCGTTCTTCATCGTTTTCCCAATTAAATGTTGGAATCAGCGCTTTGGCCGTTGCGGCAAGGGTTAAATAATTCAGTGAACCTTTTTCTTCGATGACTGCCTGACGGAAGGGATGACGTTTGGCCCGTTTTAAAAATGCGGTAGCCAAAGTATCCTGTATCTTATCAGTATGTGCTTGTGCAGTTTCGTAAGCGAGAGCAGCCACGGCTTGTTGCGCCTCCAAGGAAGTCACCGAAGTATTCAAGGCTTCACCAATCTGTAAACGGACTCCTCGACGTGGTCGTGGGAAATCTTTGTGAATAGCGCGGCTGGCGATGCTACCGTAGAGACCATCAAGGTGTGCAGGAATAACTGGTACACCAGCACGTTTAGCGATGCGTTCCATGCCGCGTTGAAATGTATCGATTTGGCCACTGCGCGTCAGTTTGCCTTCTGGGAAAATAACAACAACTTCACCGGCTTTGGCTGCTTCAACGGCGGCGTCGATCGACGCAACAAGTGCACGTCGACCACCGTCACCGGCAATAGGGATCACACCAAGGGCGCGTAAAAAGAATCCGATAACTGGCATGTCTAAGTATTTTTTATAGACCAGGAATTTACCATGACGGGGTAGGTTAGGTCCTAGGATTAATCCGTCGACATAGCTTACGTGATTACAAACAATTAAACAGCCACCTTGGAGTGGAATATTATCGGCACCACGGACATCTACTTTGTAACAAAAACGAGTTAATAAAACAAACGGCAGCGCAGCTAATTGGTAGCGATAAATAAAGGCGGTAATGATGGCCAGTGTGGCGCAGAAAATAGCGGTATATAAAAGGATGATTGGTGTAATGGTAAAAAAGCCAGCAACGTAAACGGTTGCGAAGCCAAGCAAGGTACCGGTTGAACCTAAGAGACCGGCAATCGCGAATAAACGCCCGCGTTCTTCTGAGCGGCTGCGTTGCTGCAACATGGTGTTGATTGGAACAATGATTAATCCGAATCCGATACCGGTCAGCAGAATGCCCATGCTGAATGAATTAACCGTGCTATGTTGCATCGATTCTAAAACGGTCATCGCAATGACAGCTGTTTCAGCATGACATGCAGCAAAACCAGCGTAGAGCAATCCAGCTCCACTTATTAATGCACCGATACACGGAATAGCTCCAGGATAACTACGCGTGTGTAAACGACTGGCGAGTAAGCTGCCGACAATAATGCCAAGCAAGATCCAAAAACTGAGTAAAGCGTATTGAGCCTGACTTAAACCATAGGTAATCGCTATGCTTGGTAGTAAAGAAATAAGTAATGCACCAACAAACCAAAAGGCACTTAAGGCTAAAATTAATTGCCATAAACGATAACCAGAGCGCAATAAAGAAATATGTGCCTTCACATCCCACATCGTTGATAAATTGATATTGGCATTTTGTGGTTTCAGAGGAGCAATACGAAACGCACTTAAAATACCAAGCCCAGCAATTAATAAAGCGATGCAGGCCATCATCACGGGCATCGACATACTGCTAAACATGCTGCTGCTAATATTTATCGGATCGACTGCTGCTGTTAAAATGGTTCCAGTAATAATGGCGACGGTAGTCAGTGCTTGGATTTGACCATTGGCGCGTTCTAAATGATGCTCACTGACTAACTGTGGGATAATAGCGTATTTCGCAGGCGCATATAATGCACTTTGTGCACCAAGTAATAAAATTGAAGCAATCATTAATGGAAAGCTGTTAATCGCTAAGGCAGAAATACCGAATAAAATAAGTATGCATTCGCTACAACGCAAAAAACGAATATAACTATGCATCGGCAAACGGTCGGCAAAAAATCCACCGAGTGGTTGGAGCACTATCATGGGTAACATGAAAACCAGACCGAGGAGGGCAGCGCGTTGAGCACCGACTTGGCTGGATACACCGATGGCTGCCACAAAGGCAAAGGTGGTGCGGAAGAAGTTATCGTTGATGGCTCCGCAGGCCTGCGAAATCAGGTGGCCGTCGAATCCACGTTTATGAGCAATGTCGTCCATGTCGCGCTCCTTTGTATCGTCTGATCTAAAGTTAACGATCGATAACATAAAGTCAACACCCGATTACATACTCGCACGGTGCATGCTCATCGACCCTTGACCAGGATGCCTAAACAGGGCATCCTTACGCGCTAGCAGCTAAGGGGCTCGTGATGGCAGATGAACTGCAAGTACTTGATCAGGATGGGGTTAACGTCGTTACCGTTATCGAAACGGAATGCGCCCAGATTTGGTCTCTACTGCAACCGCTGATCGAAGGCGGCAAGAAATCCTGTGTACTCGACTTTAGCAATGTGAACTATCTCAACTCAATGAGCATTGCTGCGATCATTGGTTTGAACAAGAAAGTCGCAGGGGCAGGTGGTAAATTGGCTCTGGCTAATTTGCAGGACAATATCCAGTCGGTTTTCCGCATTTTGAAGCTCGAAAAGCTCTTTGATCTCAGCTTGGACATGGCTGGGGCCAAAGCTGCCGTTTCCTAAATAAGAATCGTTTTCAATCACCGAGGGCTTGATAAACAGACCACTAAGTCTGGTTAGATACGTGTTTTATAAGCCTTAGTTGCTTTTGGTAAAATACCAAAAAGATTGGTAAAAACCCAAGGCGAGTGTTGAATCCTCGCTGCCGAGGCCCATAATAGAAGAAGCATTCCACAGGAGGATTGGCTGACATGGCTGATGACGACAAAGCAAAGATGCAAGAGAACAAAGAGGTCATAGACACCACGGGTATGTCCGAGGGCAAAGCGGCTGCCTTACAAATGGCCGAAGCGGCGCGTCAGCAGTCATGGAGTAAAGCGAGTTTTAGTAAGGACTTGTTCATGGGTGATGTGGACATGGGCCTGATTCATCCCTTCCCCTTACAACCGCAAGAAGACATCGACGCTGGTAAAGATTTTTTAGATAAATTTAAAGCAATTTTAAAAGACCAAGTTGATCCCGATCAAATCGATCGCGATGGCGAAATTCCGGATGAGATTATCGAAGCCCTCGTCGATATTGGAGCCTTTGGTATTAAAGTGCCTGAGCAATATGAAGGTCTCGGTTTATCGCAGACGAATTATTTACATGCTGCGGAATTAATGGGTAGCCGTTGTGCAAACGTGACGGTGTTGTTATCAGCACACCAAAGTATTGGTGTGTCGCAGCCCTTATTGTTATACGGTACTGAAGAGCAAAAGAAAAAATATTTACCGAAAGTTGCCAAAGACACGATTTCTGCATTTGCCTTAACTGAAATTGGTGTGGGTAGTGACCCGGCAAAAATGGAAACCAGCATTGAGCCGACCGAAGATGGTGAACATTACGTTATCAATGGTCGGAAGTTATGGTGTACGAACGGAACGCGTGCGGGTGTCATCGTGGTCATGGGACGAACACCAGATAAAGAAATTAAAGGCAAAATGCGTCGTCAGGTTTCCGCCTTTATTTTAGATATGGATACACCAGGCATTACGATTGAACATCGTTGCCGCTTTATGGGTTTGAAATCAATTTATAATGCGGTGGTTAGCTTCGATAATGTAAAAGTGCCAAAAGAAAATTTAATAGGTGAAGAAGGTCGCGGTCTTAAAGTTGCGCTCGATACATTGAATACCGGTCGTTTAACCGTTGCTGGTGCCTGTGTTGGTATTTCCAAGCGCTGTTTAGAATTAGCCAGCGCTTGGTCACAGCAACGCGTACAATGGGGTGGTCCAATCGCCAAACACTCAGCCATCGCTGATAAAATTGGTAAAATGGCCGCGCGTATTTTTGCGATGCAGGCTTTGGTGACGTTAACTGGTCGTCTCGTTGATATGAAGAAGGCTGATATTCGTTTAGAATCAGCGATGAGTAAAATGAAGGCTACCGAAGATTCCTATTCAATAATCGATGAAGTGATGCAGATACGCAGTGGTCGCGGTTATGAAACTGCTGAGTCATTAGCTGCACGTGGTGAAAAAGGTGTATCGGTTGAACGCAATATGCGCGATGCACGTATTAATACGATTTTCGAAGGTTCGTCGGAAATCATGCGTTTAATCATCGCCCGTGATGCAATGGACCCGCATTTAGCGATTGCTGGTGATGTACTGAATTCGAAATTGCCAAAATGGACTCGCTTTAAAGCAGCATTAAAAGCTGGTTTAACCTATGCGTGGTGGTATCCGAGCACCTTCTTGCCATTTGGCGCAAAAGGTACCAGTGGCATGCATAGCCGCTTAAAACACCAAGTGAATAGTGCTGCTCGCATTAGTCGCAAATTGGCACGGCGATTATTTCATGCCATGGCGCGCTTTGGCCCGAAACTCGAACGTGAACATATATTGCTCAAAAGGTTCGTAGATATAGGCACCGAAGTCTGCGTCATGTGCGCCGTGTCCTCGTATGCGCAGGCGCTCTATAATAAAGATAAAAATATCGAATATATTGAGCTTGCCGAGTTATATTGCAAAGAGGCGAAGTTGAACATTAAACAATTGTTTGCCGGTGTCAGCTCGAATAATGATGCCCAAGTGTATAAGATGGCACAAAAGGTCATGGAAGAAGACAAATTCGACTGGCTGACATCAGGCATTGTTGAAGAGGATTACACAGACATCATGGGTACTGCTGACGACGAATAGTTATGCAGTGTCCAAACTGTGGTGATCCGAATTATCAACAAGGGGGCAAATGCGCTGCATGCGGATTTGAACCTTTAAATGATCCTCATGTGCTTGAGAAAGGTCGGGAACAGCGTGCCACTGAAGAAAAAGAGGAATTTAATACCAACTTAATTGTTGGCGCTATTGCTTTAGCTTTTTTCCTATTTGTTTTTTGGTTTTTCCCAAGTGGTAAAAAATCTAGCGACTGGTTTACGCTAACGTTCTGGGAAACCATTTGGGCAGTTGGTCTCGGTGTAGCGGCATTTACCATTTCATTTAAAAAACACTAAGACTGCTTGCGAAACTCGCTGGGCGTACAATTACAATATTTTTTAAATAAGCGGCTGAAGTAGTAGGGGCTTTGAAAGCCACAGTGCTCGGCAATGTCTTGGATGTTTTGATTACTTTCGCGCAATAATTGTTGAGCGAGTGCGAGGCGTTGTTCAATGACATAGTGCATTAACGACGTGCCCAATTCTTGTTTAAATAATTGGCGCAGATAATCGGGGCTGAGATAAACCGAAGCCGCGATGCGCTCTATGCTCAGTGCTTCGCTAAGATTATTCTGAATAAATGTTTTTGCTTGATCAACTGGTGATGCGTTGGTGTCTGTCTGGGTTTGTTGAAACGAAAGTGCGACTAATCCGGCAAGGCAATCGAGCGTCGCTTGATGATGTGATCGTTGCAGCGTTTGATCTATCATGGCAAAAAGCGCGTCGATTTCTTGCGTACGCGGATAAATACCGGCTTGTATGTCTTGGGCGTGGCAGCCATGTACGCCGATGCAGATTTGTTGACCTGCTATTTGGTTTTTGATCCAATGCTCCTGGCCTGGTTGATAAACAAAGACTGATGAGCCTGTATAATTCAGTGTTTGGTGTTCTTGATGCAATGACCCGCTGCATTGGTCACACCAGACGATTTCTGTGCAAGTGTGATCGTGTGCCGAGCATTCGTGCCCGGCGGTTATATCAATTTTAAATGCGTAAATACACGAGACCTGAACCATTGTGCTTATTATTTGCAGTTGCACTTGGCTGCCAAGCCTGCGTTCAGATTGTGCAAGAAACTACGTCAGTTTGTACATGTTCATGCAAGACATACTGTTAGAATGATGCGTATGCAGATACATGAATTAGCAGAACAATTTAAGCGTGATGGCTTTGTTATCATACCTGATTTTCTTGATGCCAAGGAATGCGCAGCAATGAACCAGGCTGTGGCAGCGCATTATACGGCGGAGCGACGCAGTATAGAGGCCGCTAGTCATCAAACGGAGGCTGGCGCATTTATGCAAGCGTTTGCTTGTGATGTCATTCCGTGGGACCCCGTGAGTGAGGGCATCGCTTGCTTTAGCGCGGTCAAAAATAAAGCGATATTGCGACAAATTACCGAAGCATGTATTGGTCCTGCCTATCATGAATCATCAAGCTTAGTGATGTATTCGTGTACCGGTGGCCGCGGACAGTCCTGGCACCAGGATTGTTTGCCAGATGCTGAGCTCGGGTTTAATGTGAATAGATTATTTTACACCCGAGATGTGCGCGAAGAAGATGGCGCAGTTGTTGTTGTTCCCAATTCACATACCCAAGGACGTATTCCGCAAGGTGGTCATCATGAATCCATTGCTGGTGAACAAATTATTTGTCCAAAAGCTGGAAGCCTTGTTTTATTGCATGGTTGGTGTTTTCACCGTGTCTTGCCTAATTATTCGGGACGAGAACGTGTCTCGATAAATTACCGTTGCTTTCCACAGGGTGTTGATGCCAGCGTTACCGGTGTTGGTGTTTACCGCAATGGTGATGCCTATTTTCGTCAAGGCTTAGCGAAAATGCGCTAGTGTTGCCAATTGCGTGGATGAAGACTCATCAATACGGTTAATAATTCGAGTCGACCTAACAGCATCATAAAAATACTCAGCATCAGACTGCCGTCATTAAATCCGCGAAAATTATGTGAAGGCCCAATGCTATCGAGCGCGGGTCCAATATTCGATAATGCTGAAAGTGACGCAGAAAAAGAAACGGTTAAATTATTACCAAGTAGGCAAAATCCCAGCGTTCCTAGTGCAAGGCTGACAAAATAGAGAAAGATAAAGGCATTCACTTGTGAAACGATGCGATCATTGATAGGCCTATTATTTAAAGTAATCGGCGTAACGCGATTCGGTTCCATATAACGGCGCATTTCGCGGCGAACGGATTTAAAGATCACTAAAATACGTGCCATTTTAATGCCGCCTGAAGTGGAGCCAGCACAACCGCCAATCAACATGCATATAACTAAGACGACAATGGCAGCTTGCGGCCAAGCCCACCAAGCTTCTGGCGTGGTGTCATAGCCAGTACCATAGCCAGTACAGGAGGCAATCGAAACCACTTGAAACAAACTATCACGCATCAAGTCATGGAGTTGGCCATCATAAATGTCGCTTTGGAACTTAAGCGTGAACGCAATAATAAACCATGCGATCAGCACCATGTAAAAAAATGAGCGTGCTTCAACATTGCGCCACAATACTAATGGTTTGCCGCGAATGCATTGGATTAATAAAGCAAAGTTTAAGGCGCCGAGAAACATCCCGCCAATTATGATCCATTCAGCGGTGTGCGAACCGAGACCTTCAATGCTGTTATCAAACGTCGAATAACCACCGGTGGCGATACAAGTCATGGCATGACAAACGGCATCGAAAAAGGGAACGCCGCAAGCCCGCAAGGCCAGGGCCATGCAAACAGTAAAGCCACAATAAATTCCAAGTAATAAGCGTGCGGTTGTAGCGAGGCGCGGTGCCAAGCGGTCAACACTGAGACCTGGAATTTCTGCACGATATAACTGAAAGCCGCTACCACCCATTAATAGGGGAATTAACGCAATCGAAATAACAACAATCCCAATACCACCGAACCACTGCAGTAAGGCTCGCCAAAATAAAATACTCGCGGGTAATTTTTCAATCGGGGTTCCAACTTGTTCACCAAATTCGTTGTAGTGCTCGCCAAAAATAGTTGAGCCAGTGGTGGTGAGTCCACTCATGCCTTCAAACCACGCCTGCATAAATGAAGTATTGGGCACATCGAGCCAGATCGCCAATGCAGCAATTAAACTTGCAATAGTCCAGAAAATACTCGTAGTCGCGATGCCTTCACGAATACCTAAATCGCGTTGTGCATTTGATGAGCGACCGATGAGATAGAGCAAGCCACCAACACAGAGAAAGACACTGCCTGTCCAAATCCATGCACGAATGTCTTCTTCTTCATGAATAGCAAGCCATAGCGGTACTACGGTGCTGAGGCTTAAAAGCATCAACAATAAACCATTAACCTTACATAATACGCGTATGTTCATAGTGATGGATGGGATTGGGCGAGTGGTCTGTCGACCAGTAAGTATCAGGATGCTGGGACGTCAACAGAGTAGTGTGTCCACTGAAATACTGAGATTTAGTTTAGATTTACGCCAGCACATTCAACCATACTCACCGTGTCAAAGCGGGCATTCTGGGCTTGTGAAGCCTTAAAAAATCGGATAGTATAAGGCTATGTATCGGCTAATGTTTTTGCAGTTCTGTTTATTCTTCGCCCTCAGCAATCTGACCGCGAGTGAATTTTCAATTATTAATTTAGCCGGTGAAGAAATAGTTTCGAAACAAGTGAAATTTAGCGACGTTGAACTTATCCATGACAAGGGTCGCATTGCCTTAAAGCAACTTGCCTCCGTTCAACAGCGCAGTGAGCAAATTGACTGGCTCAGCTATCAACAAGGGATTCTCTTGCATGATGGTTCATGGATTCCGGTGAGTATTTTGGTCGCTGGTGATAAAGATGATACCATTCAAGCATCGACTCCTTTTGGCCCTATGCTTATTCCACTGGAATTTGTTGCTGCTTGGGGTGCTTATCACTTATTAAAATCAAGCGATGAGCATGATTTTGTGATGATGAATAATAACAATAAGCTGTACGGTGAGGTTCATGGCATTAGCGACGGGAAATTGTTATTGCAGACCACCTTGAGTGAAGATCCGATACCAGCACCGATGGAAAATATACGCGCCGTGCGTTTACGCGCACAAGCACATTCCAGTAAAGGATTGTATATTAACGTTTTTACCAATCCGCACCAACCACCGATGAAAGTCTTGCCCGGTAAACAACCAAGCCTTGCTTTCATTCCGTCGATTACTTTTGAAAACTGGCAGCAATGCCAGTCGCTGCAAGTGATCGGTGGTAACCGCACTTTTTTAAATGAACTCAAACCAAGCAATGTTATAGAAAAAGCCTTATTTGGTAAAGTCTGGCATTATAGTTTAAATACCAACATTGATGGCAAACCTTTGTACCTGAATCAAAAACGTTACGAGCAAGCCGTCGTTATGCATAGCTACGCAAAAATCACTTGGGATATTGGTGAGGCTTACACGGCTTTTCATAGTCACATCGGTATCAGTGATCAGCTCAAGCGCGAAGGCGACTGCATCGTGCGTATTTTTGGCGACGACAAAAAATTATGGGAAAAACAAAATATTCGCGGTGCCCAAGCCGCTGAAAAAGTAGCACTCGACCTCAAAGGTGTAAAATTATTAACTATCGAAGTCGACTACGGCGAGCGCTTTGACATCGGCGACCACGTCGCCTTCGCCGATGCTTATCTGAGTAAATAATTTTAATTTAAAATCTTCAGCGATTCCCAGATAACATACTTTTCAGCTAAGCTAAGGGTTATGTGTCTTTAAGCACGCGGCGAGTTCTCGAGCCGGCGAACGCCGAAGAACGGTCTGAGCTAATTGCGAAGAAATTAATGAAGCGTAGCGGAGTTAATTAGTGATGACAAAGAGAGCGAGGGGGCATGGGGGAGTATCCCCCAAAACAAGGAATCAACGCCAGCGCGGCCCTTTTTTCTTTTTACTCGAATTGCGCACATTACCGCCGCTAGTTTTTTTGCTCTGCTTTTTTAAACCAGCAAGCACACGTAAATCATTGAGGTCTGGATTGACATCGAAAATTTTACGATCGCCACTAATGAGAATAGTCGCTGGCGTGCTTTCGACGCCCCAGGCTTCTTTCCAACGTTCGGAGTCACCTTTGGGAGCAGGATTTGCCCACATTAAATCCCAATTGGTACCTTCGGCTATTTCATTCCAGGCACTCAGTGCAGAAATATATTTATGGTCGAAGCTGACGCAGACGATTTTAAAATCTTTTTGAAATTCTTCGCGTTTGAACTCTTTGCACACTTCCTTGAACTGATAAAGTTTCCAGTCATCGTTGAGCTCGGTAAAACAATAGAGTAAGTATTTTTCTTTACTCTCAGCGACCGGATTTTTCGAATCCCCTGACAAATTATTGCCTTCCATTTGTGGTGCATCTTCGCCACGTTTTTCGTAAAGCGATACCAGCGCGGCGTAATTTTCGAATTGGGGAATGCGAATAGTTAATTGGTCGACTAATGCACGTGCTTTACCAGTTTCACCTTTCAGTAGGTGATAGCGAATACGCACGATGTCGAGGCTGCCTTTATGTGCACTGTAAGCACTGCTGGCAAGTCCATCCATATATTGTTTCGCGTCATCAATATCATAGGTGACGTGCCAATCAGCGAGCAAATACAGCAAGCGATTATTAGCTTTGGTGCCACGAATTTTTCGTTCTAAACGTTCTAATTCAGCACCGAGACCCAGTTCTGCTTTCATGCGCTTCTCAGCTGGCAGCATGCGATAGGCTTCGATCTTCGCTTCCATCGCTAGTAGCTGTGCTTCTGCATCATATTGCTGTTGTTGGGATAAACCCGCAGCACTCAGCACTGTACATAGACACCAACAAAGACTCACGCGTAACATGAATGACATGTTGCGTAATTCTTGGAATTGGAAAGGCATATTTGGAGTTGATTCTGTTTAGATTGCGAACGCCGATGAGCGGTCCGAGCTAATTGCGAGGGAATTTATGTAGTGTAACGGAATAAATTAGTGAAGACAAAGTGAGCGGGGGGCCTGGGGGCATTAGCCCCCAAAACAACTAGTCATCTAGCTCAAATTTGATAACTTCGACAGGGCAGCCTTCAGCTGCTTCTTCGATTTGATCAGCAAGATCATCGCCTTCATCGGCTTTGAGCGGGTTCTTCTCATCGCGGTTTTCGCTTGTTTCGCCGTCCTGACGGACTTCACCAAGGATGACGCAGGAATCTTCAGTCACCTTAAACACTTCTGGGCAGGTGGTTTCACAGGCATTGCAGACAATGCAGCCTTCCTCGATCCAAACAGCAGTAACAGCCATAACCTATGATCCTTCTTGTTCAGGCGTGCCTGTTGTAAGGGGCCAATGGATTTGACAAGTAGTTATGGGGTTTGGGCTGCATCAACGAGATGTATAGGCATTTCATCGCCAATAGGCGATTGCCCGGTCATAATATGCTCAAAGATGCGCATAGATGCGGCGTTTCTTCACTTTTATATTTACCAAGGCCCTTGCTTCCTTGCGTTATGAAACTGCAGAACGGCTTGGGGCAGCACTTGGCCTATTGGCCTACAATCTTGGTGTTCGTCGTAAGGTAGTTGCTGATCAGATGCGTCTGTGTCTGCCACATCTATCAGTGAGCGAACGACGTCGCGCAGCAAAGCGCTGCTATGCCAGTATCGGCGCCAATGTCTTCGGCATTTTTGCAACCACAGATGACGAAGAGCCGTTTGGTTCTGGTTGGGAGCAGATGAGTCCAAGTTGGTGTCGTCTGATGGGTGAAAAATATCCCGGTGCCATTTACCTCACTTTGCATTTGGGTGCATGGGAAGCTAACGCCTGGATTACCATGAGGCATTTACCGCCAAAACGCATGATTTGTTATGCAACTGCTCAGCGGGAAGCGTCTCTAGATAAAGAATTGAATGAACGACGCGCCCATTGTGGTGGTGAAATGGTTTTTGTTCGCGATGAAGATCGGCGCAGTGCCTTGCACACGATACGGTCTTTACGTAATGGTGAGCGTTCGGTGTATTTATTAGCTGACCAAGGACCACGTAAACAACACGGTGAGCCCGCGTGGTTTTTAGGCCAGGCAACATATTGTCACCATGGTGCTGTGGTTTTTGCCCAACGAACAGCGGTGCCGATTATTCCTTGTGTGAGTATTCGTATTGCATCAGGAAGATTTAAATATTTTTGTGGCCGTCCATTTGATTGCACCGACCTTGATGAATCACTGGCATTACAAGTTTGTATGGATCAATTATCAGCATTAATAGCAGCATTTCCCGGACAATATTTCTGGCATCATCGACGTTTTAAACATTATGCTGAATTAACAGCACGCGAAGCAGAGGCATGGCGTCAACACGGTTTGCAGATACTAACGCAGCCAGAATTGGGAGTCACTGATGTACATTGATATTTTACCCAATGATAATTTAGAAGAAGCCGTCATGGCGACGTTTAGCGAAAAAGGCGATAAAAAGCCGATCCAACGTATTCGCCTGTGGCGCCAACAAGAGTGGCAATGGTGCGCTATTACTGGCTGGCAAGATGAAGAAGCTTGTCAGGCTCATATTATTTTAATCGAAGAAAGTGGTGACGGCGAAGCCATGTTAGTAACTGGTGGCAATCAAGGCTTACGCATTGCGCGTATTAAAGATGCCGATGCTGAAATGCCCGAGTGGGATCTCGATGATGACGAGCAGTGGGCTGAAGGGTTTTTAATTTGTACAATGGATATTGAGGTAGATTAATGAGTGAGGCAAAGAAAATACAAACGTATCCTGACGGTGCGGATCGCTTACCAGCTGGTCAACACGAAACGACAAAATGGCCAGTGCTGACTTATGGACCAACACCCATTGTCGAAAAAGAAGATTGGCAACTACGCATGTGGGGTGCCTGCGAAAATGAAATTACTTTAAATTGGGACGATCTTAAGCAGTTTCCGTATACGACCTTAATTGTTGATTATCATTGCGTGACTACCTGGTCGGCCATGGACATGCGTTTCGGTGGTTATTTATTGCGAGATATTTTTGCACTGGCCAAACCAAGTGCTGACTGCACCCACGTGATGCAACATGCCTACGGTGATTACACCACGAATAATCCATACGATGTATTATTAGATGACGATGTGATGCTGGTCACGGATTGGAATGATCAGCCACTGCCGCGCGAACATGGTGGACCGGTGCGCGTGCATGTACCGAAGCGTTGGGCCTGGAAAGGTGCGAAGTGGGTCAATGGATTCGAATTTTTAACCCATGATGTGCGCGGGTTTTGGGAATTAAATGGCTACCACACTCACGGCGATCCCTGGGGTGCTGGTGGCGAGCGCTATTCAAGCCAAGAACAAGCCTGGGAAAAACGCAAAGAGGGTAACCGACTACGCAAAGAACAATCCTAAGCGTATCGTCGTAAACCCTGTAAACAGCAACGAAAAACAGCCGCAGTGTCTGTATTTCACAGTGTTTAGGTCGTCAATGCGTTAGACAGAGTATAGTGAAATATGCTATTTGCTTATTGCCCCGAATGCTGCTGAGCACTAGAATAGGGCATCAGGTGGAGGTCGTTTTCGTGGCAATCAAATTCTCTTCAGACAAAAATCCCGGTACCTCGAGTTACAAGAAAAAACAAGCTCCCGATTTGCAGGCGCAGGTTTACGAACTGCAAAGTCGCCTTGATCGCATGGCTTTAACCATGACCGCGATGTGGGAAGTGCTCACTAAAGAGACGGAAATAACTGAAGAGCAATTAATGGAAAAAATTAATGACCTCGATATCGATGATGGGGTCATGGATGGAAAAATTGACCCAGAACAACGCGTCTGCAAGCAATGCGGAAAGCCAATTAAACGTCGGCAACTGCGCTGTGGTTATTGTGAAACGTTTTCCCCGATCGAACGTCCTTTTGATGCTCTTTGGTGAATTGGGCAAATGCGTAGCATTTAAAAGAGCACGGGCGTGCTTTTCTATACCCTTGTGGTGCTTTGGCCCAAGAATAGGCAACTTTATGTTGCCGTGGAAATTCTAGGGGCTCTGCCCCTAGGACCCCCGCTTCGCTTTGCACGGTCTAGCCGCATCAAGATCCAAACTAATTTATTCCGCTTCGCTATATTAATTCCTTCGCATGTAGCTCAGATCGTTTGTCGGCGCGAGCATTTATAAAAGTAAGCTCTTGTTAAAAAGAAGATATTAGAACTTTCCGATTCATCATACATTCTGCTTAGCTGAAATTGACATAGTAGTATTGGGTCTAGGCTTCTGAGTTCATGGCAGACAACAGCTATCAAGATGTCGTTAGTAAAATGCAGGCGGCAGAACGCATTTGTATTACGACGCATATCAATCCAGATGGTGACGGTATCGGTGCAGGTCTGGCCTTGCTCTTGGCTTTGCGTGCTGGTGGTAAGCAGGTGCGTTTTATCTGCCCGAGTCCAATGGCGAAAATTTATGAATTCCTTCCCTGCTTTGATGAAATTGTGGTTTGTGATAAACCAGAAGCTGTGAAAGAACTTGGGAATGTCGGTACCTTGATCTCTTGCGATTGTGGTGATCGCGCACGACTCGGTGTCGTCGCTGAAGCTGAACGCGATTGCTTAATCAATTTGGATCACCATGCGAGTAATGATCGTTTTGGTGATATTAATTTGGTTGATGTGCAAGCTGAAAGCACTGGCGTTGTTGTCGAAGGTGTACTTCGCGCTTTGGGTTTTGGATTAAATAAACCAATCGCTACCTGTCTGTATACGACCATCGTTTTTGATACCGGTCGTTTCATGCACAGTAACACCACGGCACATACCTTTCGTTGGACGGCGAATTTATTAGATACCGGAATCGATGCTGCGTTAATTAATCGCAAATTAACCTATACGCGAACCAAGCATGATTTAGATGTACAGCGCTTAGCACTGGATTTTCTACTTATTGACGAGGAAGATCAGCGCATTGCTGGCATTGCTTTAAATAAAGCTGACATTGAACAAGTTGGGCGTCCGGAAGATTGGGGTGAGCTCGTCGAAATACCACGCAGTTTAGTTGGTAATGAAATTGCATTTTTACTGCGTGAAAATGCAGACGGGGCTTCGGTCCGATGCAGTCTGCGTTCAAATCCACCTTACGCTGTTGGCCCAGTGGCTGAACATTTTGGTGGTGGTGGACATCTGCAAGCAGCGGGATGTACCATCGAGGGTTCGATTGACGATGTGCTGAAAGTATTAGTCCCGCAGTTGCGGCAGCAAATGAACATATCGTAATTTATTTCTCGAATTACAGACTGGTGGAAACACCGGTTAAATTACTATTGAGCAAAGATGGCTGAATCGCAGGTAAAACGTCTGACTCTGGATTTATTGAAGCGTCATCGCGGACGCTTAATCGTCCTTCTGGTACTCACGATCATAGCATTCATGAGTATGTCAGTCAGTTATTGGTTTTTTGGCGAGGCTATTTCCGATATTAAACAACATCTCGATGTGCCTAAAGACGAATTTATGGATGTCGTCGTTTTTTGGGCAGTGCTTATTATGTGTTTTTCAATTGGTCGTGGTGTGTTTTTATTCATTACGGCGTTTTTACGCATTACCGCTATTCAAACCATTTTGCACTATTTACGCGAAACCTTATTTGATCGTGTCCAAGAGATGGAATTGGACTGGCATCATAAGCATGGCGCAGGCGAATTGGTGACCCGGACCACCCGTGATTGTGATATGGTACGCAATGCAACGGATTCTGGTTTTCAGTTAGTGGAAATTGGAACCATGCTGTGTGGATCATTAATATTGTTATATACCTATCACTGGCAGCTATTTATTATCCCATTTATTTTAGTTGTCATCGCTATGTTTCTGTATTATCGCCAAGCCAAGGTGATGGTCCATCTGAATAGGGCCACTGACGATGCCTATGATCACGTGACGCAAGATTTAACTGAGGGCATCGCGGGTGTTCGCGTGGTTAAAGCATTTGGCTTAGAAGCCCAACGCTCAGAGCGTTTTAGCGGACACGTGAATGAATTTATCATGCATGGTTTGCGCGCGGTTAAATATGCAGTGACGCGTATTCCGTTACCGCAATTAATGGTGGCAATGGCCCATCCATGGCTCTTGGTTTGGGGAATTCTATTAATCGAAGCAGGCGTTCGTTGTCATGCGACCGGTGATATTTTTGATGTCGGTCACTTGTTGGCCTGCTTGATGGCAGTGACTACGTTGATTTTTCGTTTAGACGGCATGGGTTCGGCGATGCGTATGATTGCCGAAGCAATTGCCTCGATGCAGCGCTTGTCCGAAGTCATTTATTCAGAGCCAAAATTAAATAGCGGTGATCAATTAATTGCTGAAGGTGCGATACATATCGACGTTAACGATATCCAAGTACAGGATGATAAGGGGCATTGGATACTGCGCGGTTGTACCTTTGATATCAAACCAGGAGAAATCGTTGCTTTAATTGGTTCGACTGGATCGGGAAAAAGCACGCTGTGTTCATTAATACCGCGCTTGAAAGATGCCTACGCTGGGTCGGTTACCTTTCGCGATGAACAAGGCGGTGAGACTGAAGTACGGAATTGTGATTTATCGAAATTACGTCGCCGCGTTCAGGTCGTGCCACAGGAAAGTTTTTTGTTTTCTGACACGATCGCTGGCAACATGCGTATGGGTAAGCAGGACGCCAGCGATGATGAAATCTGGCAGGCCTTAATTGATGCAGGCATAGATGAGTTCGTCCGTGGTCTTGACGATCAATTAGATACGCAGGTTGGTGAACGCGGTATGAATTTAAGTGGTGGTCAAAAGCAGCGCTTATGCTTGGCCCGTGCTTTGGTTAGTAAACCCGACGTGTTAATTTTGGATGATAGCACCAGTGCCTTGGACGCGATCACCGAAGAACATATTTTTAAATTGATGCGTGAACAAAAAAGCGGCTCATCGGTTTTGTTAGTAACGACCCGTTTATCGAGTGTTTTATTAGCCGATCGTGTTTTGTTGTTAGGTGATGGTCAAATAATTGCCAACGATACGCATCAACATTTAGCTGAGCACAATGATCGTTATCGCGGATTGCTCTGTCTCGACCAGGAGGGCTCGGTATGAGCGATCTTGATGTCGAAGAAGATTTAGCCAAGAAGTCATTGGACCGGGCAACGCTATTACGCCTGTGGGGATTAATGAAATCAGTGCGCTGGTTATTGATCAGCGTCATGGTGGTATCGACTTTTTTAATTCTTTGCGTTTTTGCTCGTCCCTATTTTATCGAATGGGCGATTGACTATGGCATCATAACGAGTGAAGACGACGCGATCAGTACTGATTTAGATTGGTTGTTGTTAATGGCTGCTGGTTTAGTTGGCATTTGGGTTGGTCGCTTCGGTGCATTTATTGCCAGTCGATATTTAGCCGGTGTCATGGCCTTTAAAATTTTGAACGATGTGCGTCGTCAGTTATTTGATCATGTGCACTCCTTAAGTATGCGCTTTTTTGATAAGACCAAAGTGGGCCGCATCGTTAGCCGTGCGGATAGCGATGTGAATCATATGGAAATGGCGGTTATCGAGGGACCGGTATTAATCTACACGACCTTAGTGCGCTTTATTTTGGCTAGTACGGTCTTGTATATCTATAGCCCGCGGGTTTTATTTGCCTTGGCTCCGATTGTTCCCGTTTTGGCAGGTTCGATGTTCTTATTTCATAAAATCGGCACAGCGCTGTATGCAAAAATTACTGAAGCACGCAGTCGTGTCACCGCGCATTTGGTCGAAACCATTGGTGGTATTCGTATTTTACAGCAATTGGCTCAAGAGAAGCATAATCGTGGTGAATACGAAGAGAAATTAAATTATCTAGACCTGCGCGTCTGGCGTGGCGCCTTGGGCTGGTCATGGTTCTTCCCATTCATTTTAATTCTGTTTATGGGCGGTTTATGCATTGTGATCTGGCAGGGTGGCACGGCACTACGTGAAGGTGAATTAACCATTGGCGAGTTTACGACTTGTACTTTTTACGTGTTTTTATTCTTAGGCCCATTAGCTGATTTAGGCATGTTGTATGAGCATTTGGCGCGCGGTATTGCTTCGGCACAACGCATCTTTTTATTGCTCGACACCGAAGCAGAGATTGTCGATGATGGAGAGGCCTATGACCTGAAGGAAGTCAAAGGCGAATTGGAATTTAAAGATGTGCGTTTTGCTTACAACGAAGGCGAATGGGTCTTGCATGGTGTGAATTTACAAGTGCCTGCCGGACAAAACCTAGCCATCGTTGGCCCAACCGGTCATGGCAAGTCAACCATGGTGCAATTACTCGCGCGCTTTTACGACATTCAAGAAGGCACGATCAGCATCGATGGTCATGACATCAGCAAGGTAACCCAGGCAAGCTTACATAAAAATGTCGGCGTAGTTTTACAGGATAATATTTTATTCACCGGATCTATCTTAGATAATTTACGTCTAGCGAAACAAGATGCGACTGACGAAGAATTAATCAAAGCCTGCAAAGATCTCAAGGCTGACGAAGTGATTGAGCGCTTGCCGAATAAATATGAAACCCAAGTCGGTGCACGTGGTGACCAGCTTAGTCACGGTCAACGTCAATTGGTCTGCTTAGTACGCGCTTACCTCGCTGATCCAGCAGTCTTGGTTTTAGATGAAGCGACTTCCTCGATTGATGTCTACACCGAACAACAGGTACAAAAAGCCTTATGGCGTTTATGCGAAGGCCGTACCGCGATTATTATTGCCCATCGTTTAGCAACCATCCGCGATGCTGACAGCATTATTGTGATAAACGAAGGTAACATTGTCGAACAAGGTAAACATCAAGAACTCGTCGATAGTGGTGGTAAATATGCCGAACTTTACGAAAGCTACAAAAAAGGTGGCATCGTCGAATAGATCATTTTTAGCAAACTAGTATGGGTCTTGGTCCGTAGCTGCGCAACTCTTGGTTTTAGTTTACGGTCTTGGAAACTAAGACTAAGACCGAAGCCAAGACTGATACTAGTTAGCTATTTTCATCTTATTCTCCTTCAGTGAAAGTCTCTCTATTTCCTCTGTGATTTCCGTGATAGAATAATTATATTGACAATATTGAGTTTGTTTTAGATTGCGATCATCATGAATAACTTGTGTAACATGTCCGTATCAATTATGACTCACAATGTGATCGAAAATCCGATCATAAGACGTAAGCGCATGTGCTAATTTAATGTATTAACCAATCACTGTAAGCCGCTTGCCTATCGCAAGCGGCTTTTTTAATGGAGTTTATCATGAGCGTTAGTTTTACGAGTTGTCAAACACTCGATGATTTAGAATCTCAGATAGGTCACTGGCTACGAGAAACGCCGGCCATGTTCTGTTTGATTTGCGGTATTTTGGATAATCCGAAATTTACCTCGTGGTGTGGTGTTTTGTCAAATAACGATGAGGCAAGGGCAGTTATTTTACAATCAAGTGGTTATCCGCTCTTAATTGCGACCCCATTCGAGGTCGATCCTGATCTCATTCCACTTATTTGGCAGGAATCATTGCGAGCAGGTCGCGAGTGTATAGGCATTAATGGACCTGAATCATGGGTGCGCGTACTGGAAGCAACGAGTAAATGGAAAAGCATAGAGCCAATGGGCATTGCCTTGCATCATTTAGTTGGTGAGCCGCAATTGTTGCATCCTTGTGATGGTAAAGCGCGCACGGCAACGGCCGATGATGCGCAAACTATTTTTGAATTTATGCATGGATTCCATGATGATGTCGATAGCAACGAAAACTCTCGAACTATAGATGTCGAAGAAATAAACAATGTTATTGATGCATATATGCTTTGGGAAGTTGACGGCGAAATTGTCTCTATGTGTAAGCGTATCAGGCCTGTATTTGGTGGGTGCTCGATTGGCGCTGTTTACACACCTCCGCAATTTCGCGGTAAGGGTTATGCCAGCGCTGTGGTTCATGCATTATGCGAACAACTATTGCGTGAGGGCGTTACCTATATCGCGCTCTACACTGATTTAGCCAACCCGACGTCGAATAAAATATATCATCAGATAGGTTTTCGAAAACTGAATGAGCAATTGCGTCTATTGTGGGATAAGCCTTCATAGTTTCGTGGAACGCAGTAAAAATGCCTGATCGGAAGTAGAACAGTCATGCGCCTGTATTCTGTTTTCCGGTCGGGCTCTTTTGCATAAGCCTCTATTTTTCAGTCGTTTAGAAATACCCGCTCGAGTGTTCTAAAGGCATTGTGAGGCAATTTCTTGACTCAAAAATAATTAACATATGTTAATTGTAGATTGACGCCTTCAGTACTGCGAGAATGTGGTTGAGGGGTCTGAGTTGCGATAGATACTCGGGAGTAGGCTCATGCTTATACGCTACGGATTTATTTGTTTGCTAGTTCTTTTTGCTGAATCAATGCTCATGGCACAAGATTCAGCTCATACAAAAGTACTGTTCGAAGGTCCTGGAAATTTCAAAACTTTTTCAGGTAAAGCTTACCAGGAAAAGTCATGGAAGCTTTGTGTAGACGATTACATATACAAAGACTTTTACCCAGTGCTGAAAGATAAAAATGACTACAAAGAGCCAAAGATGCCAGCGCCAGGAAAAATGCATCCAACAGTTGGTTTTAAAAAATTTGTAGATACGCAATTTCATGTAAACCGCACTTTCTTTTCTTGTCGTGTTCTAGAAACGAAGCGTTTTGATCAGTTGGATAAGAATTTTCAATCAGTTAAGTCAGTTATCGATTTAACAGACTGGCGTGGCCATGAAGTGCTGCGCGTTGATATAAAATCGAAGGGTGATTTGGCCTTGTGGTGGTGTCTGATTGACGCCTATTTGCAGCCACCAATTGTTGGCAATTTTACATTGAAGAAAGACACTTGGTATACCTTAGAGTTTGACTTAGATGAGGCGGTTAAAAAACGAAAATTAGATTTGTCTGATATGCAGCAAACGTGGTTGGGCACTGGGCCGGGTGCACTTGGTTCCATAGCAAATTTACGTTTAGAGAAACGTTCGGTAAAAACCACTTATCCGGTGCTCAAAGATCCCAAAGCATTCGATCTGCCTGATTTACCAGAAAAAGTTGCTGCGCCTAAATTAGATATCAAAGCAGATGTTACTCCGCTAAAAGAAACAAAGCTGTTGACCTTTAATGCTGCCTGGGAAACGCGTCTTAATGATGCAAAAAGTAATGGGCTTGTTGCTATTTTTGACCAAAATCATGTATTTGTATTGCACAAATTATATGAAGCCTATCCAAGGCTTACCGCAGATTCCAAAGTTAAGCGCACGCAATATAATAAGCCTTTAAGTGAATTGTTTGCTGCCCAGACCTTTGACGGTGGCAAGACATGGGTAGGTATGAAAGGTGACAAAGAGCCTACATTTATTTATACCAATCGCACCGAACGCTTTAAAATTATCGATAATCGCGGCGATATTATTTCGTGGAACAATAACGGTTGTGGCAGTAAGCCTTTCGGCCCGTGGCAACGCATGAGAAAATATTCATTCGAAGGCACCAAGGGCTGGACGCGCTGGAAACAAGACCGCGTCTTAGAAGAAGAAGCGCGACACTGCACTCATGGAACGATGGATTTTGTGCGCACACCAGACGGGCGCATTTGGGGAGCATTGGGTGTAGAAGGGCGTTGGGCACCGCCAAATTTCATCAATGTACATGCGAAGTTTTCTGACACTGACGGTAAGCATTGGATTTCATGGAATCCAGGATTTACCAGTCGTATACCCGAAATGACAGATCAACATCCTGCTGGGATTGTGCCATTTGGGAAACATGTGGCAGTGGTTAAGAGAAATCATTTTAAATCTAAAGAGCCAGCAGCCTGGACTTATTTTGATGGCAAAAAATGGGTGAAACCAATGACGTTTCCAACTAACTATATTAATAGTGTTGAATCAGTTGGTAAGAATAATGAAACAATAGTTGTGGCGACCTATACGAAAGGTTTAGGTGTTGTGAGTTGGGATGGTGAGTCATGGAATACCGAGCTCGATGAAAATGTGAAATTGTGCAAAAGCGGCGATACGCTCATGGCTTTAGCTGTCGATGATAAGAAAAACGAATTAAACGTTTATCATCGTTTGCCCGATGGAAAATGGATTGGACCAGAGGTAATCGGGATGGAAGCAACGACTGATATTTATATACCGCGTTTTTGCCCGGCAAACCTCGCCGCAGTGGCTTATGTGCCTAAAGAAAATAAGAAGCAAATTAAAGTGCTGATGGTACCAAATAAACTGTGGAAGGAAGCTCAATAGAGACTTAATCCTAAGCACATCTAGACAACGGTTGATTGAAAATATATTTATATGTCCGTAATGAGCGACCTTTCCAAAAAAGATGCTGTTAAATCGCGTGTGCGAACGCTGATTAAAGAAGGGGTTTACTTGCCTGGCAGTAAATTGCCGTCGGATACAGAGCTGCACGAAGAATTCGACGCTAGCAAAGTAACAGTGGTTCGTGCCCTCAAGGAATTAGAAGCCGAGGGCTATGTGTATCGTCGGCGTGGTAGTGGTACTTATATTAGACAACATCGTATGGCACCGATTGTTGAGGGAAAAAAATTTCGCATTGCGATAGCCTGGTTCACTCGTGTCTTCCCTGGCAAATTGCGTGATGATGCCTTGGGTGTGATTACTCGTTCGATGCTCAAAGAGCTTGGATTAAACAATTTAAAACCGAAGTGGGCGGATAAATCCGAACATGACCAGCAAACTTGGGCACAATGGGATGCAGGGGACAGTCCGGTTTGCGTTGATGTTCTGGGGCCGTCAGCGGATTGTTTAGAACGTCATCCACCATTGGAATTAATAAAAGAAGGTGCATACGATGCAGTTGTTTGTGTATCTTTGGATCATGAGCCGTGGTTGTCTGATTTACTCAAATTAAAAATTCCTGTTATCATTGTTGATTTCATGTCGAGACAGTTTGACCTAAAAGCGGACCAGGTCTTTTACGATTCAGTGAGCGCCTATCAGGAAGTCGTGCACCACCTCATCAATAAAGGATGCACAAACATTCACTTTGTTGGTGGCTTAGTGCACCCACAACTTGAGTCACGAGAAGGGCTCAGTGTAGAGGACGCGAAGCGTAAACGTTTCGATAAGAAAAATAAAATGATCGAGCCGGATTCGTATTTTCGTCTAAGTGCTTTTAAACAAATCATGGAAGAAATGGGACGAATAGTGAACGAAAAAATGATTCACTATACGTTTTTAGGTTCCCAGGATACGGATACATTTGCTGAAACCATGGCTACACGTAAAGACGCTCCAGATGCATTTATTTGCCACAGTGCTACGCAGGCAGAAAGTATTCGCAAGGCCTTTCGTAAACAAAAGAAAAAAGTCTTAGCGATTGGCGCCGGGCAGAAGGGCAAAGCGAGCGCATTAAGCATTTTAGATGACAATGTGCAGCTCGGGCAAGTAGCCGGCGCCATTTTGATTTCACGTTTGAAGCAACCAGGGCGTATTCCACTGCGCGTCGGTGTGCCGCTTCAATTTAAATCAAAATAATTAAATCTTTTATTATTTGTTAAGGAATCCCATGGCCAAAACACAGCCAAATATTCTCTTTATTTTTACTGATCAGCAATCAGCTTCGATGATGAGTTGTGCGGGTAACAGCTGGGTCAAGACGCCAGCTATGGATAGCATTGCTGAATCTGGTGTGCGTTTTGAACGTGCCTATTGCAGTAATCCGGTGTGCACACCATCGCGCTTTAGTGTGTTTACGGGGCGTATGCCGAGTGAAGTTGGGATATCTTATAATGAACAAATATCGGCGGAACGTTTTGATGAAACCATGAAACGCCAAAGTCTTGGGCACTTAATGCGCGAGGCGGGTTATGATAGTGCATACGCTGGTCGGGTACATACACCGGGTTATTCGATTGACGATGTTGGTTTTGAATTGTTGACCCGCGACAGTCGCGAGGGATTGGCAACAGATTGCGAGGAATTCATCAAACGTGAACGCGATAAGCCGTTTTTCTTATTTGCCTCGTATACCAATCCCCATGACATTTGTTATATGGGTATCCGTGATTGCCCGAGTGATGAGTTTAAACAACGACAGCATAAATTTTTAGAAGAATTTGCTAATTTAGATGAGGCGCTATTGCTCCCTCCAGGAATAAGTGAGGAAGAATTTTTCATCAAGCATTGTCCGCCGTTACCAGCTAATTTTGAACCACAAAAAAATGAACCTGGGGCGATAGATTATTTATTACACCAGCGTCCTTTCAGGCTACATGCACGCGAGCAATATACCGACAAACAATGGCGACTGCATCGTTGGGCCTATGCGAAATTAACAGAGCGCGTTGATTCCAATATTGCTGACTTATTACGTATGTTAAGAGAAAGTGGACAGGCTAGTAATACCATCGTTGTTTTATCGAGTGATCACGGTGATCACGATGCCTCTCACCGTTTGGAGCATAAAACCATTCCTTATGAGGAAGCTGCCAATATTCCGATGATCGCTTCTGGCCCAGGAATAAAACCAAGATCTGTAGATAAAGACCATTTAATTTCCAATGGACTCGATCTATTACCGACCTTTTGTGATTACGCTGGCGTTGCAGCGCCAAGTGATTTGAAGGGTCGCAGTCTACGTCCAATTTTAGAAGGCAAAAATCAAGACGCTTGGCATGAATTCATTCCGATAGAATGTGAAGTCGGTCAGGCATTGGTAACGAGTACGCATAAATACATTCGTTATGATCGCGGCAAAAACGCCGAACAATTATACGATTTACAAATGGATCACGGTGAAACCCGTAATGCTATCAATGATCCTGATCAGCAAATTTCTTTACAAGAATTGCGAACGCGATTCGACAGTATTTATGGTGAAGTGCAGCGTTGTTAATTTAGTAAACTAGTATGAGTCTTAGTCTTAGTTAACGGTCTTGGGTACTAAGACTAAGACCAAAGCAAAGACTGATACAAGTTAGCTATCTATTTTATTCTCTGCTAACACGGCCAATCGCTGCGAATAATTTATCGGCGCATGATCGCTTAAATGCTTGGGTGTGCTAAACCATAAAGTTGGATCTTTAAGGCGTTCTTTGAAGCGATCGCGTTTGCGTTCTTCGGTGCCAAGCCAAAGGGCTTCACCGATATGTTTATAGATAAAACGGTCTTTGCTTGGTGGGAGATGTGTCACGATGTCATCTCTGTTGCAGCAACGTAAATGAAAAATATGTTCAAATTGTTGTGAAAATGTTTCATCACCAACTCGTGGTGAGCCAAAGGTAAATAAGGCATTGGCTTTACAGGTGAGTGCTGCGATGGAGGCCATTGCGCCACCGAGGCTGTGACCACAGCAAATTAATTGTTTATAGGTGGGCATGTGTCTTCGTAAATGTTGCCAACATAAATCAAACGCTGCTAAAAATCCAGAATGAACTTTTCCATAATTGTCAAATTGTTCTAGCAGTGCATCAATATTGCGCAGCCAATTTTTAGGCTGGTTGGTGCCACGAAAGGCGAGTATGCAATTCTCTTGGTGCATCCAAATGCCTGCAGCAAGGTCTTCCACTTCGCACCAATAGTGTTCGCTGCACTCAATCTGGTCTAATGCGCTCTGTCGTGCATGAGCATTGGTGTTGTAAGCGAGACGCGAACATTCGCTAAACAACCAGGCAAGCTGATGCTTATTATCCACATCAAAGGCTAATTCCCCAAAGACTGCTGGGCCTTGAAAGTATTCTTCACTATCGCCTGGCGTAAAAACCGCTGACCATGTCGCATCATCTAGCATCGACGTGCAGTCTAGGCGACCAAGAATGGAATCCTATTGCTTGCTTGCCGCCGACTTTCTGCTGTGATGGACGTATGGCGGTACAAATTCACTTCAGTAGTGATGACGGTGAAGAGATGGAAGAGATGTGGTCGAGTCCCGATGCCTTTCACAACTGGGCAATTACTGAGGGCCTCTGCGGATCGTATACCGTTTATGAAGAGGATGAGGATGGCGACTGGATGGTAACCCTTAAAGGTCGGGTTGAAGGCGGACAATAATATGGCAGTAACCGGCGTTTTGATCGAATTAAATCAATTACTTGTTGATGGACAGGTAGCAGATGATGCAGCCTTTCAATTAAACCGATTAAATAAAGCGGGCGTTGCTTTGGCCTTGGTGACGCAGGATCAACAAGCAGATGCTGAAGCTGATGTTTCCTCAATAAGTGCAGATATTCCAACGCTATCAGTATTTGGTTTGGCTGATGATGCGCCCGCCTCATGGCAGTGGCCTAAGCCAGCACAATTATTGCGTGCCTGTACTGAAAATGATATCGATATATTTAATTCTTGGGTTATTGGTACCTCGCATGATTTATTCCGCGCAGCGAGTCAGGCTGGATTACTTGGTGGTATTTATATCGGTGATGACATGCCTGCAGAAAATCTTGGTCTACAGGTTTTAAATCATGCGCTGTCACTTGGAGATGCGCCGCGTGTTATGATTCCACCACAGGGTGGATGCTGGCACGATCATTAGTGGTGTGTTATGTGGCAAACTGCAATTGTTCTTAGTATCGTCGGTGCATTAATACTTATACAGCTCTATCGTATGACGCGCGGTTTTCGTCGTTATACCGCACGTGAATCACAACAGGCAAGCTGGATGCACTTGTTTCCCGTCAAAGAGCATCAAGAGCTCGTCCATCTCATGCTTGAAGGTTTTAGTCGCTCGTTTCTATTTCCTGTTAGTGCTTGTTGGCACTTTCGCCCCGATGATAAAATCGCAGATATTTTAGCGACGACTGATAATAATCACACTGATCATTTACAATACGATATGTTTCAAGTGGTTTTACAAGACCTTGGTTTAGAAGAGCGTCCACGATTTGAAGAAGTGGATTTACGCACAGTAGCTGAATTACTCATAGCAGCACGATTTAATAAGCCATGAGTGACAAAGAGAATGCCTTTGCTGCGCCACAAAATGATGAGCAAGCGCCGCATAATGACGCTGAATCATTAATTAAAATTCCACACCATCTTGCTAAGTGGTTCAATGCGATCGGTACGATTTTTCTTGCTGCATCGGTGTACTTATTTAGTAAGGCCGTCGACGATATGAGTGCCTTGTATTATGTTCGACTCTTGACCTTCATTGTTGGCTTAACGGCTATGATTATCACCTTTATGTTGAAACCGACCTTAATGACCAGAGACGAGGCACAGCGTTATTATCAAGAGCGCATTGCAGCCAATCCTGAGCGACGTTCAACATTTTTTCCAGCCACAATTGTGATCGTTATTTTACTGATTGCGTTGTTAATTTTGTTAAGCGATTAAACCCAGTTGTGAATAAAAAAGATACCCAATAAAAGATCGCTCGCTTCTCGTTTGCCAAAGCCACAGTCTCGCCAATTTTGCCTGAGTAAATCTAAATACCAAACTCCAACACCAAATCGCTGATTACGCCAAATTAAATCATCGATCAATGCTTTGGCATCACCGCCGAATTGAATGCCGTAATGGAAGGCCGAGAGTCCAATGGCCATATCAAAAAGCGCATCCGCTGCAGCTTGATTGTCATGAACTTCATAAGCGTGCTCAAAATCCTTGCTGCGTTTAATTAGCCATGCCTGCGCTTCTTCTAAATTGGGATCTTTGCATTTGCGAACATGCTTGCGGATATCTTTGGACATGCTCTCCACGGCAGTGCCGGGTTCCTCAGATTCGCGATGGAGTTCTTGATAGAAACGTTCCGGTTCACCAAGCAGGTCACCAATCGCAACGGTTAAACTGCGCTTTAAAATCGGATTATTCGTTTCTTTCATGCGCGGTAATATGTCATAAATGGCTGCAATTTCGCCAAGGCGTGCCAAGGCTTCGCTTGAAGCGCTGAGAACTTTGGTGTCTTTACTGTGGTGTAAAATATTGAGTAATGATTTTGCGGCGCGGCGATCGCCGATCCAACCAAGCGTGCGCGCTGATTCACTTTGTGTTTCGCGGTCGTGATGATCGAGTTGACCGATTAAGGCATCGACAGATCTGGTGTTAGCACTTTTGCGAAGCGCGCGTGCAATATGAGGATTTAAATCAGTGTGTGGATCATCGAGTTTACATATTAACGCATCGATAGCATCGGGGCTACCAATGGCGCCGAGGGCATAAACAGCCTGCTCACGTACATCGGTGGAGGCATCATCAAGTTGCTGAATTAAATCACTAACCGCAATAGCAGTATGTTGTTGACCGAGGGTGCGCGCTGATGCAGCCCGGGCTCCTGGATTTTTACCACGACTGAGCATATAAATGTGATAAATAGATTTGCCGAGTCGTAGTGGATTGAGAACTATCAGTCGTTTTAAAGCATCGCTAATACTCAGTTCGTTGGCGCAGGGGCGAATAAAAAATAATAAGGGCGCAGCAACCAAAACCGTAACGGTGAAAAACCCAATCATTTGCAAATGAATAAAATCAAGTGGCATCCCTAGCGGTAAGATAATTTCACTTGGATAGGCTTGCATATAATCAATGAGTGTACCGCCGATGATAGGACCGATGGCACCAGCGACACCAATGATGGTCATGAAGACGGCCATCGCTAAGGAGCGACCTGCTTTCGGTGAGAGAGAGGTGCATAAGTTTAATTGTGAAAGCATGACGCCAGAGCCAAAGGCACCACCTAAAAAGAACCCAGGCATCATCAGCCACACAATATTTGGCATGACATAATTATTAAGCCATGGGATGTGTGCGCAGATTGAATTAACGACTGGAATATTTGCACTCAGCGTACTGATGCTATTGGTGCCCGGCATGGCTAAAAACCAGGTTAAGCCAATAAAAACACAACAGACCATTGAAATAATGCCGAAGATACGTGAGCCGATGCGATCAATAATGTAGCCCCACATCATCGAGGTGCAGACTGCTCCAAGTGAGGCGACAATCATTAATAAAGCTTGTTGTGAATAGGTGACTTGAAAGCTGCGCTCTAAATAAATAACACCAAAAGCCCCAACGATACCCGCACCAAAGGCCCAGGCAGCCATCGATAAACACAATAGTAAAAAGTCGCGTTGCTTCAGCGGTTCGAGGATGCGCTTGCTAAACGATTCATGAGGATTGCTGTTAATCGCCTTGGGTTCAGGTACGCGCAAATGAATCACTAAATCAATGGCCCCTAAAATTATGGCTACACCAAAGACAACGATAAAGCCAATGTTTTGTCCATCATACGTATCTAAAATAAATCCAGCAAATGCAGCAGCTACTAAACCAGCAAAGGTGATCCATAATTGACGACTAGCCCAAAAACGGCTGCGTTTTTTATCTGGCACTAAGTCTGCCATCCAGCTCAGCCATAATGGCGCAGACATATGTCCCAACGCAAAACTACAGGCCAAGGTAATAATTGTAATCCAGGCAACGGTACTGAGATCCATGCCCATCATTAATGCGGCTAGAGGAATTAATAATAATAAACGATGCAGTAATGCTAAATAAAACCAAATGTATTTGCGACTATTGGAACGTTCGGCCCATAAGGTAGCTGGTATTTGCACGCACATAGTTATTTGAAAACAAGTACCAATTAAACCAATCATCAAGCCACTGGCACCAAGATGTTCCATGAACATGGCCATCGGAAATTGCAGCACATAGGTAATCCAAATGATCCCAATAGATCCGGCTAGGACATTTAAACGAAGTCCTTGGCGAATACGACGATGGCTTATGTGATCGCCTTGCGGCGTCAGTAGGGCCTGGGATATACTCATAATACTATGCACCAATAACGAAATGCAGTGATAAAAAAATGTATATTACAATTACAAGAACAATTAAAATAAAGATTCTGAACGCCGACTTGTATACGTCGGGAACTCAGTGTCTACTCTTTATTTCGGGGCTACGCCCCGGTCCCCCGCATGCTTTGTCTTCTCTAATTTTTTCCGTTACACTCCAAAAATTCCCTCGCATGTAGCTCGGACCGTTCATCGGCGCAGGCAAGCTGCTTACGCAGCTTAAAAACTAGGCGTTAAATTGATCAGTCCAAAAATCGATTTCATCTTGCGATGGTGGTAATTCATCAATACCGGGCTTATTATCTGGTATATCGTGTAGTGAATGTAAAAAGTCTACTACCGGTAGTATTTGCGCACCGAACGATTTAACCCGTGTTTGTAAATGACGGTCGTCAGTGACGACGGTAATTAAAGATTTATCTTGATAACTTAACCATTCATTGATGCAGTCATCGGCACTGCGGGTGCCGCTGTAATGTATGGATAAGGTGCCGTGATGTTGGCGACGTTCTTCACCACCGGGACCGCCATCATAAAAAATATGACAGTTATCACGGTCGCCGATTTTTAATTCGAAGGCACGGCGTGCACGCTCGGGATCATCGTGCATTAAATGACGGAGTTCGGGATCTTGAAAACAAACATTGTGGCCATCAATGACCAAGAGGCGTTGTCGATGTAATTTCTTTTTATGCCGCCGGCTCATCTTCGTGGCCATCGGTTAAACTGAGAAAGCGTTGTTCCAAACTTTGATCACCGCGTAGTTCATCAATTTTACCACGGGCAATGACACAACCATGATCCATAACGGTGATACGATCGGCAACATTTTCGACAGCAGCCAAGGTGTGCGTACTCATTAATACTGCGCCGCCATCTTTGGCAAAGTTTTGTAATAGTTCGAGTACGATACGGATATGTTTTGGATCTAAACCGACTAAAGGTTCATCGACAATTAAAAATTTTGGCTGATGTAAAATAGCAGCAGCAAGGACAACACGTTGGCGCATACCATGTGAATATCCTTCAGCCAGTTGGTCAATAAATTCATCTAAAGAGAATTGTTGACAGACTTCGACAAAACGTTTTTCATAAACAGATGGCTCGAGACCATAAATGCGCCCAGTAAAATCTAGAAACTCGCGGCCAGTTAGTCGTTCATATAAGTAGGGTTCATCGGGAACATAGGCGATGGAACGTCGTGCTGAAATTCCATCGGTTACCACATCAAAGCCGTTAATGGTAATACTGCCTGAATCAGGGATTAGCAGTGATGTGCACATTTTAATCGTGGTAGTTTTGCCAGCGCCATTTGGTCCAAGAAAGGCATGAATTTCACCAGCTGGAATCTCTAAACTTAAATCATCAACTGCTTTGACGGTTCCAAAGGTTTTGGTTACATTTTTGATGTTAAGCACGGCTCTAGTCTATGACAGATGTTTGACTTCACAATGAGGAGATGGCGGTATAGTAGCCGCGAGGTGCATATGCTATGATTCGTTTGCTAATATTTATCTTTCTGTTGAGCATCAGTTATACTTGTCAGTTGCGAGCTGCTGAACAACAGACCTTTCATTTAGATGATTTGCTTGGAATGGAAATCAAAGGGAATCATGGGATACCAAAGAAATATTTTCTTGATGCAATTCTTGTTAATGAGCGCATCACCCATGTTCGAGCACCGAGCAAGGATGCATTGGCTAAAGTTTTGGATGAAAACTTTCGAACTTGGTTAAAGAGTATTGGATATAACGAAATAAATTTAAATGTGACCTACAATAGTGATGGTATTGTCGTTGATGCTCAAGTTGGGAAACAATATGTTTTAAAGAAAATAGAGATTAGTGGTGATAGTCCGGTTGATAAAGAATTAATTAGAAAGGTGTTGACCAACGAGGTGGATCGCTCGAGTGGGTTGCCTTTAACAGGAAATGTTTTGATAGAAAGTGGTTCATCGCCTCTTCGCCCTTTGTGGACAATAGGTAAACCAGCAGACTTGAATGATAAGGCCTTAAGAAAGACAGAAGTTTATGTTGATAATTTATTTTGGTTTAATGGATACAAAGGTGCACAGATCATATGCTCATCAGTGTTTAATGACAAGGATGGTTCTATAACATTGGACATACAAGTCGTAAACAAGGGACAAGTACAAAAGTTAGAAGGCATTGAAATTAAAGGGTTGAATGAAGATCAGGCGAAGCTGTGCAAGCAGTGGTTATATAAAGCATGTGAAATAAGCGAAGATACTTTATTTACCAATGAACTTATTATCAAACTATATAAAACATGTTATAATAGCGGTCGTTTTTTGAAGGTAACAAATAAAACAGACCCGTCACAAAAAGATAATATCATTCGTTTAGACTTGGTCAGTCATGAAGGACTTCCCCAATTTGGACAAGACCCCATTCCTGGACTTCAGCGATTGCTGAATGCGAATTTGGCATTGTTGAAAGGTTTCAAGTCAGGGGAAAAGCAAATACGCACATCGCTTGGTGTACCTCAGTTGAAATTAAAAGTAGAGATCTTAGCTGCTATTCATGGTTTACAGGTCAAATGGTATCAAGAAGAGTCTAAATTTAGTGGCACTGTGTGTGCATCGAATGACGAATTCGTCATATATTTTTCTGAAAATCTAATTGGTGTGTGGGATATATCACAGCACAATTTACAATTTAAATCTGAATTGATAACAGAGCCGTCAGACAAAGGTTTGGATGGTGCTAATAGTTTTGTGCTAAACGCTTCATTTGGTTCAGCACAGAAAAAACAATCGATTAATTGGGTGTTTAAAATAGATCCTTCAAGTTGGACCACTCTCATGGCCAGAAAAAAAGTAAAATTGGGGTCTGAAAAAAATGAATATGAAATTACAGGTGAAGGAAAGCTCTTTATCAATGATAATGATGAATTCACCCGGTTAAAGGCAGTTGAGAAGAAAGTAGATATCGAAGTGACTTTAGAAGAGAAAAAGGAATCGGATTGGATCGACAGATTCGAATCTGCTGGCCTTAGAACTCACGTTACCGCCCGTGCCTTGGAAAATATCGGGTCTGCTTTGCAGATGATGGAGCAGAATTCGGAAGAAGAAGTTACAGATTTTATTAGATGGTGTTCGATTATATTACGTAGTGGCGCGGTGAAATTTATGTTCGAGGCACTTCAGGACAATAAAGGAGATGGTCCTGATATAAAATCAAATCCATATGGAGACTTCACTGATCTACAAAGTCGTTCTTTATTGGATTTAATTAAAGTGTTTTCATCTCAATTTCTAATTGCCACATATCAAGATTACGATGCTAACTTCTGGCCAGGGATATATGTTCGTGCAATTCATTCGTATATGCTGCGTCGTGGGGATTGGTTTGGTACATATATTAATAAATTAACACGGGTGCATTTGGGTCCAGTGGCTTGTTTGGCTACTATTAAAACGTTGAGCGCTGGTCCTCAAAGTCCGCAAATTAAAAAGTTTTGTGAACAGTTGGCACGACATGGACTGAATTCATTAACTGAAGAGCGTTTTGTGTATGATATGTCTGTATTATTGCCAGATAGCTTGGCGGCTAAATTTTTTACAGGCCTCAAACGATCGGAAATAGATGCGCATCAAGTACCAACTTCTCATAAAGTATTTGTTGATCAGTTTTTGGTGCGTTGCCGTGCTTGGGATGGTAAAGATCCCATAGAAGTGCACGGAATGCGCACTGCATTGTTCAAATATGTTTGGAAAAACGGCGCGAAAGAATTTTTAAACGAGCAGTTAAAGGAAAGCGTATTACTGCCATAAGTTTTGATAGATATTGTATTTAAGAGGTTTACAATTATGTTACACAAAGAATTCGAGAGGTGGCTAGACTAACACAATGAATCAGCGTGTCCTTGTTGTTGAAGATGAAGCAGCCATTGCCCAGGGTCTTTGTGATTGTCTAGAATTTAACCAATATGAAGTTGAATGGCAGGCCGATGGTAAAAGTGGTCTTGCGGCTGCATTGCATGGTCAATTCGATTTACTCTTACTCGACGTCATGTTACCACACGTCAATGGCTTTGACATTTGCAAACAAGTGCGCGAGCAGAAACCAGAACAGGCCATAGTCATGTTAACGGCAAAGGGTTCTGAAGCAGACATTCTCGAAGGATTTAATCGTGGAGCCGACGATTATATTACTAAGCCGTTTTCAGTCGCACAATTATTAGCACGCATGCAAGCGCTCATTCGTCGCGCTAAGGAAAGCAACGATGCTGAGGTGATTAGTGTAAGTGAAGATTTTACCATTGGTGCCATTCAGGTACATGTAGAATCCTTGCAAATTGTGCATGCAGATAAGACGCAAGATATCAATCGTCGTGATTTGGAGCTGCTGCAATTATTATCAGAAGAACCTGGACGCATTATTAGTAGGCGTCGTATTTTGCGCGATGTGTTCGGTTATGCCGACCCTGACAATGTGGAGACACGCAGTGTCGATATGCATATTGTGAAGCTTAGAAAAAAATTAGCTAAAATCATTGATGGTGGTGGCATTGAAACCGTACGCGGTGAGGGTTACCGTTGGGTGGCATAAGATGCGCTTAGCTTCGGTTCGTCTCATTTTAATAGGTATTGGCATCCTTATCTCATGTGTCATCGCAGCATTGTATATGCAAGCACGTGGGACCATGGAACAAGAGCAGATTCTTTACCATCAAGTAATAGCGGAAGATGCGTTTGATCACATAGAAACCCAATTGGCTTTATTTATTCGCGATGAAGAAGCCCGCCCATTTACGCATTATAATTTTTATTATGTACCTGATGAGCAGATTGGTGGTTCGGTGGGATTATATAAATCACCGATAGCTGATTTGCCTCAAAACTCACCGATCATTGCCTACTTTCAGATTAACCCAGATGGTGTTGTTCAATTTCCACATAAAACGAAGAATGTTGATAAAGAACATAAACTCAGTGAGCGTCAGCAGGAATCAGTGCAGCTCGCCTGTTTTTCAACGATGGATGCCTTAAACAAAACGAACATAGATAATATTGGAGAGGAGGCGTCACTTGTTGCCGTTTTAAATGACGCCAATGATACGTCGATCATTTTACCAAATGCTAAATTCCCTCAGCAACGCCAGGGCAAGGGGTCTGAGATCTTTAAAAATCGAAGTTCACGAAGTAAATGGGCACAATCGTATAATACCAATTCAAAGAAAAAGGTGAGTAAAGAGTCGTATTATCAGGCAGCAAATCTACAAGCGAATGAAATGCAGCAGCAACTGGTTCAACAAGAACAATCGATTAAACCGAAATTGATCGAGCAGGACATCGAGCGCTACTTAGAACGAAATAAATTACAAAACCTCGCCAGTTTCGAGATCGATACCGGCTCTTTTCGCTCAATCGCTGTTGATGATCGGCAGCGTTTATTGCTGCGTGAAGTACGGGTCGATAATAGAGTCTACAAACAGGGCTTTTTATTAGATGCAAACATGCTGCAGACACGTTTTTATCAGCAGTTCTGTGGGCATGTACATAATAAAAACGCAGTAACCCTGCAATGGATGCGTGGTGACCAAAAGCAGAATACACAGAATTTGGCAGTAGGTGAAGGAGAGATTGGTTTCTATCATCAAATGTCGGTACCATTTGAAGATACGGGAATATTTGCGCGGATGTTGTTAACTGAAGATCAGCCAGGTTTGAGCGTCTTGACGCTCAATATTATTACTGCTCTTTTACTAGCGGCTATTTTATTTGGTTTGTATTTAAGTGATCGAACGATGCACGTTATGCAGCGCTTTGCCGAGCGCCGACAAAATTTTGCTGCGGCAGTAAGCCATGAATTAAAGACACCGCTTACGGCCATTCGTATGCATGCAGAAATGTTGGAATCGGGAATGGTTGCTAATGATGATAAGCGTGACGAATATTATCATACGATTCATGCGGAGTCACAGCGTCTGTCGCGTTTAATTGATAACGTTTTAACCTTATCCCGTATAGAAAAAGATGACTACCAACTGCAAATGACGATAGGTGATGTAAAACCAGTTATCGATGAAGCAGTATCAATGTTGGAGCCGCATGCGACGCGCAATGGTTTTAGTATTGCTGTTGATGCAGATGACGAATTGATGGCGGTGCGTTATGATCACGATGCCTTGATGCAAATCGTTGTTAATGCAATCGACAATAGCATTAAATTTGCCAAGGATGCAGAAGAGAAACTGATTCATATTTCATTGAAAAAGCAAGATGGTGGATTGGCATTGCGTATTCGTGATTTCGGACCTGGTGTACCCCAGGAACATCAGGCTCATGTTTTTGAAGCATTTTATCGCGGTGAGCGCGAGTTGACCCGTAATACCAAAGGGACGGGAATTGGTTTGGCGCTAGTGAAAAATTTATGTGATGCCATGGGAGCAGGTGTTTCGGCTGGTAATGCCGCGGATAAGGGATTTCAGTTAGATATTAAACTGCAGGCTCAGTCCTAAACCGATTTCTGGTTCTTGTAAAATTTGAATGACCTCAATCATGAGCGCATGTCAACTATTTATGATAGTACTGAAACACGTGCACTTATCGAAAAAGCACTAGCTGAAGATTTAAACGGTGCCGATGATTTAACCGTGGCATCTCTGGTACCGGCAGATGCACGTTTACGTGCGCAGATGACTGCGAAGGCCAATGGTGTTTTATGCGGCATGCCATTGTTCGAAGCAGTGTGCACCGTTGTTGGTGGTGCAGTTGATGTGGAGCTTAAAAAAGAAGATGGTGACCGTGTCGAAAATGGCACGCTTGTTTTACAAGCTGAGGGTTCGGCGCGAACCTTATTAATTGCTGAACGTACAGCGCTTAATTTAATGCAGCGCTTATCGGGTACAGCAACTATGACGCGTGCCTATGTTGACGCCGTCGCTGGAACCAAAGCGGCAATTCTTGATACGCGAAAAACTACTCCGGGTTTGCGTCACTTGCAAAAATATGCTGTCCGCATTGGCGGTGGAAAAAATCATCGCATTGGTTTGTATGATCAAATATTAATTAAGGAAAATCACATCGCCTTGATGGATGGTGGTAGTCCAGCGAAGGCTGTTACGCAATGCCGTGAACGGCAGGGTGCAGATTGCATCATCGAAGTCGAAATTGAAACCCTTGATGATTTGGACTCGGTCATCGAGGCAGGGGCAAATATAGTCCTGTTGGATAACATGGGTCCTGACTTACTGCGTCAGGCATTGGAAATTCGCGGTGAACGTGCGGTGGAGCTAGAGGCTTCAGGCGGTATTACCCTCGATACCGTGGCTGCCCATGCCGCATCGGGGGTTGAGCGGATATCGGTTGGAGCACTCACTCATTCGGTCGAGGCATTTGACTTGTCCTTGCGCTGCGAGGTCGTGTAAGGCAAGGCGAGTACGCCATGCAGCTGCTTCATTCGAAGTTCCTGCCTGTTGGTATAGGGGCAGAAACGACTAGTCTGCGGGCATGGCCAATAGCACGATTCTGCGACTCGAACGACGCATCCAAGCTGAGCACCAGGAAGCACTTGCCGCATTAGAACAGGCCTATGGCCAACTCGCTGAAGCCATCTTAATCGCAGCACGCAAATCAGGTTATCTCGGCAATGAACCGCTTGGGGCCTTGAGTCATATTTTGCGTCCGCGTTTAGAGGACCATCAACTCAGTAATGCGGTCCGTGAGCTGTGGGCCTCCTTTTTTGAATCCTTTCGTCAAGATGAGCAGGCCTTTGAAGCCAAGGATTTTCTCGATCGCGCCAGTAATTTAAATATTGCGCTGAACGAGATGGAAGAGGGTCAGGATATTAGTTCTGACTTTGCTATTCAGATGCTGCAAACACTCAGTGAATTCTGGCCAGACCGACAGCATGCGTTAAGTGAGCGTATCGATTTACTCATAAACAATCTCAAAGAAGAAGAACAGAAACGTGGTTCTTCCGATTTAGCCAGCGCACATTCATCAGATGAAATTACCAATACCCAAACCGTCATTTCGGCGACCATGGCAGCACTCGGTGAAGGTGCCGATGATGAAGCTCCACTGCATAAGCAATTAGAGAAATTATTAAAATACTATCGTGACCTTTTGTCAAAGTTGCGCGATCAGTCACAGACTGATAAAAAAAATCATGAATTATTTCGTGATTCACTGCGTGCCGCTGCTTCAGGTGAGTGGGAAAAAGGCCAGGCTCCTGAATTAATAAAAGATCAAAAACGCATTGTTGATGCAGTGGCTAGTTTATTAAAAGATCTTGAAAATTTAGAAAATGATTACGCTAAAGCACGCGAAGAAATGGCGCAACTGATAGCAGAAAAAGTGCATTTAGAAAACGGCATGGCCGAACGTGATAAACGTTTAGCACAATATGAATTTGGTCAAGAAGAAGATACTGAAGACGAACGCCTTGCGCTTTATCGTCAAATAATGGCAGCCCAGGATGCTGGCGCTGATGCCAGTGATTTAATTGCACGCGTGAAGCAATTAGAGCGTGTTTTTGTAATGGATGATGATCAACAATCGCAATTGCATAAATTACTCGATCGTCAATTAGAGACGATTAGTAAAAGCTTGGCCGATATGCGAAAGATTTTAAGCATCATTGATGATACCAGGCGTTACCGGCCGCGTTTGTTGGGTGGTTCACCGTATAAGTTAAAAACTTTACCTGGTGTTTTGCAGGCTCTGCGCGACGCCTCGCGAGATGTGGGAACCTTTGTTGAAAAATTACGCTGGGCTCAAGGTGTCCAACAATTAACCAAAGAATTTAAAGGTTGGAAACGCGTATTTAAAGAGATGGTCAAATTAGTCAGTGCCATTCGCGAGGAAGAAGGATCTCCAGCGATTTCTTCTACTATTAGTGTTGATGTCAGTAGCGGTATTGCGGCATTGCCAGTCCTGTTGTCGCGAGACGTCGACAGCATTATTCGTGGTCGCAGTGCAAATAAATATGCACAGAATCTGCACTCAATTTTCGAAGAGGTTATCGATGCCTTTCATAAAGGCTTGGAGAAAAGCGTTGGTCATAGTATCGATCGAATGGAAGCCCCGAAGCGCGAAAGTGCGAGCAGCGCCGTGCGTCGACTCAATAATGAATTGCTCCAATTGGCAACCTATATGGAAGAACATTTTCACGAAGCTGCTGAAAATGGATATGAATTATCTAAAGAAGAAGCGGTGCTCTTGGATAAACAAACCGAACTGCTCTTGGCTGTGCGCGCCGTTGATGGTGCCTGTGATATTCTTGCTGGCGTTGATAACGCACCCGAAGCTTCATTCACCAAAGTTCCAAGCGGCAAAGGCCGCGATACCGATAAAATCCGCCAGGCACTCAGTGAACGCACTGCTTGGCTCGAAGATGTTGCACGTTATCGCATTGAACAACCAGAATTTTAAATCAGAGGTCAAGTATGGATAAAGGTAAAATCACGCTTTTAGTGATCATCGCGTTATTATTGGCAATACAAATTTTAGATCGTTCACGAGAGCCCGAGCAAATGTTAGCATTTGCTGAACGCATTGAAGAAAGCCAAGAGTCATTACGGCAACAACAAGTTGAATTTAATATCATTGTAGAGGCTATTAAAGAAAAAGGTATTGAGCTTACTGGTGGCGGTAAAGGTGAAGGCGGACATGTGGATCCACTTCGTGATGGCAAACCAAAATTATACGCTAATTTTTTACTTCCTCATAACGATGGTCATTTCAATCCAACATACGTTGGAGGCACCTTAAAAGTTTATCAATCATCACCTAAAGGTCTCAACCCAATAGTTGAAAATTCAGCAACGGCAAGTGATGCAAATGGCTATATAAATGATTCGCTATGTAGTTTTCATCCTCGACATCCTCAACTGTGGAGCGAAGGATTGGCAACTTCATGCATTATTAGTGATGATTACTTAACCTATACATTTTATTTACGCGATGAAGTTTACTGGCAAGTGCCGGAAATTGCAAAGAAATCTGAATTTGAATGGTTAAATAAAAAAGTTCCACTTACGGCGAATGATTTTGTTGCCACATTTGAAACAGTAATGAATCCTGATGTTGAGTGTCCACAGAAAAAAGCGTATTGGGATGATATGGAATCTGTGACAGCACTAGCGAACAATATAGTTCAAGTGAAGTGGAAGGTGAAAGTATATACGAGTTTGAATACCAGCATGTCCATATCACCATTACCACGTCATATCTATAGTTTTAATGAAAAAGGTGAGGAGTATAGCAAGGAAGAATACGGCTTAGCGATGAATAAGCATTGGTTTGATGAAATGCGTCAAGCTGTAGGCGTTGGTGCATATGTTTTAGATGAGTTCACCCCTGATAAAGTCATTAGTTTTAAGCGAAATCTAGATTACTGGGGTAGAGGCTATCATTTTGATAGAATTGAGTGGGAAGGTTTGGTTAAAGACCAAGATCCACAATTAGTTGGCTTTAAGAATGGTGATGTGCATGCGCATGGGTTGAGTCCCACTCAATTCAAATCGGAAGTATTGGATAGAAACGAGCCACGCTTTGCGGCCCGAGAAGTCAACAACCCCAAAGCAGGTAGAGCAGGTGAATTTGCCTGGGAGCAAGTGCGTAGTAGATCCTATTCGTATATCGGTTGGAATATGCGCTCAGTTTTATTTAACGATAAACTGGTGAGAAGGGCGATGACTTATGCATTTCCGAAGCAGCGAATAATTGACGAAGTGTATTATGGGCTGGGGCGTCCACAGGTGGCAAATGTTCATCCTGATAGTGTTTATTATAACCCAAATATTAAAGACCATGTATTTGATTTGAAAAAAGCTGCCGCGTTGTTGGATGAAGCAGGTTGGAAAGATAGTAATGGTGATGGCATAAGAGATAAATTAATTAATGGTCAGAAGAAAGACTTTGAATTTACCATTAAATATTACGCAAGTAGTGTTGAATGGGATAGTACCTTAATCATCTTTAAAAACCAATTGCGTGAAATTGGTGTGGTTATGACACCTAAAAGTTTTGAATGGAAAGAGCTGCTGCGTGTATATGAAGATAAGGATTTTGAAGCTGTTTCGGGTGGTTGGCGTTTTGGTCTAGAAGTTGATTTTGTACAGTTGTGGCATTCGAAATACGCAGAAGAGCCGCGAAGTAGTAATCATTGTGGCTTTAAGAATAAACGCGCAGATGAAATTGCAGAGAAATTACGTAACACTTTTGACCAAGAAGAACGTATTAAAATAGCTAAAGAATTTCAGGAAATTATATTTGAAGAGCAGCCTTATACGTTTTTTAGGTCTGGTGAAGGTATATTTATTTGGCAAAATACTGACAAGGGTGAGAACAATAAAGTCCTTGGCGTTGAAGAGGGCTTGGATACCTATCATCCTCTCTATAGCCGCGAAAAATTACTTTGGCATTTAAGTAAAGAATAAAAGATGCTCGCCTACCTCATCCGTCGTGTGTTATGGATGATTCCAACGTTTTTGATAATTCTTATTATCAATTTCGGAATCTTGCGTCTTCAACGTCCGCCTCTTAGTTACGAAATGTCAGGTGGTCAAAGCCAGGAAGAGGCTGGCTCGAGAGATGCAGAAAAAGGCCAGGCCAATTTAAAGAACCATTTAGGTCGCTTAAAGCGTACGGGTAATAATCTTCCATCACTTATCAACTTACGCGGATTTGTTGATAAAGACGATATGATAGAAATATTAGAGGATCTGCAGTCCAAAACGGGAGTCAAAGAAAGTGAGCGATACGAACAAGAATTAGAATTAATGATTTCTGGTCATATGTCAGTTGAGCCGCTGGTGGAGATTTTAAAAGATGAATCTTTAAAATCCTTACATGGTCCAGCAAGCCAGGCCTTTATGATGTGCGCATATACTCCATTAAATTACGAAGACAGGTTTGAGTATTCGAGCGAAGAGTTGGGTGAGATTCAATTACGCAATAAAAGTTTGGCTGATATGGCCATTAATTATACAAATGAAATAGATAAAGCGTTTAAAGTAGATGATGAAAATTATGAGAGCAAGAGGGAAAATATACTCAACTACTATCAACGACACCAGTCTATCTATGTTCAGTCCGAAAGAAGGTGGGGTGCCATTTTTGGCGACACAGGTTTTATGGTTTTTATGGGTAAGTTATTCACAGGAAAATTGTGGTCTGAAACAAAAAAGAGATATGTATTTGAGGTTATTGCTGAGCGTTGGCAGGTGACATTGTGGTTAAATATATTTTCTATTATGATTGCTTGGGGCATCGCTATTCCGTTAGGCATTAGAAGTGCACGGCAGAAGGGAACGCTCGAAGATAAAACCACCACCAATATTTTATTCTTCCTCTGGTCATTACCTAGCTTTTTTATTGGTTCACTCCTGTTGCATCACTTGTGCACCGATTCATCTACAGGTGCTGCATTATTCCCGCATAGAGGTTTATCATCCGATGACTCATTGTGGTATGGGACATTGCGATATTTATTAGATATTGCCTATCATGGTTTACTGCCTTTAATCGTATTGACCTATGCCAGTTTTACTGTTCTCTCTAGATATATGAGAAGTAATTTATTAGAACAACTAAATGCGGATTATGTGAGGACGGCGCGAGCCAAAGGTGCAAATGAAGATAAAATAGTGTATGGCCATAGCTTAAGAAATAGCATGATTACTATGGTTACATTAGGTGCCGGTCTTATCAGTGAATTATTTGCTGGATTTATTATTGTTGAAACCATTTTCACCATACCTGGACTCGGTCTCTTGTTGTTAGATGCTGTGCTCCAGGAAGATGCGCCTTTGGTGATGGGTTCGGCAGTTATATCAGTTACGCTACTTATGGTCGGATTTTTGATAGCGGATGTTCTTTATGCTGTTGTTGACCCACGTATTCGGAGTCAATATGGCTGATACCCAAATGTCTCCGATGCAATTAGTGTGGCGTAGATTTATAGCCAAGCGTTCTGCGAAAATTGGTATGTGGAGTGCGTTAGTTATATTCTTAACTGGCACTTATGCCCCTTTTATCGCATCAGAAATCGCATTAATCTGGTGGGATGAAAATGGCCTTCAATTTCCAGCTTTTGCTAGTCTCTTCAATAGATTAGAATATGTGCATCGACACGATTTATTATTTAATTTGATTGCATTGTTATTACCAATTATGGTTTTGGCTGGTGTGTTCTTGCGTAAAAAATTTAAATTAGGAAACATGGTACTCTCTTGCATTGGAATCTTAACGGCAATTTGGATAGTTTGTCAGCTGCCTTTGATACCTGGTCAGGATAGAATGCGTGCTTTATGGGATAATAGACCTTTGGCTCAAGAGGATATAGGAAACTATACCAAAAATCCCGATAAAGTTTTTGCCATCTTCCCAATTGTTACTCACGGATTTGAACAAACCTATCAAGGTGCAAATTTAAAAGCGCCTTTTACTATGAACGAAAAAACCAGTCAGAGGTTTTGGATGGGTACTGATGTTCGTGGTCGCGATGTGTTAGTGCGGATGTTATATGGTGCACGAATTAGCTTAACAGTTGGCTTGGTTGCTACGGGAATATCTTTGATCATCGGAACAATTTTTGGTGCGTTAAGTGGTTATTTTGGTGGATGGGTTGATTTGTTAATGCAGCGAATGGTTGAGGTCATGATGTCTTTCCCAACTTTTCCGTTAGTGATGGTGGTTGTTGCTATGACGGGGAGAAATGTGTTTATCATGATGGCAGTTATTGGATTAACCGGATGGGCTGGAACAGCTCGATTGGTGCGTGGCGAATTCCTGGCTCAGATGAATCGTGATTATGTTTTGGCCGGTAGAAGCATGGGTTTACCTGGTTGGCGCATTATGTTCAGGCATGTCTTGCCGAACGTATCTGCACCGTTGTTGATTGCTGCGACCTTTGGTATTGCAGGTTCGGTTGGCGCAGAGAGTGGTTTAGCATTTATTGGGCTTGGTGATGCTAATGCACCAAGTTGGGGTGATTTAATGAATCAAGGACGACAAAATATTAAGTATGCTTGGTTGATCTATATACCGGGAATTGCTATTTTTACCATTATAACGGCGCTAAATTTAATGGGTGAATCGTTACGTGAAGCGATGGATGTGAAGAGCTGATCATGAGTAACGTCTTATTATCATTTCAAGATCTACACGTTCACTTTGATAATGGTGAACGACAGGTTGATGCTGTTAAAGGTTTATCGTTTGATATTAATGAAGGTGAAGTTGTCGCCTTAGTTGGCGAGTCAGGGTCAGGTAAGTCAGTATCGGCCATGTCTTCGATTCGACTTATACCAGAACCACCTGCATCTTATCCGCAGGGTGAAATTTTGTGGAAGGGTCAAAATGTACTGGCCTGCGACAATGAGGCGATGCGCAAGATTCGCGGTAATGATATCGGCATGATTTTCCAAGAGCCGATGACGGCATTAAATCCAACGTGGACATGTGGTCGTCAGGTTGCTGAGTCTTTACAATTGCACACTGAATTAGAAGAATCACAAATTCGCGGTAAAGTTTTAGAATTGTTTAATGCCGTTGGCATTACCGAACCAGAGCAACGCCTTGATCAATATCCACATGAATTATCCGGTGGCATGCGTCAACGTGTGTGTATTGCGATTGCCCTGGCTTGTGATCCGGCTTTATTAATTGCTGACGAACCAACGACGGCGTTGGATGTAACGATTCAGGCACAAATACTTGATTTAATTAAACGTTTACAACGTGATCGTGGGATGGCGGTATTATTTATTACTCACGATTTAGGTGTGGTTGCTGATTTGGCAGACCGTGTGGTGATTATGTGGAACGGTGAAAAAGTCGAAGAGGGGACTTGCGTGGATATATTCAAAAATCCACAGCATCCGTACACCAAAGGATTGCTTGCCTGTCGCCCTCGACTTGGAGTTAAACAAGATCGATTAAAAACAGTTTCAGATTTTCTGGAATAAAAAAACCCGGATAAACATATCCGGGTTTTTTAGGAAATGCGAAATCTTAAGAATTAGTTTCGATAAACTCTTTCAATGCAGGTAGCGGTTTGAAACCAAGCGTGCGGCTAATTTCTTCACCATTTTTAAATAAAATGAGTGCAGGAATATTGGTTATGCCATATTGAGCTGCAATGGTAGGTGCATTCTCAACATCTAGTTTACCAATCTTGGTTGTGTCAGCCATGTCTGTGGACAGTTTATCAACGATAGGTCCAAGCTGCTTACATGGTGGGCACCATTCTGCCCAGAAATCTACTAAAACTGGTTTATCGCTTTTGAGGACTTCTTCTTCCCAATTTGCTTCTGTAAATTCAGCGGCCATTTCTAACTCCTTTTTGTGTGGGAAACGCAGGCTAAAGACAATCTTGCCTTGTGCAATTAAATACGAGTTAAAAGCAATGGTGTTAGATTTGGCAAAATCGTAGTTGTGTAAGCGAGCACAGAGCCATCCTTAGTGCATGCCCGACATACGCGTATTGCCCAGTCTGCTCTCTGCTGATTTTTCAAAACTTGCTGAAGAACTACAGATGTGCGAGGACGCTGGCGCCCAAGCTCTACATGTGGATGTCATGGATGGGCACTTTGTCCCTAACCTGACCTTGGGCCCTTTCATCGTCAAGGCGATGCGTGGGCACTGCAGCAAGTGGCTTGATGTGCATTTGATGATGACCCATCCCGTGCAATATGCCCAGGCCTTTCGTGATGTTGGATCTGATGCGATTACCATCCACGTCGAAGCTGTCGGTCCACGGGCGATGAACGAAGCGATCGCTGCAGTCAAAGCGACCGGAGCTAAGGTTGGTCTGGCCTTCAACCCTGACACTGATCCGACACTGTGGTTTAAGTTTATGGATCAGGTCGATTTGGTGATGTTTATGACGGTCTATCCTGGTTTTGGTGGTCAGTCCTTTATCCCAGAAGTGCGTCCATTCATTCGCAAGACGCGTGAGGCCTTCCCCGAGCTGGATATTCAGATCGATGGCGGGCTCAATCGCGAAACGATCCCGCTGGTGGTGGCCGATGGAGCCAATCATTTGGTCTGTGGTAGCGCCTTCTTTAAAGATAGCGATAAGGCCGAGTTTATTAGCTGGGCTGAGAGCTTGGAACTCGGCAAAACGTAGTCACGAAAGGCTCCTTTTGAGAGCCCGTCTCACTTGAGCGCAGCCCAAGCCGCACTACCGTGTGGCCCCGCTAAGACATGTCGGAAATAGGTGCTTAGCGCAGTGAGGAGTATCCATGAGTAAGGATAAGCAGCAGTCTGCTGGAACCCCGGCCAAAGGGCCAAACATTTTTCAGACCATCCTGGTGGTCTTCTTAGTCATAGCCGTTGGTCTGATCTTTGGTCTCGGTCAAAGTAGTCTGACTGGTATGGTCGGTAAAAATATTGTCGAAATCCATAAGGGTTTTACTAACGCTGATTACCAACGCCATGCACGTGTGCAAACCATTCTGTATTCCCTGCAGCGAGGAATAAAACCGCAGGATATGGAAGAGCGCGTATGGCGTGGTCAAAATGATTATATATTTCGCACCTTAGTATCGAATCCTGGTAACACCTTAGTTATTGCAAAGCTTGGTGAAGACGAGGGTATGATGCCAAGTGGTGATGAACTCAAGGCGCTCGTTGACGAATATTTATCTAGACCTGTTTTTGGAATCGAAGATGCAAAAACACTACGCGCGGCAGTGCGTCAAGTAATAGAAGCAAATGAACCTGGCCGCAGTTTAAAGCCAAAAGAAATTCAAGAATTTATTGCTAATATGCGTTCGCATGACAACTATGTAAGTCGTTATGCGCCAAACATCGTCATCAATAAATCCGCAACTGATATTTTTGCAAAATTTGAAAATGAAGAGATTAAAACTGAAGAGGCAACCATCAGTACAGCAACAATGATCGAATCATATAAAGAGGGTGTCTTGGCTGAGGAAGAGAAAATCCAAGAAGCCTATGAGACATTGAAAGAAGAACGTTTTGTCATTCCACGCAAGTGTCATTTCACCTGTATTTCAGTAGACGTGGCTGAGGTGAAAAAATCAGTCGTTGTGTCTGAAGATGAAATCAAAGCTTACTACGAAAAAAATAAAGAGAGCGACCCTCAATTGAAAAAAGAGGTACCCAAAGAGGTGAAAGAACTGAAAGAAGGCGAAGAGCCGCCAAAGCCTGAAATAGTGACTAAGACGCTCGAGGAGTCCAAGGACTATATTCGCGATACTCTTGCAACTAAAAAAGCAGAAGAGGTAGCGGTTGAATTGGCAGACACCTTTCAATTTAAAATTGAGGAAGAGTCCTTGACTGAAGGTGATAAAATTGCTGAAGGTAAACGTGATGCCGTGTTAAAGTTAGTCGACAATGTTTCAATAAAAGCCGATGACAAACGATTAAACAAAGATATTAAATTAAGTGTTCAATCGAAATTAACTGCTGACGATCCTGGTGCTGGTACGGTCTACAGCATTCTTTTAGAAGACGGGAAGCCATTTGCTAAAATGCAGGTGCCTAAAACCAGTCCGTTTAATAAAGAAGTCGACACCTTTTTTGTGAAGAAGCAGGCATTTGATAATGGTGATCTCTACATCATCCAAATCATCGATGGTTTTACTGAGGCAGATTATAAAGCTTATGACAGTGTGAAGGATGAGGTGGTTCATTATTTATGTGCACAAAAGGCTTTTCCCGATTTAATTAAAAAGGCTAACGAGATTATAAAAACGGTGTCTGGGCAAACTGATGGCACCTTAGTTAAATACTTTGATGCTGAAGCAAATAAGAAGTGGGCGGCACAAATACAAGATAAAACTTATGGGCCACTCGAAACCGTTGTGGTTCCTACAGCTGAAGATTTAGGCAACTTCGAAGAAAATTTACCAATGATTGCCTACACATTGCCAGGCAAAGGCGTCTTCTTAGCCGTGGCAAATAACGATGGTGATATGAAACGTGTAACCATCCGTCGTATAACTGGTCACGGCATTAATGCCGAAGATGGACCAAGGGATAATAATTACCGTGTTGGTGGAATTGTCCGTGGCTTAAGCCAAATAGATCTCCTAGAAACACTCCAAGCTGCATTGACAGAGGAATGATTGCATGAGCGCACTTAAAGAAAGTAATTGTCCTGACCTTGAATTAATTACACGCGGAAAAGTTCGCGATTTATATAATATCGATGATGAACATCTGCTGTTCGTAGCAACTGATCGCATTAGTGCTTTCGATGTTGTTATGGAAAATGGCATACCTGGAAAGGGTAAGGTTCTCAATCAATTAAGCGTCCATTGGTTTGATGTCCTGGGTGACATCTGCCCGCACCATTTAGTTGCTACTGACATGTCAGACATGCCGGCAGCGGTTCAATCATATAAAGATCAATTAGACGGTCGTTGTATGTTGGTGAAAAAAATAGAAATATTACCAGTTGAAGCGATTGTTCGTGGATACATCACTGGTTCAGGTTGGAAAGAATATCAGAAGCAAGGCACCATCTGCGACATTCCTCTGCCGGAAGGTCTGCAAGAAAGCGAAAAACTTGAGCAACCATTGTACACGCCAAGTACTAAGGCTGAGCAAGGCTTTCACGATGAAAATATTCATCCAGATAAAGCTGCTGAAATTATCGGCGAAGAACGCGCTAAGAAAGTCGATGATTTAGCGATCACACTTTATAGTAAGGCTCGTGATTTGGCTGCAGAAAAAGGTATTATCATCGCAGACACTAAATTCGAATTTGGTGTTGATAAAGAAGGAACAGTTATTTTAGCTGATGAAGTCTTAACACCTGACTCGTCACGTTTCTGGCCTGCTGATGAATACGGTATTGGTCGTGGTCAAAATAGCTTCGACAAACAGATTGTGCGAAACTATTTAGAAAGCGTTAACTTTGATAAAACTAATCCAGTTGAACTACCAGATGAAGTCTGCCAAAAGACCATTGGGAAGTATGTTGAGGCGTACAAAATGTTAACTGGTAAAGACCCGGAGCTTTAGTTTCGGGGGCTTTGCCCCCGAGCCCCCCGCTCACTTTGTCATTACTAATTTACTCCGCTAAAGCTCCGTAAATTTCCTCGCAAGTAGCTCGGACCGTGCTTCGGCGTTCGCCGCCTCGAGAACTCGGCGTGTGTTGCCGGAAATATAAACTGTGTGCCCCAACCTAAAAGTCACGAAGTGACGGACTAATCCCAAGGCTAAGACTTATACTAGTTTGCTATAATATTAAAACTGTTCATCTACCCACTGTTTAAACTGCTGCTCGAGTTGTGCTTTCGAGATACCTAAAAAATCATGTATTTCTGCACCTTCTTTTGGAAAAGAGTGCGAATCCGTTACGAAATCAATGAAATCAAGCGCATATTTACCGTCATCGTATTGCATTAAGAAAAATACACAGAGCCCACCGAGTGAGTAATTCAGGCCACGGTGGGTACCATGGAACTGTTCACGGGTGAGATTCCAAATTTCATAAAATTTTGGTAATTTACCACCTTCTATAACAGGTCTGAGACGTTGGATATCATTATTTTCATCAATGTTGATAATGATGCGTCCGTCGACAACACGGCCGAACTCCATGTAGACAGCGAGACCTTCGGCCAGAGCAGTGCGCTTGGTGCCACCTTGGTTACAATTCTCGCCAAATAATTGATGTGTAACTTCATGCCACAAAGTTTGGATCCAGTCTTCAGATAAGTAAAACTGACTCGATGTTAATTTTTTTGAATAGAATCCAACGCTTTCTGCTAGAATTGGGTCAAAAATTTTCTTCTTGCGAGCATACTCCAGAAAGTCTTCTTTATTACTGAAAATATATACTTTTAACTTACTTGGTGATGCAGTGCGATCGAACAATCGTTCCATGGCCAGGTTACCAAAGAAACCTACGAAATCACGTATCCATGCTTGATAAAGGCTTTCTAACTCGTTAGCAGCCTGAATGCCGATATGTAAGTCACAAGCGGCATAAATTTCATAGTGCTGTGTTTCTATGGGCCATGGATTTTTTAGGGTAGAATGTTTTTTATTTAGTTCCTCTAAACTACCCCATGTTTCGTCGGTATAATCATAGTGATTATCTTTAGTGTATTCATCAATTTTTTTATGCAGAGCCCAGCCAAGTTTATCGTCCCAGATGAGACCTTCTTTTTTTAGGAGCTCATCGGCATATTCATTCATCCAGGTTTTGGATTTGCGATTGTAAGTATGTCCTATGTAAGATCTGATTTTTTTGTTATCAGGATCGCAATAAATAATTTGTTGAATGTTATCATAGGCTAAGCCATAGAGTTGCTTGGTAATGAGTTCAGCGGTGAAGGGGAGCAATACTTTAGCGTAGCGTTTTTGAGCTTTATCATAATCTTTTTCGATCGATTTTAATTTCTTTTCATTTTCTTTTGGTTCTGCTTCATCTAAAGCTGCTTCAAGTTCTTTGATGTCTTCAAATTTTGGGTCGTTGAGTTTGAGCTCTTCGAGTAATTCTGTGCCACGTTCTACCAAGCCCGACTTGGCACAGGATTTAATCATTTTAGCCAGCGCTTTGTTGTAGGTTTTGTACGAGGCTTTCTTTTCTGTCTTGTAGGTATTGAGAAATTCAGCGCGGTCTGCGCGTTTGCGCGCTTGGGCTTGTTTAACAAAGGATGCCGCTTCAAGCGGAACACTCAGCGCTATGCAGCAAAGGAACAGACAAGCTAATCGAAACATAAACTATTCTCCAATCTGGGGCTTCATTCCTATCCAGGAATCAAACATTTGCCATAGCTTTATAGACGCCATCAAGCAATGATTCTAACTGACTGTGTTTAAGACACTTAGTGTTGTCGTTTGGCAACAAGCTTGGCGCTTAGGTGAGGGTCTATCTGCTGAATCTCAGCAGTCATGCGCGCGAGATGCTGCATAGTTGGAGCATGTCCGCAGGGATGTCTTGCAAACGAACGTGATGCAAAGGCTTTCGGTTGTCAGCAGACCCTCTATTCTCAAGTAACCCATTCGAAAGGAATGAACGTAAATGGACACCTCTATCATAATTTTGATCGTTTGCATCGTTGTTGGTCTTATTTTGATCATGATTGTTGGCGGTATGTATAACGGTCTCATCAATTTGCGTAATCGCGTTAAGAACGCTTTTGCTCAAATCGATGTCCAATTGAAACGCCGTTATGATCTCATACCTAATTTAGTAGAAACAGCTAAGGCTTATATGTCGCACGAGCGCGAAGCATTGGAAGCCGTTATCGCTGCTCGCAATCAAGCGCAAAGTGCGTCTTCCAAAGTAGCTGGCAATGCCACGGATCCAGATGCGATGAAAGCCTTAATTGGCGCTGAAGCAGCATTGGGTGGTGCTATGGGTAAGTTTTTTGCTTTAGCAGAAGCCTATCCAGATCTTAAAGCCAATCAAAATATGATGCAATTAACTGAAGAATTAACCAGTACCGAAAATAAAATAGCTTTTTCTCGACAAGCATTTAACGATGGGGTGATGGTTTATAATACCAAACGTGAATCATTTCCAACTAACATAATTGCAGGCATATTTAATTTTAAAGAAGCTGAGCATTTCGAAATTACCAATGAAGCGGAGCGCGAAGCACCTAAGGTCCAATTTTAATTACGGATTGTTATTAAATGGACTTTTTTTCTGAACAAGATCAAGCGCGACGTCGTAGTAAGCACTTAGTCTGGTATTTCATTGCCGCCATTGTAGGAATCATCGCCCTGCTGTATTTTACGGCGATGTTGGCTATTTTTTGGGGTGATGGTGGTCGTTTTGAAATATGGAATCCCGAAGTATTTCTGGTTATAAGTGGTATTGCTATTGTTATTATATCATTGGGATCCTTGGGACGCGTTTTTTCTCTCAGTGGTGGTGGAAAAAGCGTAGCCGAAATGTTAGGCGGTCGCTTGCTGAATAATAATACCTATGACAAGGATGAGCGGCGCTTGCTCAATGTTGTCGAAGAGATGGCAATCGCATCAGGTATGCCCGTGCCACCAGTCTACATTTTAGAAGAAGACGGGATCAATGCGTTTGCAGCTGGTTATCGAACTGAAAATGCGGTCATTGGTGTGACGCGTGGGGCTATCCAAAAATTAAATCGTGATGAATTACAGGGTGTCGTTGCACACGAATTCAGCCATATCCTTCATGGTGATATGCGCCTTAATATACGATTAATGGGCCTCCTTTATGGCATATTAATGATTTCTATTATTGGTGGCATCTTAATGCGATCACTGCGCTATTCAGGTCGACGTTCGTCGAAAGAAGGCGGCGGTGCACTGCTTGCTATTTTTATGGTTGGACTTGCAGCTTATATTATCGGTTATATTGGTGTTTTTGTGGGTGGTCTGATTAAGGCAGCTGTTTCACGCCAACGCGAATTTCTTGCAGACGCATCAGCTGTTCAATACACGCGAAACCCTGATGGCATCGGTGGGGCTTTGAAAAAACTTTTAGAAGGTCATTCAAACATTGAAAATAAAAATGCCGGTGAAGCGAGTCATTTCTTCTTTGGTGAGATTTCGAGCTTATCCAATTTGATGGCGACACATCCACCGTTAAAAGAACGCATTAAACGCATCGATCCACATTATAATAAAGAGCTGGCTGAAGCGCTGGCAACAGAAGGTGATATTCATGCAGAAATGCATGGAGGTGCGATGGGTTTTGCCGGTGGCAGTGCACACAATGAGCAGGCCAAGGCAAAAGAGACAGCAGCATTTCAAGGAATTAGCCCAGAACGTATGCTCGAAAGTATTGGCGATCCTGGTGCTGAGCACTTGCTCTATAGCCAAGCGTTATTGGCGCATATGGATGAGCAAGTCCATGATGCTTGTCATGATCCCTACACAGCAAGGGCGATCATCTATTGTTTGTTATTGGATAAGGACCAAACGATTGCTCAACAACAATGGAAAAAAATGGAAGATTTTGCCGAAGCCAGTGTCGTAAAACACGCGCGTGAATTGTTGCCGATGATTGAGCGTCTGGAAACACATGCACGACTTCCTATTTTAGAATTATGTATGCCTGCCCTCGAGCAATTATCGAAAAGGCAAGTAAAAGCCTTTCTAATAGTTATTGATGCATTAATTGTAGCAGACGAAGAAGTAACGGCCTTTGAATATGCATTGCGTCATCATTTGCGCATTGCGATTGATCCATCGTTCGAAAAAGAGGTGCACGATAAAGCTAGTAATAAAGATGTGAAGTTATTACTGACGATTATCGCCCAGGTCGGCAATCCATTTGATAAACAAGCTGCTGGAAAAGCATTTGTCTCGGCTTCTCAATCATTAGGCATTAAGATAAATAAGGACATAACGATATCTACGAGAGATATACAATGGGATAAATTGGATCATGCCTTAATACGACTATCTCGATCAAATGCTGATACGAAAAAGAAACTATTAACTGCAGCTGCAACCGCCGTTGCTGCGGATGGCATCATTACATCTGAAGAAGCCGACGTATTACGCACGATAGGCGCGACGTTAAATTGCCCAATACCGCCAATTGTTCCTGGCGGCGTATTTGACTAGATAAATTATTTTCAATTACTTGTCTTCTAGGTTTCGTTTAATCAGCGCACGTTGCAGTGCAAATGCTTGAGAGCGTGCTGTGCGTAAACGAATTGCAAAACAACCGTGGTTCACCTCAATGAATTTTTTATGCGGAAAGGTGAGATCGCCTAGACGAAAGGAAACCGGTTGCCACTGATTGTTTTGATCAAGGTTAACAGTAAAGGTCGCAAATTGTAAATGGCTTGGAGATTTATTATTCTGATCAGCTAAGAACACATCTATATAAATGGCGTATTGATCGTTGGCGCGTAAGGTGAAATGAAATTCATCATTGGCCAGAAGGAGTTCTCGTTCAGATCGCGGTAGACGTGCGTAGATAACATGTCCCTCGAAATCTTCATGTGAGTTAATGCCTTCACTGCTTACACTGCCACGAAACCAGGCTTTCGCATTTTTTGTCGACCACTCATAAAAGGGTTTCTCAATCACGGGTGCTTCGGCAATGATGACAGGTTCTGGCTCTGCTATAATTGCAGGTGGTGGCTCTATCTTTTTGACAGCCACTGCAATCGGTTTTACCTCGAGTGATTTATTGGGTACAATATCGACATAATGGCCAGCATCGACAAATACACTTTCTTTGCGCTCTTCATGAGTTTGTTCTATGCGACCACTATAGACTTCTAGGCGACTGCCTTCGATATTGCTATTTAATGAAAATGCTGTTCCGACAATACGTGAGGTGCCAAAACTGGTTGGAAATAAAATAGCCGATCCCGTCTTCTGTTTGGTGATCTGTGCTTTGATGCTGCCGCTGTGTAAATAAATTTCACTATTTTGTGTATCGCCTCTAATTTCTATATGGGTGCCAGTGCTGATGTGAATTTCAGAGGCATCGTCTAAGACCAAAATCGTATCTTGGCTCGCTTTGAGTTGATCGCCGATATAGCAACGCGTACTACGTTGGTCGGCATGCTGTGGATGCTTGAGATTATTACTGATTAATTGCTGCCATTGGCCAATTTGTTTAGGTGCCTCTGGTTTAATTTCTTTTTTAACAACCGGTGATTCTTTAGGGCTAGGTGCTGGAGCAGGACTTGGCCATGCAGCAATGATAATAAATAAAATAGCAGCAGCGACACCGAGGCCGATCCACAGAGGGTCTTGTTTTTTAGCGGGTCGTTTACGGCGATGTGAACGTGTCGCTTTGCGATTGGATTTTTGTTGGCGTGAACGAATTTGGTCAATGGTCTCTTTAGTGAAATGGCGACCGGAAGAATCATCGTCTAAGGCATGCAGCACTTCATTTTTTAAAAGTTCACCGTGTTTGTCGTCGTGCTTGACGTAAAGCATTTGCTCTATCAATAACATTTCGGCAAGCGATTGTTTTAATTCAGGATGCGATTTCAGTAACTGTTGCAGCTCTGCGACCTGTAGGTCGGATGCAGTGCCTTGAATAAAATCTGCGAGTAATTGTTCCTGTTCCTGACGATTCATGCTTCGAGCCCTTTGGATTCGATGCATTTTTTAATCTGATGACGTATGCGATGTAAATTCATGGTCATTGCTGAATGCTTGGTTTCATAATGCTTACATAAATCAGCTATGCTTTTTTCATCAGCGTAACGTGCGTGTAATAATTGTTGGCTGCGCTTCGGTAATTGCTGCATGCAATCGCGTAAGTGTTGGATGTGGTCTTGTAAAAAATCGGTATCGACGTCTTGGACGTCCTCGAGGATTTCATCGCGAATATCGACATATTGTTCTTTACGTTGGCGCCAATAATTGCGTAGAAGGTTATGGGCGATGCTACGCAGCCAGGCACTGAACGATGCGTCGTCGCGGTACTGCTCTAATTTATTAAAGGCGATGATGAAGCATTCTTGCGAGAGGTCGTCAACTTGGTGATGATCACGGAGACGTGCGCCAAGAAAGGCGCGGACACGATCCTGGTGTGCAAGGATCAGACGGCCAAAGGCATCTAAGTCTCCACGGCGAGCAGCTTTAATATCATCTACAAAGGTGTCGTTCATATACGGAAATGTCCCTGGTCCTTGGGCTGACACGTGAAAACCTGGTGCTGAGCAAGAACTCCAGTCTATGCCCAGCTCAGCTCGGATCAGTAGAGGCGTATTGATATATTGACAATCGTCGATAAACGATTAATAATAAACAGAGAAGGACTAAGAAAGGAGCCAGATATGGCAAATAGTGTTCAAACTGCAGATTTTCAAAGTTTGGTTGGCCAAGGTGTCAGTCTCATAGATTTTTGGGGCGATGGCTGCCCACCCTGTAAGATGATTGCTCCTGTGATCGATGCGCTCGCTGCTGATTACGATGGCAAGGCCAACGTGGCCAAAGTAAACGTCTATGAAGAGACGGAACTTGCTGCACAATTTGAGGTTATGGCAATTCCAACCATCATTGTGTTTAAAGATGGTCAGGAAGTGCAGCGCTTTAAAGGTATGGTGAATAGAGCAGAGCTCGGCAAAGCAATCGATGCGCAGCTTTAACTAGGTATCTGGGGGATGCGCCCATCCCCCAGCGTATCAGTGATGACTGGGCGAGCAAAAAAACTACTTAATATCGTTGCGGTGCTTCCGTTTACCTTTGTAACGCAGACGATTGGATTACATGAATCTCGATTTTGACCAGGTGTACGAGGCGTACGCCGAGCGGGTTTATGCATTTATCCAATCCATGTTACGGGATGCTGCTGACGCTGATGACTGTTTCCAGCAAACTTGGATTGCTATTCACAAAGGGCTGCCGCGCTATCAAGAACGCGGGCAGCGTGATGCCTGGATTTTTCGCATTGCTCGCAATGCGGTTTACGACTGGTACCGCCAACGGCAAAACATTCAGCAATTTGAGTATACGGAAGCCGAAGAATCTGGCCTTGAAGATGATCCGGTTCAGCAATTGGATGTGGTTGAATTGCACGAACATATTCAAGAAGCAGTCCAAAAACTATCGCCAAAATTACGAGCCGTCTTTTTATTACGGGTTCAGCAAGAACTTAGCTTTAATGACATTGCCGAAATATTGGAAGAACCACGTAACCGCTTGCTGGCACGTATGCACATGGCCACAAAAATTATTAGTCAAGCAATTCAGTCTTTTAGGAAAGATGTCTAATGCTTGCATGTAAACAGGTTCAGTTATCGATTAACAATGGTGATAGAGACCAAGATATTCAAAAGCATCTTGATGCATGTCCGGCATGTACGCTGTATGCAAGTAATTTAGACACATTAAAAAACGCATTACCACAACGTCAGACTGTTCCTGCTCATTTAAAAGAAGCAATTAATAAACAAATCGAGCAATCACAATCATTGTCTATAGGAAGAATTGTTAAACCTGCAGCACTTATTGCGGCTGTTTTATGTATAGCATTAGTTTATTATTTTAATACTGCAGCTCCTGAGCAAGCTATACATAGTGTCACCCCTGTAGTAAAAGAGAAAACCACCTCGATTTCTTGGGATGATCTTGAGCAGATGCAGGTACGGATGCAGCGTATAGAGGAGCGCGCTCATAAACCACAGCATTTATTAAGTAAGTATCAACGTGGACGCCATCTGCGTGTTACATTTAAAACTCAAACACCTACATTAAAACCATTCAAACTGTAAGGAATTACCCATGCGTTTTCTTCTCGTATTTTTACTCAGTATTTTTTGTCTAAGCTTTGTTGTTGCTGCAGAGAATGATGCTGAAGACATTGTTGTTTTCGATGATGATGATCGTGAGCCAGATGATGGAGAAGATGATGCTCGCCGTGATGACGACGACGATGACGACGATGATGACGACGATGATGACGACGATGATGACGACGATGATGACGATGACGACGACGATGATGATGAAGATGAAGAAGATGACGAGGAAGCGGAATTCCAAGAAGTGCTAGAGCACGTTCATAATTTCTTGCGCAAAGAGCATCCAGATTTTGATAATTTACTAAAAAGCCTCAAACGCAGTGACCAAGACGAATATATTGAGTTGATGCACCATGTGGGTTGGGAAATTTTTGAACATTTAGAACACATGGAACATGAACATGATGAAGAAGACGCGGAACGTCGTGTCCTTCAAAAACAACGCTTTACTTTACTGATTAAAGAAGCGCAGTTCCGCTTACAATTACAAGTTTTATCGAACAAGTTACAAAAAAGCCGCGGTAAAGATCAGGCAAGTAAAGAAGCAATAAAGAAAACGGTTCCGCAATTGTTCGAGATTTTGGTGCAACGTCGCAAGATGGGCGTCCAAGAATTAAAAATGGAATTGCAAATGCTTGATGCCGAACTTAAGGAACTCGAGGAAAATAAAGAAGCGATCATCAAAAAGAAAATTATGGATTTAACTGGTAGGGATATACTTGATTGGTGAATTGGGCATCGCCGCAGGCGATAGAAAAGCACGGGCGTGCTTTTCGGCCCAAGAATAGGCAACTTTATGTTGCCGTGGAGAATTGGTAAATTGCGCAGCAATTTAGAAGGCCACGGGCGTGGCCTTCGGCGGAAGAATAGGCAACTTTATGTTGCCGTGGAAATGAAGAAATTGATTAAAGGGGGTCTTGTCAGATTCCCCCTTTACAATCGTCAATCGACGATTAAAGTAAACTTATGGCTGACACCAAAGATCAGGTACACATGCAAGGGACGCTTAATGAGTCGCAAGAGGAGCGTTTAGCTGCCTTGTGCAAAGCGCTATCACATCCAGTCCGTGTGCGTTTGGTTAATTGGCTGCTCAAAGAAGGTGGTGATAACGGTTGGGTCTGCAATCAACTCGTTAAACGTCTGCCCTTGGCTCAATCTACGGTGTCCGAGCACCTTCGCATTTTACGTGAAAGCGGCTTGCTCACTCGTGAAATTCACGGTCAAAGCAGTCGCTACCAAGTAAACCAAGAAGTGTTTAAGGAATTTAAATTGTTGCTGACCATGTTGTAGCAGCTCTTTTTATTTGTTTTTATTAATCGTCAAAAGACGATTGATCGAGGGGGGGGTCGTCCTATGCCTATTCAAGCTGTTGTTTTTGATGCCTACGGCACCTTATTCAATGTGCACAGCGCTGTTGATGCAGTCGCCGATAATTTAGGTGACAAAAAACAAACAGTGTCGAATTATTGGCGTGATAAACAATTGCAATATACATGGCTGCGCAGCTTGATGGGAGATTACGTTGATTTTTGGCAAGTAACCCGAGATGCCTTAAGTTTTGCGTTTGATCAATGTGAACTACATAACGAGGAATTAAAAGAACAATTAATGAATGCTTATTTACATTTAAAAACCTACGAAGAAGTGCCCAGCATTTTATCGACACTCAAGGCTACTAACATTAAAACGGCAATTTTATCAAATGGCAGCCCAATGATGTTGGCGGCCGCAACAAAATCGGCTTCAATTGATGATAAACTAGATGCAGTCTTATCGGTTGATTCTTTGCAATTATATAAACCGGATCAACGTGTGTACGCACTAGCAACTCAACAATTTTCATGCGAAGCACAAGATATTTGTTTTGTATCGTCTAATGCTTGGGATGTAGCCGGTGCCGCTCATTTTGGTTTTCAAGTAGCATGGGTGAATAGGTTTAGTCAAGCAGCAGAACGTTTGTCTGTGCCGCCTCGTTGGCAACTCAAAGACCTGATTGAGTTACCAGACTTGTTGTCTTGATCAGCGCCTAGATGGATTACTGTCCTGTGCGAAGGGTGGTTTATGACGCATATCATTACACTGAGCTTTGACGACGGTTTTCGCGATTCTTCGATTCGTACTGCAGATATATTTGAAAAACATGGGCTGAAGGCTTGTCTGAATGTTTTAGCGAGCCAAGAAAGTAATGAGCGCTTTCGTTACGATATTCCAACAGGTGATTTTGATTTATGGAATGACATTCAAGCGAGTGGTCATGAAATCATGCCACATGGTTGGAATCATACTAATAAAACGGAAGTAAGTTTTTCAGAGGCACAGGAATTATTTGGTAAATGCTTCGAAACCTTTGAGCGTGAATTGGATGGCTATAAAACTGAGAATGCCATTTTCAATTTCCCATATAACGCATCCAATGCCGAAATAGAAGAATGGTTAGCGCCACAGGTGCGGGCCTATCGGACTGGTGGGGGATTTTGGAATTCCCTGCCGAATAAAGACACAAAGCGTTTAACCTGTTCAGGATTCGGCCCTGACTGCATCGATGAACATTTAATTGGTACTATTGATGATTTTTTAAACCAAGATACGTATCCATGGATGATTTATAATACACATGGTCTAGATAATGAGGGCTGGGGCCCTGTTCAGGCGGATACTTTAGACACCTTGTTGGAGCGTTTATGTTCTACCGAGGGCGTTGAAGTATTAACGCCTAGTCAAGTGTTTGATCGTTATCAATCGGATTAATCGTTTGTTGGTTTTTTAATAATGCGCAAGCTCAAAAAATGAGCGACAATATTTAATCCTAAACCAATAAGCATGGGCACGAGTAGCCCCCATGGACGAATCTCTTCATTTTCGTCAAGTGGTACAGCTCGATCAAAACCGATGCGTAAGCCATCATTGAAATTTGTTTCGGTGAATATGGCCTGAAGGATGCCACTGCCTATTCCGAAAATAATAGATAATACGGTACCAACCGAAAATGCTAAAATAGCCAAGACCCAAAACAAAATGACGCTTTGAAAAAATGTCAGTATATGATCGCGTTGCTTGAGTCGCCAACGAATCAACAGTGCATTGCATAAGGGAATTAAGGCGTAGCCAGCAAAACAAAAGACAATGTCGAATCGCATAATCGCAGCCTAAACGCGCCGTTAATTATACAAGGTGCTTATTGCTCGCGCCATTGTCTTGGGGAGCAGTGTTCATGCTCTTGAAATAATCGAGTCATTTGCTGTCGTGAGCTGAAACCACAGCGTTCGGCGATGGCTTCGATGCTGAGATCGGTTTGCAATAATAACTTGGCGAGTCCGAGGCGTTGTTGACAAATAGCCATACGTAATGGGACGCTGTAATTATCAGACCAAATTTTATAAGCACGACTGCGGCTTAATCCGCCTGCTTGAATAATATCTTCAACACTCGCACCTTCATAAACGTAACGAACAAAGTAGTGAAACATTTTATGAAAACTCGATGGTACGCTGTGTGTGCGTTCTTCGTATTCATGCAAAATACAATGGAGGATGCTCTTTAAATGCTTTAGCCATTGCTGTGGTTTCTCGTGACGGTCATTGATGATGCCGTGAAAAACATTTTCTACACGATCGATAGGAATGTGCCCGTAAAAATGTGTGTCTTTATTTTGTAAATTAAAATCCGAATGACGAGGGGTGATGCCTTGCGATAAGGTAGCGCAACCACTACGTAATTTTTCATGAGCATGAAAAATGCCAGGGCCAATAATGACACCTTCACCAACATTTAAGTCGAGTTTGCGATCGCGCTCATAGGTGATGCGCGTCTGTCCGGCGATGCACAGGACCAAGGTTGGGACGTGATGCATTTCAGCACCGGGCCAATGATCAATGCGATCCTTGTTTGGTTGAAGCCGACGCAGCCGTTTGAGTTTATGACTACATTCCTCGAGTTTGAGCCAGAGTGGGAGTATTTCGGTTGGTGAGGGCATGGCTTCATGATAAGGCAAAATGTCCTGTTTTAAAAGGACAAATTGCCCTATTACAGCCCATATTTCTTCACGCTGCTGTGAGCGCTGGATAGAATGTGCGTTCAAAGGAGCTTATTATGAGCATTAAGATCGGCGTCATTGGCTGCGGTGGCCGCATTCATGGACTCTTATCACTATGGAAACGCTTAGGTGAAGAAGTTGAAATTACTGCACTGTGCGACACCAACGAAGGCGCTATCGAACGCTATCGTGATTCATTCAAATGTCCTGAAGCCAAAGGCTATAGCGATTATCATGAACTCTTGAAGCATGATGAGATTTCATGGGTGATAATCGGATCAATTAACTCTGTTCATGCTGAGCAATGCATTGCATCGTTTAAAGCTGGCAAGGATGTTTTCTGTGAAAAGCCAATTGCGGTAACGCTCGAACAATGCCGTGATCTCAAAGCTGCGCAGGAAGAATATGGGCGAAAATTAATGGTTGGCTTTACGCTGCGCTATACACCACATTATAATAAAATTAAAGAATTACTCAGTGCTGGTGCGGTGGGTAATATTTTATCGTTAGAGTTTAATGAAACACTCGCATTTAATCACGGTGGTTATATCGCTGGCAACTGGCGTCGCTTGAATGAATTTGGTGGTTCGCATATATTAGAGAAATGTAGTCATGATGTCGACGTGTGTAATTGGATGGTTGAATCGCGCGCATCGAAAGTAGCAAGCTTTGGAGGGCTAGATTTCTTTACACCAGAAAATGCTCATCATGTTGAGCGTGTTGGTAAAAGTAAAGATGGTAAACAAGCTTACTGCACCTGGCATCGCGATGGTGATATCAATCCATTTACCGCTGACAAAGACATTATTGATAATCAGGTGTGTATTATCGAATTTGAAAATAAAGTCCGCGCCACATTTCACACTAATTTACATTCAGCGATTCCAGAGCGTCGTATTTACATAAACGGCACAGAAGGTTCCCTGCGCGCTGATATGTGTACTGGTAAGATAGAAGTCGCAAAAATTGGTTGGGATAGTGCGATTGAAGAACATGTCGGTGAACATAAAGGTGGCCATGGTGGTGGTGACGAAATACTTGTCGAACACTTGTATAAAATGATGGCCGAAGATGCGCCTAGTTTAACCAGTCTTGATGCAGGTATCGATGCAGCAGTCACCTGTTTTGGTTTCCAGGATGCGATGGATAACGGTACTATAATTGATATGCGTAGCTATTGGGAAACTTTGTGTACAGCTACGGTTTAAAAAATATTTAACCAATAAAAAAACCCGCCAACAGGCGGGCTTTTTTGATAGTTAGGTATCCATGCGTTTACTTTCCTCGACAATGTCGAGTCCAGAACAGCGTTCATTTACGGGTATTAAATCTGGAAAATCATTAGTGGGCTTGTCTAAATAAACATAGGCACAACTCGACCAGTCGTCTTTCTCACGCTCGTAAATGTTACCCTTCCCATTTTCAACGTAGTCTTTGAGGTCTAAGATTCCTTCCTCTGGATTTGTTCCTGGTATTTCACGATCGTCGGCTAAAAATTGATTCATGGTTTCGTAACTAGCATAGCCAATTTGGTGCATAGAAACGCGAATATCTTTATAAAAATAAATGGGATCGGGTATGTGCCAACGATAGAAATTATATTGCATATGTTCGCCATCAGCTAAGTGACAACCTTGATATAAATTATCGTATTGTCCTTGGCCCCATGCGGTACCAATATAATCTTCCGTGCCTGTGCCGCATAGTGTCGGTAATGTTTCATCCCCATCTAAATAAACCTTGCATTCACCTTCGCCCCACCAGGAACGATAATATAATTCGGTATTCGAAATAACGCCAACATTCACACCTAAAAAACGTCCACGGCCTTTGGTTAATGGCAAGAATTCATAATCTTGTTTGAGCGTCGTTTCATGTTCGCGTCGCCAGAGTGCGTGCAAATAAAGCGTATTATCATCGACTGGATCATTAATGGTTATATTAACATCATAAAAAACCATTTCGATATCAATGCCGCTTTCATTTATCAATTCAATGCGCATGCCTTTTTTAAACGGCATGGGTATGCAACAATTAAACGAACGCCCTTCAGGATTACTTTGCAAGGCGCTTTCAAATTGAATTTGACGACCGAGGCCCTGGCCAAAAAAGTCACCGACAGGGACATCGATAGCCGCTTGATCGGCACCATCCCAGAAAAACTGAATGCGCAGACCGCGATAGGTTTGTGGCGTACGTTGGTTGATGGTCATCCAGATGCGACGTACGCAGCCAGAACCACCATCATAGGTGGCTAAGGTTTTTTGTTCGCCGTTAGGGAGTGGGAAATTTGGAGAGCCTTTGCGCCCGTTGTGAACTTTGCCTGCTTGACCTTTTTCACCGAGCCAGTTCTCGGCACTAAACCATCGCGTTTCGATTTGCTGGGGCATTTGAGTGAGTTCGCTGAACATTATTTTTCCTCCACAAAGGGAGTAATGCTACAAGACTTTGATCTTGGTCCAATTGGATGATTGCGTGCTAATTGTACTATCTGCTGTTTTAGCAGGCCCCTCATGCTTACTTGCAGGCATGTCTCAATAAGGGCTGATCAGAAGATCTGTAGCGCAAACAGAGCTACCAAGACCTTGCGTTCAATCCTTGTGTGCCGCAAGGAAGTGTTTAAAAGACTGGTTGCCTCGGAGTTCCTATGTCTGAATCAAACTTTAGAGAACGTTTGCGTTATAGATTCGATGCATTCATGACTAAGGGCAGTGCCAATATATTCATGAGTTTGGTCTTTGTGTTTTTGGTAACGTTCTTTCTTCTTGGCTTTGCTCGCATGATGATCTTTTGGATTTTTCCTGACCAATTTGCTCATTGGTCGACTCATGTAGAGCAAGATATTGGGATGAATTGGTATATTACCTTTTTGGAATTAACTGATCCGGGCAACATGGCACAAGATATCGAAACATCACCGTTGTATAAGGTAGTTGGTGTGTGTGCTGGCATTGCAGGTATTATCATGTTGTCGGCTTTAATTGCATTTTTAACAACTGGCTTAGATCAAAAAATACATGAATTAAAGCGTGGTCATTCCAAAGTCATCGAAGAAGATCATACATTAATTTTAGGATGGAATGAGCAACGTATCGTCGAAATACTTAGAGAACTGATTACGGCAAACGAAAGTGAAGATGATGCCTGTGTGGTTATTTTAGCTGACAAAGACAAAGAAGATATGGATGATATTCTGCGACTACGCGTGCAGCAGCGTAAAACAACCAGAATCGTCACGCGCAGTGGTAGTGTTACTTCGTTTTCAAATTTAGAAGTTGTCTCAGTCGCTACTTGTAAATCAGCTATTATTTTAGCAGGTTGTGAAGATTCTGACACACTTGAAAATAAATCATCTAGCGATGCGAAAGTGATTCAAACAACCTTGGCATTAACGACGATCACTGATTCAGAATTTTGCATTGTTGCCGAAATATTTAATCAGCGTCATCGTGGCATTATTCAACATACTTTTGAGGATCGTGTCGTCACCGTCGACACTAATGATATATTAGCAAAAATATTAGTGCAGACATCTCGCTCAATAGGATTATCTACAGTTTATAATGAAATATTATCTTTTGATGGATGTGAACTATATTTTCACAACACAGATTGGGGTGGTATCCAATTTGGCGCGATGGCCTTCCATTTTCCGGATGGGGTGCCTATGGGTGTGCGGCATGGTGATGGTAAGCTTTTATTAAATCCGCCAATTGGCTATATCATGAAAGATGACGATGATATTTTAATTTTGGCCGATGATGACTCGACGATCGATTTCAAAGAAAAGGCCTTGATAGAGCCTAAAGAATTAGATTTATCACCAAATCGGGCGGATCAGCATAAGGAAGAAGAATTAATTATGGGTTGGACTGATAAGTCGCCCATCATTGTCGAACAATACGCAGACTATGTACTCGAAGACAGTAAAATCGATGTGATGTTGTCCAAAGTTTCTGAGGCCGATCGTAAGGAAATTGAAGCGGTTGATGCATCAATCGAAGGCGTAAAAATTAATATATTAGAAATGGATCAGTTAGATGAAGATCAGCTCTTATCTATTCGTCCATTTCATTATGATAATATTATCATCTTGGCTGAAGATGATGGCAATGAAGATATTAGACAAGTTGATTCAGAGAATCTTGTTACCTTATTGTTGTTACGTTCAATTTTTAATGAACATGCCGAAGAAGCAGGTAGCACGAAACTGATTACCGAAGTCTTGGATTCACAAAATTATCAATTGGTTTCAAAGGCAGGGGTAAAGGATGTGGTGATTTCGAACCGCATCGTCAGTATGATTCTGGCCCAAGTCTCTGAAAGTAGAGATATAATTAAAGTGTATGAAGATATTTTTGAGGAAGATGGTTCCGAAATTTATCTTAAACCAGCGAGTTTGTACTTTACTGAATTCCCGGCCAAAGTTACCTTTGCCGATATTATGCGCATTGCACAAAAACGAGCCGAAGTTTGCTTGGGTGTGAAGCTCAAAGAGCATGAAGATGATACCAAACAGAATTGCGGTGTGACCTTAATCCCACTCAAAGATGCAGTTTATGAGTTAAATGAGTGTGATTCCCTGGTGGTATTGGCCGAAGACGAATTGTAAGTGCACTATCTCTTGCTATAAGCCGCGCATATGCTGTATCTCATACTGCACATATCTTGTATATTGTGTTTTTTCCAGCTTATGCGTTATGTACAAGCGCGTAGCTTTAATTTGTGGCCTTTAGCTGCTATTAATTATGCCTTTGCTGGTTTATTGGCATTAGCTTATTTGTTAATTAAAAATATTAATCCGTTTTCTTGTGAACCAAGTATAGGCGTGATGGGTTCGTGCGTTGGTATTATGTATTTCGTTCATCTGATGATTATGTTTCAATGCATAAAGCGCGTTGGAGTAGGAATTGCAGCAACCGTTGCCAGTGTCAGCGCAGTCAGTCCGGTGTTGTTTTCTTGGATCGTCTGGCAGGAGGCACTCAATACGTGGCAAATTGCCGCGCTCATGTTGGTGCCATTTATGATGTATTTGTGCCGTGCTCAAGAAGACGATGAAGTGCAACGACAGCCCGCCAATGCGTGGCTGGCTTTTAATTTTATAATTGCGTCGGCCATTTCAATTTGTCATGACATCGTTGACCGAATAGCAGTTGATCAACAAATTCACTATTTAAGTTTTTTATTTATCAGTGCGGGAATAGTAAGCGTGGCCTTTGTGTGTGCCAGACGCATGCATTTTGTACGAGCTTCTTTTAGTTTTGGTTCAATACTTGGCTTGGTAAATATTGCGGCTACATTGTTTGGTTTGCTTGCGTTACTCCATTTACAAAGTGTTTTAGTTTTTCCAGTAGCATCTTCAGCAATTATTATTGGTAGCACATTACTGGCTTACGTATTGTGGAGAGAAAAAATTATACAACGCCAAGCCTATGGCATAGCTGGCTGTGTTTTGGTCATTGTATTGATTAATATCCATTCATTTATCGATTAACTTGCAATACGAAAGGTTAACGATAATCGCCTTTGGCGAAATTGACGGACACCGTTAACCATATCCGACTGACGTTTGAGAATGGCGTGCTGCCATTGCCAACGTGCTTCACCGTGTAGTAGGCATAAACTACGTCGTTGTAATAGGACTTGTTTACGATCCATGTGCTTGCTGAGTTCCATGCAAGCAGCACTGCCGATGCTTAAGATAGCAACGTGTTCGCCACTGCTGTCATCATCAATATGCGGACCAATTCCTTGTCCTGGCAAATATTCATTCACCACGAGTAAATTAGGTGTGTGCGGTAGATAGCCTTGTTGGTGTAAGCGTTCGCCGATAACTTGGAGGAATGGGGGAAATGATTTACCCTGGCGCGCCTTGTCATAATGAGTGCCGTAAATTTGTGTGCGTCGTTGGTAGGGGCTGTTCCATTGTTCTTGGTCTATACATTGAATGAGAGCCGTCTCATCGCTGAGCGTTATCATTTCTTCAGCATAATGAAAACCTGGGATCTCTATCGTAGGACTTGGACCGAACCAAGATTCAAGCAGTGACTCTTGCATATAGGTCAATATAAACCCATATCTGATGATGCAAGGAAAGCCTTAGTAAGACACTGTATTTATGAGACAAATGCCAAGGCGCTCTTATCGAGATTGCAAATGGACACTGAGCCTCTAGCGTGATTAGGCTAGGCGCGCATAGAATATGAGTATTTCAATTAACGGATTTGATCACGTTGCTTTATCGGTGTCGCATATCGATGAGAGCGTCGCCTTTTATGAGGAAGTTTTAGGGCTCAAGCAAATTCAGCGTCCTGATTTTAAATTTCCAGGTGCGTGGTTTGGATTTGGAAACGGACAGGCCTTACATTTGATTGGAAAGCGTGAAGGCCGAGCGACTCAGGATCATCATTTTGCCTTGCGTATTGATGACCTAGATAAATGGCTGGCGCATTTGCAGGCACTGCAGGTAGAATTTAAAGGGCCAAACCCTCGACCAGATGGCATTCAACAAATATTTTTTCAAGATCCAGATGGTAACCTCATCGAATTAGATTATGAAGAAAGTGCCAAAGCAGATGGCTAATAACGATGAAGCTGATTCTGCTTTAGAGGGCGCCCGCGTGAATATTTATTGCGTGCGTCACGGACAGGCAGGAACCGAACATGTTTGGCGCTACGCAGCGGATAAAATAAAATCACTCGGATTGCCATTGAGTAAACTTGGTCAGTTGCAAGCTGGGAAATTAGCAAATTATTTATCGAAAATACACTTTGATCATATTTATGGCAGCGATTTATTGCGCGCCTACGAAACGGCACAATTTATTTTAGAAGAGCATCAATACGCTTCGATGAATATTATGCCAGATATTAGAGAAGTTCATTCTTGGAATAACATTGAATCGAAACTTGACTCTTCCGTGATTAAAGAGGAACAAGAGCGTGTGCAATCATTCGCTCAAATGCTCAAGCGCTATGAGCGTGGTGAACAAGTCCTGGTTGTGAGTCATGGTAATTTCATTCGTAGCCTCTTAGCGGCCTTAGCAGGTTGTGATGTGCAGAGCATGCCACTGTTGGAAATATATAATGCTTCATTGACGACGGTGTTTATTGATACCAATGAGCGTTTGCATATCCAAGAGAGCAATAACACGCAGTTCCTGAGCAAAACCGAAACCAGCCTTACTTAGTCCATCAAGTGTCGCGTATATAGACGCAGACAAGACTTGGCAGCCCAAATGAGGGGTCTATGCTGATGGACGCTTATGCACTTATGAGAAACGAAGTATAGGTTTTCGTACAGATAGAAGAAGAGGGATAAGAGTATGAAACGAGTCGTATGTTTATTGGTGATGTGTTGGATTCCACTCATCGCAGCTGAATCAGCCATAGAAGCGGTAGGCTTACGCATTGTTGGACAAGGACTGGGAGCTGATCAGCAAGATTTACGTCCATTTAACTGGAATAGCGGCACGACCATTGCATTGCGCTTGCATTATCCGACGGGTGGCATTCTCGGTATAGATAAAGAGAAGTCTGCGCTTGATATATTGATAGATGATAAAGGAACTGATTTAACTAAGGCAAAGCCAGGGGCAAATACTTGGAATAACAATGGTATTGGTGCATTCCCAACTATTAGTAAAGACGGACGTTACATTTTATTGGAATTAAATGGATCTGGTTTGCCAATTGCCAGTGCAACTTCGATTAAAGCTCAAGGTCATATTCAATTAACCTGTGCCTCTAAATATGAAAGTGAAACTTTGCACAATATCGATCTCAAAGAGGGTGCCGTAATTAAAACCAAGAAGGCAACCTATACGATCAGTAAAATAGGTAAACCGGATTGGGGCGATGCTGAATTGCAGGTTACCTTAAAAACCAGTGACGATACTGAAGTGATCAAATCAATTATTTTTAAAAAAGCAGGTGGCCCAGCTATTGACGTGCAGCAAGGATTTACATCGCGCATGGGTTGGAATGGCAACTACACGACTGAAATCGCCTATAATTTTCCAAAGAAAATAGATAAAGTAGATATCTTTATCGAAACCTGGATGGACAAGAAAAACATCAAAATCCCATTCGACCTGCAAGTAGGAGTGGGCATTAAATAAAACGCACGAAATTGTGTGCTGCGCCGAGTGACAGTCTGGCATACATATGCCAGAATTTTTGTAAGCCGAAGGCGCAGCAAAAATAGGAATGACAAAGCAAGCGGGGGAGCTCGAGGGGCGAAGCCCTTCGAAATAAAAAGCTCAAGGTTGGTAGGCGGGAAGTAATTGCCGGTCGAGGGTGAGTGCTAATACCGCGAGGGCAGTACGATAGACTTTACCATATTTACCTTCGTTGTCGCCGGGAGGAGTGTGCCACCATCCTTCTTTGTCTTGATGTGGTAATAAGGCATTATGCACATGCTTTTTATAGGTGTCTAAATAGTCAGGGAATGATCGGCCAAGTCCGGCGACGTCATAGTAAGCACGGTAAAAAAACCATGGGCCTTTCCATTCGATGGGATCGTTGCGAATGGCCGTAGCAATTGTTTTACTTAAATCGGTATCGGCTTCATTCTTTCGAATGGTGAGACACAATAATCCTACACCGCGAAGTGATGTGCGGGCAGCATTAACATCATTGTAGCCAACAGTGCCTTTTTTGGGATTACATAATTGGCGCGTATAGGTGATGCCTTTATTGATTGCTGACTCGGGCACTTCAAAGCCGGCGTGCTGAGCACCATGTAAACTAAGTAATTGCCATCCAGACAGTGACATGTCTGATTGATCACTGGTAGGATTATAATGCCAACCACCACGAAATTTTTTGGCTTTCTTTACGTTTCCTGCTTGGACCGTAACTTCGATGGCGCGTGTTAACGCACTGCGAATTCGTGCTTCCATGTTTGGATCACCGGTCATGCCAATGCTTTCAGCAAGCATCAACGTACAGATACCATGGCCGTACATATTACTTTTATCACGTGCTCCAAAATAACCGGTACCATCCTGCATTTGTAAAACAAAAGACAGTGATTTTTTTAACCAGGGGCCAACCTTGGTGTCGTGATAGGTTATTCCACTCGAAAGGTGCGCGTTAATACACAGTGCAGTCATGGCACAGCGATAATCACCATCCTGAATACTGCCATCTTCACGTTGTTGTGATTGCAACCATTTTAAAGCCTTATTTACCGCTTGATGACTTTTGTCCTGTTGCGGTAACTCAACGGCAAAAAGTAAACTTGAAAGTAAGGCGAGCAGACAAATGCGTATCATGGTTCACTTGTGCCTATTTTATTGAAATAATCAAATATTAATTGTTGTTGGTCATGGTTGTAGGCATCATAAAATTCATATTGAGAGCGCATTTCAATCAAAGCTCGACCATGTTGCCACTGTTGCTCATAGCGCTTTTGATAATCATTCTGTGTAGTGTCAGATTGGTGTAAATCGGTGACTGTTTCTGAGTCGAGTGCATCGGCAACATGAATGCCTTGTTGTTGTAATAATCGAGATGCGTGGGCAAATGTAAGGTTGACTAATTGATCAGCTTGCTTCTGTAATGGATCGGGTAGGGCTAAATTTGGAGTGTTATTGTCAGCTTGATATGCTTGAATGGCATTGCGTAATTCATCAGCACTTTGCAGCATTGGAATATTCTGCCAAAATTTAACCGCCTTGCCGATGTGATCTTCGTTTGCTTGAGGGATGTTCTGTAAAACTAAAACACTGTCATCGAAGGCTAATTGACGAACGGTGAGATCAGCAATGAGAACACTTATGATTTGTGCTGTACTATCCCAGGTGTGCGTATTCACATCCATAAAATGATGATAATGATGGATGAGTGATAGTGTATCGAGGTGGATTAAATCTATTTTTGTGAGCATATGCAAAGCTGCAATTTTATCGGCTTCATGGAGTGTTGTTAATGTTTGCTGACGTCCGGCACTCTGAATCCAGTAGGGCTGCATATGTTTATTGGCTTCTTTAACCGCGTTATTCCAGGTGCGAATAGATTTACTTTTTGGTATAATTTGCAATTCTACCGAGCGCTTCATAAAATTATTGCGTATACGTCGCGCATCATTCAGTTTTGTATTAATGGCAGTCCAAAATGAATAAGCGGCTTTATTGGGTTCACTTTGATAACGTGACCAAACATAATTCATACTTCGGTCTAACACAGTTTCATGGGTCTGTACATGTTGTTTGATTGAATCGATTAATTGTTCATTGGTTGTATGAATGGCATTCCGCAGGGAGATGAGCTTATTGAGCGTTTCAATTGAAAATTTATCTTCTGTTCCGTGTGTTGATAAGCGTCCTCGTGTATAATCGGCTTGTTCCTGACAATGTATAGCTATTTGGGCTTCAACTTTGAATAAAACTTTGACAAGTAAGAATGGTTTTTCGGCTTTGGCGTAGGCTGCAAATATTTCATCTTGTATTTTTTTCAAATCCTTGCCGAGAGATTGCCAACGTAACTGTTGTTTTGATCCGGTCTGGGTTTCTTTAAGACGTAGCATCAGTGCGTCTAATAATTTGTTATTGTCTTGAACATTTTTGTTATGACTACGGAGTACATCCTGTAGGGACGTTGTATGTTGCTGGATTGCATTATGCAGTTCCTGCTGCCAACGATTCCAGGTCTTCCAATGTGGAGTTAAGTCTGGTGGGGCAGGAATGTTGTTCAATTGATTAAGTAACATGCTGTAATTTTTGTTGGAAATACTTTGTCCCTCATGAAGTTGTTGAGCCTGTTGGATGTATTTATCCTCATGAACCATCAAAGCGCTATAAAATCGCTCAAGTGTAGATTTTTGTCCACGTAAAATGTTATGAGCATTTTTAACATATCGTTTTAGTTTTGATAGTTCAACGTTCTCTTCTTCGAAGTGTTTTTGTAACTCGAGTGCAAGTGATAGAGAGGAGAGACCCTCATTTTTACGGTTGTTAGTAAAGGCATATTCTGCATGTAGGAGCGCTATTTGCCAAACAGGATTGAGTAAACGTCCGTGTATCTCTTTATTTGAAGCATGCTTCTGATTAAATTGTTCAAGTGTAGTTATTGGAGAACTGGCATTTTGTTTGTTAAACTGATCCCATTTTTTAAGTATATTAACATCAATTTTATTCTTACTTGAACCATTATGGATAAGCATGGTGTGAAAATAATATTTAAAATGAGCGTAGTATGATGAAAAATAATCTCGCTTTTGTTTTAACCATAGGTCGTTTATGCGTAGTGTTGCAAATAATGATGTAGGTTGATGTATGTGCCATGTCTTACTTTGGCCATGTATTTTTATAAGCATATCACGAAGGGCTGGCAGTTGCCAGATAACATTGTGATTGTCGATTTCCAAACCATTAATCTTATCTAACACATGTTGTGAAAGTTGATGGGCTATTTTCCAAGCTAAGTAACGTTCACCATAGCTTCGGTCGATTTCAGAAACTAGCTGGCTCTGATTGTTGTTGCTTACATGGTAGAGGCTGACAGCTTGTTCTTTGAGGCGTTGTAAAAAACGATGGGTTTTGGCTATGTGCTCGTAGGGTAGACCCCAATCTTTGAGTGACTTGCTCATTTGTTCCATTAAATAGATATGTAACACTAAATCATCAAATACGATATTTCGTTCTATTGGTAATTGCCAATTTTGCAGATGTGTTTTGATAATATGCCGGGCATCGTGAAAGTGATGAGATAGTCGAATCGGCTTCCATGTAAGGGCTTGATCCAATGCCCCATGTAGTGGAGAGGTGTCTAGATAGTCATTGTACGGTTTGCACGTTTTATTGAATGCTTGACCATGTCGGTGCAGATTAGAATCAGATAAATTGATCGCCCATTGGTGAATCGTCAATGATGTATCGATTATATCCTGTATGGCTGTTCTGCAGTCATCCCACTTGGCGTCTTTTTGAGGATAAATATTTAGCATATTATAAATAATATCATAAGACTTTTGATTTTGTATGGGACTACGCATTTTATATTTGATTATCGGTTCTAATTTCGCTCCCTTTAAGCCGGCTTTAATTGATAGTTTTGAGTCGCCTAGCCCTTGAAAGTATTGGATATTTATTTTGTGCCATCCTTGTTTGAGGGAGAGGCTGCTAGAATAATTGGTTTCTGCTTGCTCGGTCCAGGCTTTTTCAGAAATGATACTTTGTTCATCAATGGAGATTTGAATGCCGTCATCACTGAGCGCTTCGAAAATCCATTGACCATCAATTGGCAGATAAATTTCACCAATCCATTTTAAGGAGAAATTTTCGTTACCGACATTTGCTATGTGATCATTATTTACAGAAAGACTGCGGTAATCGATCAATAACGGTTTGCCTTTAAGTTGTTTATTATTGTAGGTGTAACAGCGAAGAGCGTTTTTGTAGAGTGGTTCGCTCCACAGGCGTGAACCGCGAATAGCGTCAGCTTGAGATTGAATAAAGATATGGTTGAGTTTATGTTTTTCTTCTAAAACATCGACAGCTAAACGTGCTTCAAGTGCAAATGCGATTTCATTTAATTGGCTGATGTTGAACAAGAGCAGTTCGCTATCGGTAATGCTATTATCTAAAAGAGTACTAATTTCTACTTTTGGTGTTTGTAAAATTTTAGAGCCACGATTGTTGAATAATCTACAATGATGATGTAATATGTAATCAGCGTAACTACTGATCCAATCAAATCCGCTTTTATAGTCTTTGGCCACATGTGGTTTAATGCGTTTTAATAAAGCGCCCAGTTCGCGAATGTCTTTCTGTATACCATTCATTTGCTGATCGGCTTGTAATAAGTCGCCTGATTGCGCTTGTATATCATCGACGCGCATATTACTGCGAATATCAACCCAGCGTTGCGTTAGTAATGATGCTTTATGGAGGGTGTCCATGATGCGGTTGACAAAGGATTGCATCTGGTGGCCATGATCTGCTAATCGCGCAACGTGATGTTGACCAATTATCCACTCAACCCGCTCGCTGGTAATAGATTGACCAGCGTTATCAACGCAGCGAGCTTCAATCCATAAACGATCACCTATTTGGTGCTGCCATTGACGAAGCTTAATCAAGATTTTTTTATTGATAGATTTTTGACCAGAATCTATTTCTATATTTTGTGAGTCGAGTATTTCATTTTGATTGCCAAATGTAAGCGCTAATGATCCAATGGCGAAATCATCTTCAGCTTGAATCTGTGCAAAAATGTTATCTGTCGGTGAACTGATGGCATATTGGGATAAAGGGATGTGTGTATGTAATTGAGGCGGCGCATCATTTAAAACACGCAGAAACCATTGTTGTGGATGCTGGTGGTGTAAGCCTTTTTGATTCCATAAATGCAAACTGTAATGTTGTGTTTGTTCGGCTAGCCATTCACCGCTTACGATGTAGGAGTTGCCGTCACTTTCGACACGAAGCGGTAAATTCCACTCGTTATCGCCCTTTAAGGCAGCATGGTGAAGATCAAAGTGTTGTATACGCGCAGAAAACTGAATACGAGACCCTTTCAGAATATCTGCGTCACCGGTAGATATATGTCGAACTTGTTCTTTGATATAATCAGGTGGAGTCAATTGCAGGCTAATATCATTAATTTGGGCAGCGGCACCGATAGAAATATGATAACGCGGACTTTCAGCTTCCTCTGTGAGCAGTACATAGCTAAAGCTTTCTAAAGCGGGACCGAGATCTAATTCCCATTCTTGAAGTCGTTCGTTTTTAAGCGTGCAGGGTAATTGTTCTTGGTGTCCATCATCCCAGCGAATGAGACATTCTAAATGTGAAACTGCTGGTTTTGTGTTAATATTTAAAACGACGTCTGTGCCACTTGAAATTTGAATATTACCAGGTTCAACGATAAATCGTACGGCTGTTGGTCGTGGAATATTTAACCAAGGAAGTGTGTTGCGTAATATATAAGTGCGCGATGAAAATGGGACTAGACAGATCAACCAGATTGCAGTGAGTGCAATTAATTGTTTTCGTTTCTTCTGCAATGGTCTTTGGTGGAGATCGTTGATATCATCTGCATCTTTAATAGTTTGCGTTGCTATAGCGACACAGCGTTGCATCATCCATTCACTGACACCAATCTGTTTATTAATGCAGAAATCAACAGCAGAGGAAATATTATTATGTGCTCGTTGGGGAAAGTGTTGTTCATATTCATGCGCAATGTCAACCAAATTTGGCTTGGTATATAGCGGCAATAATAATTCTTTGATGAAAATATAGGCAACGAGAGCCCAAAAGATGCCGGCACCAATAAAACGCAATGTGTCAGCCCAATGCAACCAGGCATCTGCAAGTGATAAAAATAGAACATAAAGGAGGCCGGCAGCACAAAGGAAAACGGCATTGTCTAAAATGTGCTTTAGCCATTGCTGATTGCGGAAACGGTCCAGCGTCTCTTTGATGATGTCGGGGAGTTGGTTATTGGTACTCATGGTAGGCCAACTCGCTTGCGTAGCCACCATTCAGTGGAAAGCAGTAATAAGACTGCTAAAAATATATACCAACTACGCCAAACATGCAGTGTGTGCGTTTGATGTTGTGTACGCGTTTCCAAATGTGATTCTATATAGTCTATTAATTGATTGCTATCTTCGAATAAAAATGATTTTCCTTGACTGATTTGAGATAATCGATCTAAAAATGCTTTATCTGTGCCAAGATCATTTAACTCAGTATGATTTGGTGCACGTATCCAGAATTCGCGTTGTTCAACTAATACTGGTAATGCACGTGATCGGATGCTGCATCGATAATGACCTGCTTGCAAATTAACATGATCGCCCAAGCAAATGCTCGATTGGCTCTGCTCAGCGCTTCCGGGTAATTTGATTTGCCAACGTTGCTGTGCACCATCAAGTTGTTCAAGAATGAGAGAAAGTGAATCATTAAAATTCTTACCTTGATCGAAGCATCGTGCATGAATAAGAATATTTTTAGCATTGTCAGCTTGGCGTTGGCTGATGGCTACACGTAGACGTGGGTCAGTGCCGTGCAGACGCGACTGTAAGCCCCATTGGATAACATGACGCCACCATTTTCGGTGTGCAGACTTACCAATGCGTTCACGCCAACGCCATGATTCATCAGAGCCAAAATAAATAATACGTCCTGCTCCAACATGTTGTGAACAACAATAGGGTGCTTGGATTCCATCTTTAGATTGTGACATGATATGGGTCACTGCTTGTGGTTTGGCGGTAACATGTCCGTTGACCCAGGCCAATGCCGGCAGGTGGGACCATTGCCATTGTTGATTATCTAGATTACTCAGCGGATCATCTGCTAGGGGTGCAAGCTGCCATTGATGGTGGTCTGTTATCGGTGTCGCATTAACCGTAACTGGCAATACATCTGCTAGCGGTCCGAGCGCAAAACCATGTGGCATGGCACTGCGTCCAGCAATAACAATCAATAATAATCCATGCTCTCTGATAGTGTTCGCTATGCGATCTTGAATTTCATTACTCAATAAGCTGGCTGAAATATCACCAAGAATCAGTGCATCATATTGTTCTAAATTATTAAAAATATGATCGGCTTGACTTTGCTGATGTAAGCCGGGGAAAAATCGCTCTAATTGAATGCCTTCATCGCTGCTTAATAAATTACCGATAAGTCGAGTTTCCCAACGGGGATATTGGTCAACTAATAAAATGCGAAGAGGGTCGCTGTGGGCAATGATGATGTGTTCTTTATGATTATTGTCAGTGTTATGCTCCTCGCGATGGCTTAAATGATTGGCAATAAGATCATCACCAAATGGTATAAGTTGCTCATCGGGTATAGGTTTGAATGTGTCTCCATTCGATGGTTTCCAGGCGATATCAAGATGGTCAAAATGATCTTTTTCCAAATGCGTTGCTTCGAGATAATAAACTTGATCTTTGCTCAGAAAAATTGGTTGTGATTGCTGTGATGCCAACTGATCCCATTTACGTTCTTTTGTGGGTTCTTCAAAATAGGCTATAAGACTCTTGTGTTGAGCATTATGATCGGTGCTTAACCATAACATGCCTTGATCATCTCCGCTAATGGCAAATTGATACCAACCAGCTTCGGGAGCAATAATATAGCTACGTAGTCGCCGGATAAAATGATCTTGACGATTTCGTTGTAATTCTGCAGCGAGCAGATTGCGTTGATTATTTGGCAGTGGTTTCTGTTTTTGGTCAAAAAATGAAAATAATGATGTATCTTTTACGCCTTGCCATAATTCTTCGTAATAGGAGTGTGTGTTTTTCTTTATTTTACTGACATCAATATGTGCCTTAATCTGTGCTTCTACTTTTAATCGTGTTGCAGGTAAATCACTAACGGTAAAATAATGTTCTTGCACGAGACCAGTGCCGACCGTGATTTCGCGTGCATATTCTTTGCCGTTTATAAATAGAATGACATCCCATTGTTGCCCAGGATATCCCGATATACGATAGCGAATGGTAATAGGTATATCATCGGTTCGATACATCTCACTTGGTCCAACGATATCTAAAAGCACGGCATCACGCGGTTGATCAAGGTCACCAATACACAGCGAATGAATAGGGATGCCGCGAGCACCCAATGCACGAGCAATGCTGAGTGGATCTTTATCGCCATTGTGAATACCATCACTTAACAGTAGAACATGATGCTGTTGATCACCGCCTAATTGACGATTCAAATTATCAAAGCAGTTATAAAAATCGCTCAATAATGATTGCGCACTCGCATGCGATTCGGTAGCGATTGATTGATGGGGAGCATGTAAAGGAACAATGTGAAGATCGGATGTGGTTTGAAAAACGGGTTCAAATTTATTGGTGACAAACATCTGAGCGCGTTGACTACGATTTAACGTTCGCCATTCGGCTAGTGCAGTCTTAAGGGTCTCAGATCCACCAGCGCCGGCTGCCAATGCAGCGTCTGCATGTTGTTGGATGCCAGCAAGTGCTTGGATCAGTGGTATGTCAATTTTACGTATCAATCGTTTATACTGCTTTTCATCAATTTTGTTTTTCTTAATGGTGAGGTCGGCATTACTGATTAGTAGGTTGCAAATTTCTTGGGTGCGCTCTGCTATATATTGGTGACCAATTAATGAGGTAAGCATTCCGCGAAGGTCTTTTGCAAAATCATATAATTGATTTGCGGTATTCTTATGTTTGGGTTTTTTGACTGCGTTCTTTAAAAAAGATCGTATCTCGAGAAGTTTATTTGAACATTGCTTGGCAATATGGTTACGTTGATCTTCGGCGAGTAATCCCAGTGCCTGTAATTCATCAAATTGATAGGTGGGGTGCATGCTCGGGTCTTGATGAGCCATACTCGAACTTTGATCAATCACCACTGTAAGCTGTGGTTTCATTAAAATGACTTCGCGCTGACTAACGACAGGTTGGCCGAGCATGGCTAAGAGTAAAGCGAGGCTCAATGCGCGTAAAAACCAAGCGCTGAGGCGCAACCATATACCACGTTGCTGCCATTCGGGAGCGAGGCCTTTCCATAAGCCATAGGCACCAATAATCCAAAGCAAAATGAGCGTCCAGGCTGGCCAGCCTAAAAACTGTAATTCCCAGGTGTCGTTCATTGTGCATGCTCACTTTGTGTAAGCGTGCGCACATAAAACATTTCGACTGCTAATAGGGCAATGCATAATAAAATGCCAAACGACCACAGTGCTGTTGCTGAATCATCACCGCTACCCCAACTGTTATTTATTTCTTCTTCATTATGCATGAGCAACATCTGGGGAATGGCTTCTTCGAGCCACTGTTGATCAATTAAGTCAATTTGTTGTTCGGAGCTTGGTACGTTAACTGCATACCAAGTGCGCTGATGCTGGTGACGTGCGGCATAGAGACCGGCGCGCCAAATTGTTTCGCTACGTGCTACTTGATGTCCTTGCCAGGAGCCACGTTTATGTTCAATGGTGTTACCGTCTTGATCGACAAATGAATCCTGACCACTTTCGTGTTGTAAATGAATAATCGATTCACCACAGTGAATGTTGCGTGGTGGTAATAAAAAAGATGCAAGGTATGAGCACAGACCACGAACCCAGGGAACGAAGACACCGTGACTGGGAATATCAGTCCAGTCGATATGCATGCTCGATGCGCATAAAAGTACGCGACCTTGCCCGCGGTGTCGCTCGACTAAAAACGCTTCTCCAGTATTTAAGGTCATTAATATATTGAAATTTTCATCATTAATAACATTAGCTACGTCTAATGGCATAAACCTTGAAACTGAACATGAGGAAAATAATTCATCACGATTGTTTGGCAGGGTTGCAAAAGCAGGATGCTTATGTTGTTTAAACTGCGGATAAACCAAGGTGCCTGAGGGTACTTCGCGCGCATCCATAATATTGCAGGGCAAAAATCCATCACCATTACGTGACCATAATGAATTAATAATTGAGGCCTGACTTTGTTCGCCCAGTGCAACAATTATATTACCACCGCCAACGACATAACGCTCAATGGTTGCGATGCTTTGGCTATCCAATGCGACGGTATCTGCTAGAACAACGACCGGATAAGCGGCGAGTCGCTCTGCACTAATATCGGTTATATTTGCATGCTCTACTACGAAAGCGCTTTGCTCCTCGATGCTTGCATTCAGTGCGTAGGTTAAAAAACGTAATTGCTTACCATCATGACTATCAATGAGTAAAACAGGAATACGCTTGGTGACTTCGATAGATGTATAGCGAATATTGTCACTTGGAATTGAGTCGCGTAAGCCAACTAATTCAGCACTGATATAATGGGAGCCGGCTTCTGAAAATTCATATTCGCAATGAATAATTTCTTCAACATCAGCACTGCGATCAATAACTCGTTCATCAATAACACGACCATCGGCACGGATACGTACAATACATTGATGTTCGGGTACGGCACCTTCATGCTGAATAGCTATGCTGATAAGGCAGCGCTGGCCAACAGCGAGCACTTGCTGTGAACTTTGTAATAGACGAATACTACTGTTATTAACTTGGTAGCCTTGTTGTGGTGCCAGCATAATAAAGCGTGGCTCATTTTGTTCGCTGCTTAAATTATCTCGGAGTGTTTCAATTTGATTGAGGCTTGAATCGTCCCAGTCACTTTTTTGTCCGTCAGTAACAACAATTATTTCCTTGTAGGGATTTACATGGGCGCGCATTGCCAATTCAGCACTTTGAAGCATGACGGCAACGTCACTGCGCGCATCAGTATGCTCAAGCCTGTCGATGATCGCGTGAGCAGTATTAAAATCATAAATAGTTTGAATATTTTGCTGATCGACACTTATTATAGAAACAGCATCACCACTGCGTAGTGTGTTGATATAACTATGAGCAAGTAATTGTAGTTTTGCAAAATGCTGCCTGCTTGAGGCACTGTTATCGAAAACAATGACGGCTGCTGTGGCACCTTGGCGTTCGAGCAATTGACTAAAGTCTTGTTGGGAACGCCATAATGGTTGGGCTAAGGCAATGACTAAAATGGCGATCGCGCTACAGCGAATTAGTAATAAAAGTATACCTTGCCAGCGCAGTTGACGACGCAGACGAACGATGACTTGATCAAGAAAGCGCATCCCGGCAAACGGTGTCGAGCGTACGCGATAGCGGTGCAATAAATGTATAAGAATTGGCGCGGCAATTGCCAATAATCCAAGCAACATCCATGGATTTAATAATTGCAGCATTAACGACGGCCTCGGCTCAATGCATTCAGTAATTCAATAAGGGTATGAACAATATCTTGGTCAGTTAAACAGCTATGGTAAACAATGCCGGATTGATGACATAAGCGAGCAAGTTCCTGTTGATGTTCAAGGAACTGTTGTTGGTAATGGTGGCGAATTCGATCTGCATCTGCAATGATGTCAGGCTCGTTTTCAAAGCCGCTAAAACAATGTGCACCTGAAAAAGTAAATTGTGATTCTTGGGGATCACAAATATGAATAAGTCGCACATCCTGCTTGCGATAACGCATGTGGTGTAGGGCTTTGGTAATGTGTTCAGTATTATCAATGCAATCACTGAGTAAAATAACTAGACCGCGACGGTGTAGGCGTTCGGCAAGATCTTCTAGTAAGGGTCCAAGAGCTGTATCGCCGCCAGCACGATTGGACTCAAGTATGCTGAGCATATTTAATAGATGACTCATTGAACTAAGTGGTGGGATGTGCTCACGAATTTTATCATCGCAGGTAACTAAGCCGACACTGTCTCCTTGGCCAACCATCAGCAGGCCTAAAGCAGCGGCTAAATTACGAGCAAAATCTAATTTAGTAATCGAGTGACTGGTGTAGTCCATGCTGCCGGAACAGTCGACAATGAGGGTAGCGCGTAAACGAGTCTCTTCATCAAATAAGCGAACGTCTAATCGATCAGTCCGTGCAAATACGGTCCAATCAAGGTGGCGGATATCATCACCTAATTGATAGGGGCGATGACCAGCAAACTCAACGGAAAGGCCGCGGCGCATGCCGCGATGTTGGCCTGATAAAATACTTTCAACTGCTTGGCGTGCAGTGATGCCGACGCGACCGAGCCGTTCGAGAATATCTTCTTGTACATGGTGCAGTAAGGACATGTTGATTAGGAATCAAAGTGTTGAATTAATCGCTCTACAATTTTATCAGCATCAAGCCCTTCGGCTTGTGCAGCAAAGGTTAAAACGAGTCGGTGACGAAGTACCGGTTTGGCGATCGCATGAATATCTTCGATACCAACATGGAATCGCCCATGCAATAATGCGCGCGCCTTGGCCCCGAGAATTAATTGTTGGCCAGCCCGCGGTCCAGCGCCCCATTGCAGATTATTGGTAACATTATCGATTGGTGCTACGCCAGGTCGTGTTGCTTGTACTATGTCGACCGCTTGGGCTAAAATTGGTTCGGCGACAGGAACGCTGCTTACTAATGACTGTAACTCAACAATTTCGTTAGCGTTAAACAACGGTTTTAAAGATTGTTTTTCATTTCCCGTGGTACGGCGTAAAATTTCAATTTCATCTTCACGATTTGGATAATTAATCGTGATCATAAACATGAAGCGATCGAGTTGTGCCTCAGGTAATTGATAGGTGCCTTCTTGTTCGATTGGATTTTGGGTAGCTAATACAAAAAATGGATCAGGTAACTCATAACTGCGACCACGTACGGTAACGCGTTGTTCCTGCATTGACTCTAACAAGGCTGCTTGCGTTTTAGGTGGCGTTCGATTAATTTCGTCCGCCAAGACCATGTTGGCAAATAATGGACCCGGTAAAAATTCGAATTGTCGACGATTGGTTTCGGGATCTTCTTGAATGATGTCCGTACCAGTGATATCGGTAGGCATGAGGTCTGGGGTAAACTGTACACGACCAAAACTCAAATCGAGCGTTTTGGCTAAGGTTTGAATCATCGTGGTTTTTGCCAAACCGGGAACGCCTTGCAGTAAGCAATGACCGCGGCAGAGCAGGCTTAAGAGCATCTGCTCAAGTGCGGCATCCTGACCAACAATGATTTTGTGAACTTCGTCGAGGATCTTTTGCCGGGCTTCACCAAGTCGGACGACTAATTCTGATTCTTTGGGAGATTCGGGGACGGTGGCTTCACTCACGTTTGCTTCCTCCAAATACGCACACCAATACGTGTAAAAAACGTGCGCTTGAATATGACTGTGACTGCTTTTGGCTCAGCGCAAAGGCTTTGTATCCTCTTGTTAAAAGAGGATTTGAACCAAGATAATAGGCTAGGGGCAAGCTTGGCTGACCAGTTAGATGAATGGATGTGTTTAGCGCGCGATGAGGAGGACCATGAGGCCTTTGCTTCGGTGGTTGCTGAGACGCATCACCTGGTTCGTTCGACGACTTTGCGCGAATGTGCCGATGCCGAGCTGTCTGATGAGATTGCGCAAGAGACCTTTGTCAGAGCATGGTCGAAGCGCCATCAATATCGTACTGGAACCAGTCCACGTGCTTGGTTGTTAACCATTGCCCGATCGCAGTTGCTTGATCATCACCGTCGTAGTAATCGTGAACACCGTCATCTACGTGATCTGATCCGACAAGAATTACTGCGTCGCCAACCACCGGATGATGATGAATGGACGCGCGTTCGTTTAGAAGCTTTGGATGTGTGCCTTGCTGAAATTAATGATTCGCAAAAGGAATTGTTAGATCTGGTTCACACTCAGGGTCTCACCACCGATGCTGCGGCGGAAATTCTAGATATTAAAGCTCCGGCATGCCGCAAACGTTTATCACGTTTGCAACAGGCATTACGTCAATGTGCTGAAAAACGCTTACAGGAAATATTATGAGCGACGCAGCCTTTGATGACAAACGGGTGGAAGAGTTGGCAACTGGTTTCGCGCTTGGCGAATTAAAAGAAGACGAACTCAAAGAATTATACGAGTATCTGCGAAACGAGCAGGCCGAAGAAGTTGCGGCGATTACATGGTCTGCTTTAGCGAGCTCACTCGACTTAAAAATGAAATTAAGCCCTCATTTTGCAGATACGATTCGACATCGTATTGAGCATGATGACGATAAGGCCGACGATGCATTTGCTGGTGGTATTTTACAGCGTTTAGGTGTTCGCCGTAAACAATTAGATCCGGTTAATACGGCCGAGCAAAAAAAGCATCCTCTACCAGGTATATTTATTATTATCCCAGCAATTTTATTAGTCGTCATCATTTGGTTACTTCTTCCAGATAATTCACCGTTTCCTGTGGTGCGCCATGTTTCTGGTGGCAAAGTATTCCAGGAAGGTGATGGACTTGTTGTCGATCAACAAGTTGACCAGCGTCAAATCGCTATCGGTAAAGGTGGAAAATTAATTTTAGAATGGCCAACTGGTGATCAGGTGAGCGTTCAGGGTCCGGCTACTATATTGGTTCAACACAAGGGTATGAGTGTTGTCAATGGTATTGTATGGCTGCAAATTAATCCAGATTTTACGCTTGGTTTACCAGATCAACATATGCGCAGTAACGAAGCGAGTCGCATTGCTGTTAAAGTTGAAAATAGTGTTAGTGTGGTTGGTGTAGAAAGTGGTAAGTTAGTCTATGGTGATGATGATGGTAAAGATTTCTTAGAAATTAATCCAGGACAAGCTTTGTGGAATGGACAACGTGATTTTCAATGGCATTACAGCGACGCGACCGGAATAGCGACGAGTCCAGTCAATTTAGGCCTTGATCCAATCGCTGCTAATTGGAGCTGTTCCTTTAAAGTCGCCTTAGCGGATGACGATTCGATGCTTATTTGTAAGGGTTTGGATGAACGCGCCGAGGAAATGATTTTAAATATTCATCCTATGCATATAGAAGCGGAGAAGAACAATAACGAATTATGGCGTTATAATTTACAAGGGGCGCCGCGCAGCCCGCGTCGCGTCACCTTAGAAGGTAAGCAAGGATCGGCGACCGTTTTGACCATTACCGGATTAGACAAGAAGATTCAATGGCATTTACATGCACCGCTGGATTCTTTAGAGATGAAGGGTGCTGTAGCGTTGAGCGATTTACGTTATCGAACAGGGCCACCACCAATTCCTGATAATGAATTCGTTAACGAATAATTATCGAAACGAATCGCTTTCGACAGCCAATAGAAGGTTGTCAAATGAGTAAGAAAAATATCTATTTAATTGCAACATTATTATTCTGTATTGTTGGAATAATTATCTTAACCTGTTCAACCTTTACCCGTACTGGTTTCTATAATCAAAATGAATGGACCTATACAGTTAGTCAGGCACCAGAAGAGCGTGCAGAGGTCAAGACACTCAGCTTTTTAGAGCGATTGGCCAAAGCTGCTGAGGATCGGTGCCAGCATCAGGTTATTTACGATGGCGCCTACGTTCAATTAGACTACCCAGGTGGTGATGTTGCTGCTAACCGCGGTGTGTGCACGGACGTGGTGATTCGCAGTTACCGCACGCTCGGTATAGATTTACAAGTACTGGTTCATGAAGATATGCGCAGTGATTTTGGTGCCTACCCCAATCTGTGGCGCTTAAGCAGTCCCGATAAAAATATTGATCATCGGCGTGTGCCTAATTTGATGCGATTTTTTACCCGTCATGGTTGGGTATTAGATAAAAGTAAGAGCGCAGACTTATATAAGCCCGGTCACATTGTCGCGTGGCGTTTATCGAATAATCGGCCGCATATTGGTATTGTATCATCAGTTAAAGATGAGCACTCTGGTCGATATAAAATAGTGCACAATATTGGTGCTGGTCCACGTCGAGAAGATTGTTTATTTAGCTACGAAATTGTCGGCCATTATACATTTGATGGCCAGTGATTTTAACTTCGTATTTTGTGAAATAGGAATCTTGGTAATCCGCGGATAAACATCATTGCCGAGCGCCAATACCATGGCGTATAGATGCAGTATTTTTTCTTACGCACAGCACGCCAAATGTCATCGGCAACACGTTTGGGTGAGACTAAAATATTGTTTTTGTATAAACCCCAGGTCATAGCTGTGTCAACAAAACCAGGTTTTACGAGTAGGGCATGAACGCCACTGCCAGCGAGACGGTGTTGGAGTCCGCGTACATAGGCATTAATGGCTGCTTTAGTTGCATTATAGATTGCAAGTGTTTGGCGTCCTCGATCACCAACCACCGATGAAAGGAAACATAAAAATCCTGTACCCCGTTCTCGCATGTGCTGAACAAAGCGATTCGCTAATAAAACCGAGGCGCTGAAGTTAATATCTAACATGCTATAACAAAGTTGGTCGTCACGTTCAGCTTGTGCTTGGTCGATCATCACGCCTTGGCAGAAAAATATGCCATCAACGTGCCCTAAGGTTTTAATGCACTGGTCGAGAAAATGTTGATGCATGTCGCGATCAGCAATATCGAATTGGATAATCGAAGTGGTGCCTCCGGTACGTAAACCAATATCAGCAGCATTGTCTTCTAAATCGTCTATATCGCGACCAGCTAAAATTACATGATCTTCATTACCTATTTCTAAGGCGAGGGCTCGTGCGATAGATGATGAGGCACCGATGATGACGATATTCATTGTGGTATCATCCCTAATCGACGTGCCAAGCTTGATTGAAAAATATTCTGTGGGTCGATGCGCTGTTTTAGTTCGAGAAAATCTTCTAACTGCGGATACATGTGACGCAAATCCGACGGACGCATAAATGCATCGGAAACGAGTGATAAACGTCCATCCCATTCTATGATATTATCATTAAGGTTGTGTAATTGTGTAATGAGTTCGTCATCGCGTGGTAAGTCAAAGGTTAAACTGACTCCTGCACGAGTGAAGGATAACAAACCTTGGTTCTCATCATCACGACATAATTTCAGCATAGCCCAGAAGCACGGGATGCTTTTTTGATCGAAGAATTCTTGAATTTTTTGCAATGCTGTTGCTGCTTGTTTCCATGGAATAACACATTCGTAGCGCAAAAATCCTTTTTTGCCGTAGAGGCGATTCCAATTATGTAAATGTCCAAATGGATAAAAGAAGCGCTGATATTTAACAATGCGTGCATGTTGAAGGTGGCGCCAATAATACATTTTATTCAGACAGCCAACAGTGAAGCTATTGAGCGTCCAACTTGGCCACATATCCGGAATGCTGATATCGCGACGACGCTTGGGTCGCAAAGGACGACGCTGCATTTTACCAGTTAATTGTTCGTAACGTGCATGATCACCTTGAATTAATAATGAGCGACCTGCATGTTTAGAACCAGCCATGCCATCCAGCCAAGCCATAGTATAGGCACAATTATGCTGATTTTTTTCGAGCTGTAAAAATAGCTGATCAACGTCGGAAATTTTTGTATAATTGGCGTCGATATAGGCAGTCTCAACGGGGAGAAGCCGTATTTGTGCGCGTAAAATAATACCGGTTAAACCGAGACCACCGATGGTCGCCCAAAATAAATCTTCTTGTCGTTCACGCGAGCAGGTGACCACACGACCATTGGCCGTTAGTAATTCAATTTTATCGACGAATTGACAAAAGCTGCCTTCCAGATGTTGATTGCAGCCATAGACGTCACCAGCGATGGCGCCACCAATGCTGATATGCGGGGTGCTTGGGGTGACCGGTAAAAAATAACCTTTGGGTAAAGCGAATTGAATGATGTCAGCTAAGCTCACACCCGCTTCGCATTCGAGGACACCAGTTGGACGATCAAAGCTACATAAACGGTTTAAGCGTTCACAGATTAAAACATCGTGATCGTTATTGAGGCTGGCATCTCCAAAACTACGACCAAGTCCACGAGCAATGATGTTATGTGAATTGGTGCAAACCTTTTCAGCCTGACTGATGCGTTCTGGACGTAGGCACTCAGCAGATTCTAGCGGATATCGACCCCAACCACTCAATTGACGTGCGGCACGTCGCATGTCAGCGATGCCTCAGCAAGATTTGAATGAAACAAGATGTGGCCATGGGGATCTAAGTCCTAGAGAGCACTACAGTTTCGTTTGGCGGCCAAGTGATGCAAGACTAGGGCCAGGCATGGGTTGTGAGTGTAAGCAATTGTAGGCAATGTGTTTAGATGCTTGTGCTGGCTTGAAGTCTGGCATGGTCTGGATCAATCTGCCTGTCCTAGCACACGCATTCATGCGTTAGCTAGATGTTCATCGCAGCAATGATTGTCATTTGAGGAGTATGCATGCGTACGGTGCCTATGTGTTTCGCCCTGATTTTGCTTTGTCTTGTGGTCCACTTACACGGACTCGAACAAGCGTTGAGTATCAATCCCATCTTTAACAACCATATGGTCTTGCAGCGAGATGTTGAGATTCGGGTTTGGGGTCGGGCCAGTGCAGGAACAGCAGTGTCCTTGCGCTTGGCTGACCAAGCCGTGACCGCTCAAGCCGATGAGCAGGGAAAATGGCTAGCGCGATTTAATAAATTATCAGCAGGGGGTCCGTATGAATTACAGGTGGATGCCGGTGGTGAAAAAATTGCCTTAAAAGATATTCTGATTGGCGATGTGTGGCTGTGTTCGGGGCAGTCAAATATGGGTTGGCGTGTACAACAGAGTAAGGATCCCGAAAAAGAAGCAGCGAACGCTCAGTGGTCGCAGATTCGTTTATTCAGCGTTAAATTAACGACGAAACAAGCGCTTCAAGAAAATGTAGTTGGTACATGGTCGGTCTGTTCACCGGAAACCATTCCACATTTCTCTGCAGTGGCTTATTACTTCGGTCGTCATTTGCATACTGAAAAGAAAATACCTATTGGATTAATTAATAGTTCGTGGGGAGGCACACCTGCTGAGGCATGGACCAAGCGCGAAACCTTGCAAAGCAATCCAGCCTTGAGTCCAATAACTGACCGCTTCGATGTAGTCATGGAAAATTATGATGAATTAGCCAAGGCTTATATTGAGCAAAAAAAGGCCTGGGATGAAATGCGCGAAAAAGTTAAAACAGAAAAGGAACGCCATGATGATCCCGGTAATAAGGGTTATGACTTAGGCTTTGCAAAAATGGATTGCGATCTGAGTGACTGGAAAACAGCAAAAATTCCAAGTATGTGGACCATGAATATAGATGGTGCCGTGTGGTATCGCCGCGAATTTACCGTACCGGATTCATTATCCGGCAAAGATCTACACGTATATTTAGGTGCTATCGATGACTTTGATGTGACTTATGTGAATAATCAGGAAATTGGAAAAACAGGTGCCGATACACCAGAATTTTGGATCCACAAACGTAAATACACACTTAAGAATGCTCAGGCTGGTAAAAACATTATCGCAATTCGTGTGTTTGACCATTATGGTGCAGGGGGATTTAATTCTAAAGCCAATGATATGTATATTACCGATGGTAATGAACGTATCGAATTAGCTGGTCAATGGCATTATAAAGTAGAATTAGAACTTAATCCATTGGCACTCAAAAACCCGCCGAAGCCGCGCCCACCGATGGGACCAGATCACAGTCATGCACCAGCAGGCTTGTATAATGCCATGATTTATCCCTTAATGCCGTTGGCGATTAAAGGCGCAATTTGGTATCAAGGTGAAACCAATGGTGGCCGTGGTTATCAATATCGTACCTTATTGCCAGCAATGATTAAAGATTGGCGTGATGGATTCGAGTCTGGCCAATTTCCATTTTTAATTGTGCAGTTAGCTAATTGGAGACAGCCATCAGAAAAACCAGCTGCTGGTGGATGGCCGGAACTACGCGAAGCGCAATTGTTAACTGCGTTGAATGATAAGCAAAACGGTTTAGCGGTCACTATCGATATTGGCGAAGCGGACGATATTCATCCAAAAAATAAACAAGACGTTGGTAAGCGCTTGGGATTAGCGGCGCAACGAATTGCTTATGGTGATGATATCGTCGATTCAGGGCCTACATATACGAAGTCAGAAATTGAGGGTAATAAAATCCGCTTACATTTTTCTGATCTTGGTGGCGGTTTGGTAGCCAAGGGAGGACCATTGCAGCGTTTTAGCATTGCTGGTGAGGATCAGCTATTTCATTGGGCGACGGCTACGATTGATGGCGATACAGTGCTGGTGAGCAGCGATGCGGTTGCTGCACCCAAGGCAGTTCGCTATGCCTGGGAGATTAATCCAGCAGATTGTAATTTATATAATAAAGCAGATTTACCGGCATCACCGTTTCGAACCGATGATTGGCCGCTAGTGAGCAAGGATCTCAAATAAATTTCGCCTAGCTATCGTTGCTGTCTGAGGTTTCTGCTATAGTATAGGTCTCCCTGCATCAGATTGGAGTGTTATGGAATACTATACGTTTGAGATCGAAGGCGAAAAAGTTGGTTACTATGAGCATCAAAATTTGGATGGGATTCTCTATTCATGTGCCTATTTCAAAATGGATGGCCATCAAATTGTAAATGCTTTTTGGATCAAACATGAAGACGGTAAAGTATTAGCAATCAAGACTGGTGATGGTGAATATGTTGAATTTAATCAGGCAGAAGATGTCTACCCCAGTTCGGCAATTAATTTAATTATTCCTTTGGCCCAACCTGGTAATCCATTTGCTTATAAACAATATAATGAAGGCAGTGGTGAAATTGTTGGTGATGGTTTGCTAAAACGTGCGGCCAATCGTATTCAAGAAACAGTCAATGGGAAAATAGCGCGACATTTTATTCTCGACGGCGAGAAGATTATTGAGTACTGCTGGGGTGTTCGCACTTTTTCGAAGGCAGTGATGAGCGAGCGCGAAGCGAAAGCAGGCACTGACTGGGAGTAGTTCATGTCTACTCTATCTGAACATCATGCTCGGTACGGATAGTAGTCACCTGGTTTATAGGATGATATCATTGGCACATCAGCGTAGAATCCGCGTAGGAGCCAACTATGTCTGCTCGTCTTGGGCTGCACGCCGCCCTTAAACATGCTGATCCAATTGTAGCGCCAACGGCAGCTCGATTGCTTGCCGAAATTGAAGATCGTGAATCAATACCAGCATTGATAGATTTCGTATTGCATTCCCGTTCCTACGCCAAAACCGCCGGACTGAATGCATTAAGAAGCTTGGATGCCCAGGATGCTATTCCGGCTTTTGAGCAATTGTGTGCTGATCCATATGTTCCCGATGATTTCTACTGGTATGGCCATAAAGGTGTGCGTGCCTCCGCCGCGGTACATTTATTGAGTTGGGGGAATACCGCTGGTGAAAGGTTTCTGCAAGAATTGCTTGATAATAAAGATCGGGTAATTCTTCGTGATTTTACTGCGACCATTTTACAAATAAAAAATCAAGCAGCTGAAGGAATTCAAAAACAATTGTCGTTTGAAGCCTTATGGGATGAAGCGCAAACAGTATCGTTGCAGGACACGGCATATACAGATGCATCACAGTTATGTTCTTTATGTGAAGCAATGGCATTTGTTGACGATGAACGAGCTGATCAGTGTCTGCGTTATTATATGGATTATTACAGCCGCTATGTACGTGGAGAAGCGTATAAATCATTATATCGACGACATGGCGATGCCGTCGTGGCAGAAATCACTGACAGCGTCAATCGACATAATACTGATTTTGATCGTGTGGTGCTTGGTTTAATTAGTAAAGATGGTGATGCGCTCAAACAGATTGCTGAATCTGCACAACAAGCGTTTGACCGTACGGCTGCTTTGCACGCTTTGGCTGAAATCGAAGCACCTTGTGATGAGACATTGGCATTGTCTTTTATCAATAAGTCTGTTGGTGATGAGATCTACGGGGCTTTAGAATGGATTGTTCAGACCCAGTCCTATGACATTGCATTACCGGAACGCAGCAACGATGCACTGTACGACGTCTATGTAAATGTTTTAGCTTTGAAAAAGGAGCTAGCACCATGTTAAAACTAGGAACAGCTCATAAAATAATTAGTCCAAGTGACATTGATAAAATATTATTGAGCGGTATGCCACGGCGCGGACCTTTGCAGGGTAAATTGGATGATACCGAAGTGAATGTGAATGTCTTGTACGATGGCAATACTTATGTGGTTACCTGTGTTTTAGATTTGGTTTTTGTGTATAAAGAAATGCATGATGAAATAGTAGCCGGTATCCAGGATCAATTACCAGATGCACATCTGATTTTAAGTTGCATCCATGATCATTCAGGAACGGCAACGCCACGTGATGGCGATGATGAATCACATCGTGCGGCGGCAAAAACCGCAGCGAGGTTAGTTATTCAACAAAGTATTGCAGCAATCTTAGAAGCAGCGGATCAATTAAGCGAAGTTGAAGTCGGTTCGACGCGGGCTTATTTATCTGAATCATTAGGTTCCTGCAGACGTGCTAAATTTGATAATGGGGCTTGTGTAACGGCGTGGGGTGCTGGCCCAATTATTCCACCTGGGCGTAAGTGGACTGGCTATGGCGGTCAGAATGCAAATTGGATTGATATACTAGCTTTCAGAAAGCGGGGTGAAACGAAAGCCTGTGCAGTCATGACGTCCTATGGTTCCCATATTCATTTTTATGAAGTGCCAATGTTAACCGGAGAAGGCGGTGGTTACGCACGGGCCAAGATGCGCGACGTCTTACCACAAACTGCGATTTCCTATTTTACTGCGTATGCCGGTGATGAGGCTTTATTGTTTAATCATCCAATGCCGGAAGGTGATGAAAAAGCATTAATTCAATGGCAGCGTGATAGCAGTGAGATGTTTGCCACATCCTTTGCCGAGTGTGTACAGCAAGCACTTGGACAAATTGCATTTGCAGATTTAGAAAGTATTGCGGTCGAGGATTATTATTGGGAAGATGAGCGTGAAACTGGCGGGCGCAAAGCCTGCTATTTATTGCAAAGTGTCAAACTGGCCAATACAGCATTATGTGCAATGCCTGGTGAAATGTTTTTAGAATGGGATGACGTGTTGCGCGATAGATGTCAAGCAGACCACGTTTTTGTTATTGGTTATAATATAAGTTGGCTCGGTTATGTGGCGACCCCGCTTGGTTTTGAGGAGGGAAGCTACGAATGTATGCGTGGCCCAGCAGACAAAATTGGTTATGGAGACAATCCACGGCGTGTGAAGAGTGGGACCGACACTGGCGATGAATTAATAAGTAAAGTGAAGGAACAATTATCTACTTTGTTTTCTTAGCGCGTAATTGTGTAGTGCGCCAGATCGATAATTTACTGCGATAAAAGTCCTGAGATCTGCGCATAGAATTATATAATGCAATCGCTTCTCGATGTTTGCCTTGAAGATCATAGCGCATGGCTTTGAAAAAAGGCAGGTCTGCATTACGGGATAAAAAATCTTGAGTGATGTCTAGTTCTTTTTCGCCACAGATATAGGCGATGATATCTTGGTTTTTCTGTCCAGTGAAGAAATTTCGTTCCTGTGCCCATGCCAAGGCTTTCTTGAGTTCAGTCTTAACGAGTTCTGGGTCACCCTGCTCAATAAGTAAAAATGGCTTGAAGTATACAAAGCGCTCAATGTTGATTAATTTGACTAACTCTTGATTGTCAACTTCAGTGAATGCATTTTTATCGCCACGCATATAATCATCAAACGCTTTGAATACTAATAGTGAGCTATGATTATAGCTGCCGTATTTAGCATATTTGGTCGCATTTTCATATTGCCTTAACTTGGCTAAAGTCCTGATTTTAAACCAGCGCAGAGAGTGAACATCTTTGTGTTCCTTAAATGTGTTGAGAACATCGCGGTGTCGCCCTAGGGCATCAAGAGCCATGATATATTCGCGCGTCATATCAGGATACTTATTAATGATGTCTTTGTATTTTTTGGCACTCAACAACAAGCGTGCCTGTGCGGTGCGGTCGTCTGGATAATTTTCAAGGATAGCTTGATAAATATTATCCGGATACTGAACCACTAATTCTCTAAGGTCAAGAGTGCCAGCTTCTTTGAGCAGCTCATTTAATTTATCAGTTAGTCCTAATGTAGTGTAAAATTTATCCTTATTTTCCGGGAATTCTTCTTCGAGCTTTTCAATATTTCGTTCGAGTATGTAGGCACTGTAACGAGCCGATTTCATATTTCCGAGTTGTTCATGAATAAGCACTGGATCTTTAATAAAGCTTACAAGTATAGACTTTATCTGGCCAATGAGATCGCTCGATTCATAATTGATTTCTATATCTAGTTTTTCAGCATAGTGACGCGCTTTCGCTAGGCAGTAGAGCGCGTCTTCTTTGATCGAATTACGGTCACGGTTAAGGATATAAAAATAATTTATTTCCACATCTTCATCGTGTTCGCGTGGATTGGCAAATAAATGCGATTTCAATGATGACGCTATATTGGCGAATAAAGATTTGCGTACAAAAATCGGTGCTTGAGCAAGTTGCAGTTTGTCAATCGATTCATCGAGCTCAGACCATTTTTTCTGTGCACTCAGTATGTCGGCATATTTGAGCGATACGTGATTGTAGAGTTCGTGATCAGGATAGGATTTCAAAAACTGTTTAAAACAAATAGCGGCATCGGCATATTGGTGAAGTTCAGCGTAGCAGCGACCAGTGCGATAAAGAGCAACGATAGCCATATCGGTATCAGTATACACATCGCGGATTTTAAGATAATGCTCTAAGGCGTCTTTATACAACGCGTTGCTAAAATAATTATGAGCAACAGTGATGGGGCTAATCTTTTGAGCTAGCGGTTTGTGCTCGACCGTGACATTATCTACTTCAGTCCCTGGATGAATTAAGTCGAAGCCGAATTTTTGATGAATATCACCAACGAGCATGTCGGGATCGACGTAGGAAATAATCAGTTTACCATCAATTTTTAGAGAGACTTCCTTGTCAGTTTTTTGCATTTCAATGACATAAGTACGCCCGTTTTCTACGGCATGACCGATGTCACCCGTTGCCAAAGTGCTCCATCCTTTGGTCAGTCGCACTGTGTCCCGTTTGCCATAAGCGCCTACGTGAAACATGTAAGAATCAAATCGATTGGGACCACCAATGTAGCAATTTAAATTAGCTTTATCATGATGAGCGGTGTATTCCCATTTTATACGCATGAATCCGGGTATGCGCTTTTTAAACGTGAGGTTAACCGGTCCTATGGAGACCATATCATGGATCAAATTGATCTTATCATTTATTTCTAGATATTGATCATGATTTTCGAGGATTGGTTTAATATTTTGATCATCCCATCCTGGCAAAACATTCAAATCCCACTTCGATGTTATGTCGGCCATGTTGCTGTTATTGAATGTCATCGTTTCATTAACGATCCAACGGCTTTGGCTGAGTGTTTTTTCATAATAGAGCCAGCCAGCCGCGCTTAGGATGATCAGTAATCCGGCAATGCCCGCCCATATAACACGCGGATCTTTTTTATAGAGTCGTTTAATTAAATCCCAGATGGTGTCGTGGTGCGCAGAAACGGCTTGGCCTTGGAGATAATTTTCTAAATCGACAATCATTGCATCGACCGTTGCGTATCTGTTTTCTGGTTTTGGCTCCATAGCTTTTTCAGCAATATCCAGCAGTGCTTGCGGAATACGTTTGCGTTCTTCTTCGCTTGCTTTCTGAAACTTACCTTCGCGTTTATCATTCCAAAATTGTTCAATACTATCGTTCCAACAAGGAAAGCGCAGTGTTAGTAAATGATAGAGCGTGCTGCCCAAGCAGTAGATATCACTTAATTCATTGGGATTGTCGCGATTGGCTTGTTCTGGTGACATGTAAATAGGTGTGCCAAGCATGCGTTTCATGGAATCGGCACGCATTTCAGCAGTGGTAGCAGTGCCCCAGTCAACAACTAATACCTGGCCATATTCACCAACCATAATATTACTCGGTTTGACATCATTGTGGACGATGCCTTGTGAGTGAGCGTAGGCGATAGCGTTACACGCTTGCAATAAAATGCGCACGCGTTCATCCATGCTCCATTTCTCATCGGCACCATCTTTTTGTTCTTCAATGTCATCAATGACATCGTGCAAGGATTTACCGTCAGCAAGGCCCATGGTGAAATAAATCAGTGCACCATCGGTGTAATCAAGATCATGAACCGGTAATATATTTGGGTGTGCTAATTTTGCGGTAACCGAAGCCTCATCAATAAAGCGTAATAATTTTTTCTGATTATGTGCATCCTCGGGGTGCATAAATTTAACCGCGATGTCACGATCAAAATTATTATCATGTACAGCGAAAACCTGTCCGGTGGCGCCGGTACCCAGTAAGCCTTCAATGTCGTAACGACCTGGTACGGTTTCGTCATTCAGACGTTCGCTTATTTCATCGCTGCCTAATAAAATGCTTGAATCACGCGCATCTTTGGTGGTTTCTTGAAAAGCGATAACGTTAAAATCGAGATGCTGATGTTCCATCGCGGCATCTTCAAGTGTGTCCAATAAAATTTTAGTTACTATTTGATGTTGTTTTTTCCCATGTTCTTCAAATTCTTCAACGGTTTTGATGAGTTCTTCAGCATTGGCTATTTTCATCGTCTCGTCGGGAATAGTTTGCGCCAAAACTCGGCGCAATTTTTTTGTATCCTCTATTGGTTTATGTTCGTCAGTCATTTTTCACTCGCTTGGAGAGTTCATCTATGAAATACTGACGAAGTAATTGGCGGTCCATGTCGTAGGTATATTCTTGCTCGATGAATAAGGCTAGCGCCTTTTTATAATCACGAGCAATAAGTGCATTTAAGCTACGCAATTGTAATTCGGGCTCAGTGACAATTTTTGCATCGGCCAAGTTGTTATTTTTAACGGCAGGAGCATTAATGAACTCGCTTTCGCTAAGGTCGCCGAGCATATACTTTATAGTAAGTTTAAGGGTTTCGCCATAGTTATCGCCGAGCATTTCTAATTCTTTGCGCAAACCTTTGTCGTCTATCATGCCTACATGCCAACGTAAGATGATCGGCGCTATGCGGAATCCAATATAATCACTGAGTTCTTTGCCTTGATAAACCTGTGCTTGTTTAAAGATTTCGAGTGCCATTTCTCGATCACCCTTCATCCACAAGCGTAACGCTTTGGTGGCGTATGCCTTGGTTTTGGTCACGCCGGAATGGTCTTGGTTAGTGCTATTAATGACTTCATCTTCCTTGCCCATCACTGATAGTAATTGGGCATATTTCCAGGAGGGCGTATAGGAAGTGAGCTTTTTCTCGTAAGATTCTTTAGCTTTTTCAAAGTATCCAAGCTGAACCAGAGCCTCGAAGTTATGTGGCTCCTCGGCAAGTATTTCCTCGGGCGATTTTGGTTCAGGTTTATTTAATAATTCATGACAATAATGTGGTTTATCAGCATGTGGAGCAACTAATTCAGCGATTTCTTTACTATTGATAATATTATTCCAATTTATATCAGGCCGGTAAAGCAATGGTTTAACGTAACTCCAATTACCGTTTATAATATGTGCGCGAATAACACTTTGCCCGGTTGGGCTAATGGCCGTTGCTTTGTCTAAATTACCCATGCGGATGAGAATACCGACAGTCGTTTTGGATTCACCATATAACGCGAGAATTTCATCAAGATGACCACGTGCTTTTAATACACCAATCAAATTGCGATAAAAATTCATATTTTCTTTTTCGGTTATTTGACCGATGAGGTTATTGTATAAATCCATTTCTTTATGTGCAGACTTCACGGGCGTAATAACATCATCTACTTCTCTCATGTCTCTGCTAATACCATGTTTTTTCTGAATGGCATCGCTAATGGCGTTGTGCAACCAACGTAGTTCGGATCGGTTTTTAAACTGTTCTGAGTATTTTGTGAGTGCGCTGTGCAAGCTATCCCAGTCATCAACATTGAGATAGAGCCCGCATAAATTAATTAGGGCATGAATAACATATTCATGATCGGGATATTGACTCATAAATTGTTTGAGTCGTATGCGCGCATCTATTGGTTTTTCAAGTTCAATCAAACACTGTGCTGATCTAAATAATGCGATAGGGGCCATGTCAGAATTGGTATAGGTCGTCCGGATATCATCGTAAGTATTGAGAGATAGTTGAAAATGGCCGTGGCTAAAGTAATCATCGCCAATTATAATTGGACTGATTTTTTGTGGAAGTGGTTGGTCCCAAACCCGAATATTATCTAGAGCATGTGGATGATTTTGTGTCATTTCAAAACCAAATGTTTCGTGCTGTGGACCAACATAAGGAATAGGGTCGGTATAATCGATGATTAATTTGTCGTCGATAAATAATTGTACTTTCGGTCCTATTTTTTGCGCGGTGAATTTATAAGTAGTGAACGGCTTCAGGGCTTCTTCGAATGTGTAAATATCGAGTGATTGCACCGATCGGTATTTGGTCAGGCGTACTTGATCAATGCGCCCAAAACCACCAATATGAAATAGGTAGGCATTGAAACGGTCGTTGCCGCCAATGAACATATTCATGTCATGTGCCGTATTTGATGGTGTGATTTCCCAACTAACTTTAAGGTTGCCGGCCGACCGCGTTGTGGAGCGGAGGTTAACTGCGCCAGTAAAATTGCCACTTATGCCTTGTAGCTTTCCGTCTTCAATTCTAAATACTTTTTCATCTTTTAAATCCAGCTCGGTTAAATTATTATAATTCCACCCAGGTATATAAATAAGCTTCCATTCACTAGCCAATTTATTCGTTGAATAATTATCAAAGTTCTCGTTATAGATAGGTTTCCATTCGCTGAGTTCTTTTAATTTTTCTAGGTAAATCATATATCCGAAAACACCAACCATAATTGCGCATAAAATAATAACCATGATGGTTTTTTTATTTTTACGATAAATGCGCTTCAATTGATCTGCAATCGGGTCTTGATAGACGCTTACTGGCTCACCTTTTTGGAAGGCATTAAGATCTGCTAATAAATCATTAATGGATTGGTAACGTTTTTCACGATCGGGTTCAATGCAGTGTTCAATGATTGCGGCTAAACGCGGTGGTATTCTTTGACGCTCTTCGGCATTTAATTTTTGATAAAAGCCATCGCATTTTAAATTCCAAAATGTTTCGGCGTCATCCGAATACAGCGGAAAGCGCCCAGTGACCAGATGTAAAAATGTTGAGCCAATGCAGTAAATATCACTGATTTCATCGCTGACTTCTTTACGCGCCTGTTCTGGCGACATATACATCGGCGTGCCTAAAATTTTGGCATTTTCTTTATTGCGTTGTGCTTCGGTGGTGCTGGTACCCCAGTCAAGCAACAGTACATCACCGTATTCACCGATCATAATATTGCCGGGTTTGATATCATTATGGGCTATTTTTTTATCATGGGCGTAAGCCATGGCCTCGCAAACTTTATAGATAATATTTATTTTCTTTAATAATATATCTATGTTATTGCCTTTAAAATAATTCTTTTTCGGAATGATATCTTCAAGTGGTAGTCCGTCGGCCAGGCGCATGCTGAAAAAAGGGACCGCACCATCTGTGTAATCGAGATTATGTACCGGTAAAATATTGGGGTGATCGAGCTTCGCAGTTACGGCAGCTTCGTCTAAAAAGCGTTCATTTTTTCTTGGATTCATCACATCTTTTGGATGCATGAATTTAACAGCAATGCGCCGATCTAAATTATTATCTTTGACAGCAAATACTTGCCCAGTAGCACCAGTGCCAAGTAATTTAATAATTTCATAGCGACCGGGAACACCACTTTCATCTAAACGTTCTGCGGCTTCCTTTTCGCTAATCGGAATCATTTTTTCGAAGATGTCGGACTCAATTTCATTGTCCCAATCTTCTTCTTTTGTTTCACTTTCGCGTTCAAAAGAGTCTAAGGTGCTTGGATAAAAATCTAAAAACTTTTCACCAAGCGTATGGTCGTCTAGTGTTTCTAATAATAAATCTTTTAATTGTTTATCGACGATTGGACTGTTGTCGTCGTCTTCAGCGAGGGTTCGCGTTAAGTCGCCAATAGTCTTAGCATTGAACTCATCATCGGTGATGGTTTGGGCCAGCGCTTTCTCGTAATTTTTACGAAAACTATCCGGATCAGATTCAGTAGCAGACTTAATAGAAATTGTCATAATCAGCTGATTTTATTTAGGTTACGTATGTCCTTGAGGGGGTTCAAGCGCCATTCACCTATTTGTCGTAGGAGTTCATGAATCGATCGTTGATTATGCATCCAATGCTTATTTATTTTGACACATTGTCCGTCTGCAAAATTAAAAAAACTTCAATGTATGACACAATCTGAGTAGGCTAAAAATGCTCAGCACTGCGCTTAACAACCTGAGTGATTGATCGAGACCAGTAGGCTCAGTGCTTATGGTACGTTATTGAAAGTGGCAATTGATTGAGTGACTATAAATGAGGGCTAAACATCTATCATATACTGACTTAGTGCGTTTGCTCGTAGCCGTGCTGTATTTACATAAAGATACAAGTTTGTGTTCCAAAGGTGTGTGCCGCAGTCCTTAATTTTGGATGATTTTAAAAGTGTGAATTTGCCGTCTGTGCAGGTCTAGCTACCAAGGGAGCAATACGCTGTAGACCTAAAACAGTTCCGGGCTTGCAGCACTCTTAGTGTCTTGCAATAGTCCAGGCAATGGCACAGACCTTTGCGTGTCCACATTGTGAGGCTACGTACCGTGCGCTGCCAACTCTGGTAGGGCGTAAGGTGCGTTGTAGCTCGTGTAAAAACGTATTTCAGTTACAACATACCGGTATTGCTATTAAAATTGGTGAGGACGGTAAAAAATCCGATCCCGCACTCGAAAAACAAAAAGGTGCACTTGAAACTAAAAAACCGGATGCAGGCAAACAGGTAGGGGCCGTTCCGCAAAAACAAACAGCAGCCGCAAAAACGCGACCACAGACCCGAGCGATACGACGAAAAACCGAACGTATTCAAAACATGCGCTCATCTCTTCAAGAAGCAGCGCAGCAGGCCTTGCAAGTTGAAGAAAAAGTTGCTTCTGAACGCATAGAAAAGAAAGACCTACGAAAACCTTCGAAGGCGAAAGCCAAGCGTGTAACTGATAGTCATGTTGTCACCTTAAGCGGTGCAGCCGAAACCGAACAAAAAGTCAAACGTTCAATGGGTTATATCCTATTAGGTATTGTAGGCTTTTTTGTTTGTGTGTATTTCCTCATGGGTAGCCAATCTCCTCAAGAACAAGCCCTATCGGACTTCTCCCAACCTATCGAAGATGAATATTTAAAACATCCGCTACGCATGGATGGCTATGGTAAGCGCTTGTGGCGAACTAAACGTCAGTTTAACGAGCCGGTACCGATTGTCTTGAACGTGAATAGGGCGACGTGTGCGAGTGTTGTTAGTTATGAATGGCCAGAGGTGGTTGCCTTTATGGCCAAGACTATCGAGAAAATGCAAGTCTATGATCTGTTGCCAATCTGGATTAATCCAGGTGATAAAGAGCGCATCGATAAATTATGGAAAGACTTTCCAAATAAAACTAATATAGCAGAGTTTTATGGATTACTTAAAAAAGAGGATGTTAAATATTATGCAATGAATGAATTGCCGAGTTTAATGCTTAATCAAGGAATTCCGCAATCGGTGGTCTATGTGACTAGTATGTTATTACTGCCTGGTCTACCCCAGGAAAATAATGAAAAAATATTTGGCGGAGATATGCCGATTGAATTATTAATAACCGAATTTAATGGTGTCAGTGGTAGCCGATTATTTGACTCTGGCGCGGCATATGACATAGAAACATTGCCGCATTATTCGGGTTTATTGGTTGGTTTTACTGGTATTTCGGGTGAATCAGGTGAATATTGGAAAATATTGGATGTGCGCGTTGCTAAAAATATGAGTTACTATTATGAATTAGCAGAAAACCCATTAATTAAATATGCAAAAATAAAAAGCCAATCACTGCGCGTAAAAATGCGCCAGCAAGCGGAAGAAGATGGATTAATCGATCCTTTTACCGGCGAATTAATGGATCCGAATAATTAAATTAATTGCATCAATAAACATCAGACCTCTGTGTCTAAATTATTATTAAAACACGAGTAACAGTAAATAAAACATACATGTATTTACTGTCCGGGCGTCCGGATTTTGCAATTTATGCGTCTCTATTGCGGATGTGCATATGGATCAAATTGAACAAATTATTCAACGATATTGTGATGGCGAATGTAGCCCTGAAGAATCGAGCGCGGTGCAAAAGCTGATTGAACAAGACCAAGAAGCACAACGCATCTATCACTTTTTAACATCACTCGATAACGACCTACTCGACCTGCCTTTGGTCGATCCAGAACCCCAAATTGAACACATCATGAGTGCGATACCGGAGTGGACACCATCCCGGCATGTGCGTATCAATACTGGCTTTATAGCTGTGATGGCGCTATTATGCGGTATGGCTCTGACGACAATTGGAATCCATTATAATTCAGATGGTAGTTCCATAAGTACGCTCATGATAGTGACTTGTATGTGTGTCTTGGGATCGGGACTGGCTTTGGTCCTGAGTCTGCCCGGACGCAGCCCAACGCTTCAACTCATCAAACGTGCCTTTAGTCGTTCTGTAGACTTTACTTACATGCAATCAACGAGTTTACGCTGCGCTGCAGTCTTATTGTTGGTTCTGGCTATCTGGACTTGGAGTGGGGTATGAATCTACTGCGCCGTGGCTTTACCTTGATCGAAATGCTGGTGGTAGTAGCCATCATTCTCCTCTTGGCATCACTGTTGGTGCCGGCGGTCATGGGTTCACAAGAGTCATACGACAAGATGGCTGCTACCGACCTAGTTGGTGGCTTGCTCATCGCCCTGAATATTCAAAAGCTCGAATCCAAGGGATACCCGTTACCGGATAATCAAGAAAGCACCAATAAATCCGACGCCGGTTACTACATCGGTGTTTTTCGTTATGACCGTAGTGATAAAAATCCGGGTTTGGTTAATCGCCTAGTCGAATCACAAAAATTTTCCTTCGATGCAGCCAATATGCTGAACGATGATAATATTTTAATTGATGGCTGGGGGAATCCTATTCATTATGTGTTAGGTAATGCCGCTAACAGCAAAAATTTAGCAAGCTATGACGACACTAAACCGCAAGATTTGAATAAACCAAAATTTGCTGACGTAGCACCATTAGAATCTGATTGGAATACCGGAGACATAGCTGGTTACCCTTATATTTATTCCGAAGGCGCTGATGCGGGCGCTGGCGATGAATCATGGATTTATCCAAAGGATTAATTATGCGCCGACAACAACAGGCATTTACTTTAGTAGAATTACTCGTGGTCATGGCGATCATGGCATTATTGGGAACGATGTTGTTTGCGATGATTGGTAGTGCTGATGATAAAAATAATGAATTGGAAACCGATTTATTAATTTCACGTTTAGTCGCAGCCTCAGAACAATTTGAAAATTTAACGGGCGATATCGCTCTGCCAACGGGTGATCGTACCGATCCCTTAAGTGGTTCTTGGTATCCAAGCTCAAATACTGGAACTTGGGAGAATCAGCAATTATGGTGGCGTTTTAGCACCGAGATGACTGATGCTGATCGAACAGCTGCAGAAGCCAATGCATTGACTGAAGATATTAAGGCGGATCCCTATCAAAGTGAAAGTTATTTAAAAAATAAATATCCAACACTCAGTGGTTGGCAGCGCATTGCAAAAAAAGAAGAAGCACTTGACGTTGTTTCTGATGCTGAGGCAGATGATTATAAAGGAACGCACGCTGGCTCTTGGGGTACCGTTACAAATGCCACTGCCTTAGCGAATGGGGCAAGCGGTGATGTCCCTGATCCTTATGATGGCCATTTTACCAAGCGCGGTACGGTGAAACGCAAAATCTTACTAATGCGCGGTGCTATTGCGCGTGACATCGGTATGCGCAAGTATCAAACCATGCCGATACTTGAAGTAAATGATATCGGCAAAGATTTTCTTGAAGATGATACCGTCAAGGATTTATGGGGTAATCCACTGATTTACATAGCCCATTCAACACGTGGTGTGAAATATGTAAAACCTTGGAGATGGGGCTGCAATGCCTTGGCCATCGGTGCAAACCCAGGTGGGCGAATTGAAGTAGACGACCGTAATCAAGATGGTGTGGCAAACGATAAAGATTGGATCGTCGAGCCGACTGTGAATAAAAAAGGTGACTGGGATGAAAGTGGTGCCATCGATTCAGATGATTGGGATAATATGTTGTATAATGCGCGCCCGTCTAACGGCCGTGGTGTTTATATAGCGAGTGCTGGTGAAGACGGTTTGTTTGACTGTCGTCGCACCCAACCAGTCAACGAAGATAACATTGAGAATAAACTCGAGGACCAGTAAATGTTGAAAAAAGCATTTACGCTTATCGAAATGCTCGTCGTGGTGTCCTTGATTGGATTGCTATCGACAATGATAGTGTTCTTGTTCGAAGACTCTGCGGAAGATGCGCTGAGTAAAAGTGCCCTTGAATTAAAATCGGTAATGGATCGGGCGCGCAGTTTGGCGATCAAAACAGGTCGTATGCATGCGGTTGCCTTTCATGTCGAAAATGCCGGTGATGGAAGTGTCTTAAAAAACTTTTCTGAAGTTGATGATGAAACATTTCCAGGACGTCATTGGTATTGCATCATCGGACCAGACTTCTCCAACGTTGGAACAACAGCGGGTTGGAGTAGAAGTTTAACCAAGATACCCGTCGCTAACGATGGCCAAAATGGCAACCTTTTATCTTTTTATAGCTTGTCTGATTACATTGAATGCATGAAGAGTGTGCAAGTTGGGCCGCGTCATTATTTATTGCCTGGCGTGCGTTTTTTAGCCCTTGGTGATGAGGATAAATTATATTCAGGTTACTCACATGCGACGTATCCACGACCATGGTTTGGTTATTATGATGATACGACGAATACCTTACATCCGTGGGGAGCTTGGGATCCAGATATAGACACCACCTTTCAATTCCCAAGTACCGGTTTGGATTATCAGGGTGAGGATCAATTACCGACTTATTATGCACCCTACGATACGCTTATAAATCCAACCGAAGTGTGGGGTCGCATTCATCCCAATGCAACCGCACCTGATATGGAATTTGTTACTGATGGTAGCGAGGATAGATCCTGCAATATTTATCGCGGATTTGTTCAAGGATTCATTGGCCCTGATACCTATTACTTAGCGTCTACCCCAACGCGTAAAGTACCACGCCCATTAATTAATGCCTATTGGGGTGATTTTATGATTCTCTATGATGCTAAGGGTACAGCGCGCACTGTTGTTGGTGATGGTCGCGATACCTATTTCGATGCGATTAAATGGTATAGTGGTCGTCACAGCGACCGTGGTTCAAGCGCTAATTTCGGTCGACGTGACATGGGCATCGGCAATAAAGTTGATTACACAGGTGGCTTTTATGTAACCATCTGTCGCGATATTGAAGATCACGAACAATTATATTCAGAAATTAATAGCACGACAGGTGCCTTTGATTTTACCAAATTCAAAAGTGTTGAAGATGCATTAGAATCGATAACGCCATATAAGCGCATATTTGTGTGGCGAGCGACCGGCTTCTCTGAGATACGCGATATGTCGCATCCACAATGTCAGATCGAAGCTGATGACTTGCTCCAAAAGGATCCGTTCCCCAATGGCTATTAATCGACTCGGGCGTACGAGCGAGGGTTTTACCCTGATCGAAGTAGCTATGTCGATTGCTATTTTGAGCTTTGGTTTAACGGCTATTTTAATTGTGTATTTAACCTCACTACGTTGGGCTGAGGAAATTCGTATTGATTTAACCAGTTTGCATTCAGCTCGAGCTGCTATTTATGACGCCGGTGTCTTAACCGATGAATTTGATGTATCGGCAGGTTTTGATAACTCTGACACGCCGGCCAGTGGTTATGTCAATGATTATTATATTGTGCGCACCTATACTGAAGATCCATTCGCAACGGGCCTAGCAACAGCAGGTACCTATGTCGATGTTGAAGTAAAAGTGTATTACGGCGGAACCGATTTAACCGGTCGCTTGGTACAAACGATCAATTGTTCGCAAATTATTCACTCGGATTATAATCCATGATGCAATCTCGAGCAGCGTTTACGATAATTGAAATTTTAGTCGCGTCGACTTTGTTTACGATGCTGATGGGCGTGGCTGCATTTGCCTTTCAACGTTTAAATGAAGGCGGTCAGTATGCTCAGCGAATTATCGAATTACACGAGCGTTCAGACAGTATTATTCGTTTGATGGAGGAAGATATGCGCGCCTTGCAACAGACCGTTGCCATCCATATCGATACCGACAGTGCTTTGCGCTCATTTACATTTATGCGCCAAACTACCAATCAAAATGATGCTGGTTTTGGTGGGAACGATATTGTAGGAAGTTTAACTGGTCTTGGCCAAGAAGAAGCACAACGCGGTGATGTGTCGTGGGTCAAATGGCAGTGGGGTGATGGTGATATTAAGCGCGCCATTTCACGTCCACATTTTACCTTTAATGGTTGGACCGGTGATCGACGTTACACTGATAATACGAAGCAATATATTAAAAATGTGAATTTTGCCACATCTGGTACAGCCTATTACGGTATGCATCGCAACGGCATTACACCGACACCGCAAAAACAGTTTTTATATTTTTATGGCAATGGCAATTTTAGAACAGTTAACAGCGATGGTTCGGTTAACGCACAACCTGGTGATCAAATTCATGTTTATAAGAAAGTGGCTGCTACTGATTTTAATGGTAATAATTGTGTGCACTTTGATGAATTAACCAGTAAATGGCGAGTGGATAATGATTTTAATCATTGGTATACGACCTATTTGGTTGGTAATGATGAGCAGCTTTCTAATCAAGCTTTTGCCGTGATGAATGCTGATGGCAAGACCTTTAATAAAGATCGATTAAACCTCGAAGGTTGCGATGATAATGATGGTAATGGTAATTACTATTATCCAGACCGTACACAGGCTTTGTTTACTGGTGTAGAATTTATGGAAATAAAATTCTTTAAACGCAATGGTACAGAAATTGATGCTGGCGATGATGATGACACGATTAATGACGGTGCGACAACAATAGATATCAATGGAATAGCAGACGACGCCAGTGGTGTTGGTATAGAAAAACGACCAGTTGTATTACGCATTACCTTTTTACTGCATTCGATTGACCGTAATGAAATCGATGAAGGCGACTACGATAATGACGGTGATGACACGGAGTACTTAGTACAAGCGGTGAGAGATATGGTTGCAGCAGAAGGACTGGCAACTCGTCAGGAACAAATTGATTCATTTAAAAAGCATGCGCAAGGTTTGAGCGCATCGAGTGTTGTTGTTAATTATGCAATTAAGTTGGGGCTATAGGTGATACAATGATGAACCAATCTTCAACACGATTAGCAAGTTCGCTTTTATTAGTTATCTCCATGATTGTCTTAATGGTAACGGTTGCGACTGCCTTTATGACCACCATGTCGCGCCAACGCGGAACTGCGGTTTTATTAGCAGCGCGTACCCGTGCAGAGATTGGCATGGAGCATGCCACGGCAAAACACATAAAATTATTATTAGAAGATTACCGCGACACCTCTTCGAAGTATTCAAAAGCAAGTGGTTCAAGCGGATCAAGATGGTATGTCGATAGCCTTGCCATCGGTGATCCGGATGGTGATCCGTGGACCGAAGACGGAACGCCATTGGGTTCCGGTTATCGCGATACCAATAATATGGTAAATATTGGTAATAGTGTCAATTTAGCCGATATGATGAATCGTAGTTCTGGTGATAGCCGTAATGAATACTATGGGATGTCATCAGAAATTTCACGTTGGCATAACATCGAATTTTACGACGATTTTTTCCAACCCATTGAAATTGATCCTAGTTTACCTGAGGCACAAAAAGCACTACTGCGTAAACGCGCGCGCTATGTGCTGCGCTATAGCCATAAAACCATGGACTGCGATGCACAATTAACTGTTAATAATAATTATCCAGGTGCGCCTATTTTATATAATTCAGCCTCACCGGATGATTATAATCGTTATCAAAGCTATCTGCGTCACTTTGGTCGCAGCATTAAAAGTATGACGGCGATGATATCGAATTTAGATGGCAGACAGATGCGTTCGGATGATGGCGATTTTAGTGATACCAAAGACCAATTTGATTATGAAGAGCTCAGCATTTGGGCTGACGGTTTGCCGATGGATTGGGATGGCGATGCGAGCCATCGACGCATGGTTAACCTGCTTGATGATTTACGCCTACGCCGCGAATCGGCATTTCGTATGGATCCACGCACTTGGGTCGAAAATACTAATGGATTGGATACCAAAACACCGCATATGAAAGGTTCCAATCGTATAACAACCTGGCACAGCATCGGCCGTCATCATGGCGGGACCGGTATGAATGGCGCCTATTATCATCCGCATTTTCAATTTACACCCTACGGTGCTAGCATGTTGGGCACGCCGCTTGGTGGGACAGATGAATGCACGGTGCCATGGCGGGTTAATATGCTTACCTGTAATTATCGGGCCTTAGCATCTATTTATGGTGGCCTATCATCACATATTAAACATGCGAGTTCAGGTGTCCCTTATTTGGCTGATCACGCGAGCAAGAGTAGCTGGTGGAGTAGTGGAGCTGGTGCAAATGCAGATTTATTTGGTCCCGGTTATCCAGAACCATTTCCACTCGGTTTTGAAGACGGTAAAGATATCCATTTAATCGGTGATATTAATAAAAGCGTACTCGCCGGAACAACCTGGCCTGATTATGACAATGGTTATTTGGCGAATAAACAGCCATTTTTTGGTGGTGGTCTGAGTGTCGATGATAAGGGTGTGGCGGCATATAAAAATGGTACGTGGATGTATTATCCAGCTTATGCGCATAGCTATTGGGCTGATGTTTTTCAAGCCTTTGATTTAACACGTCGTCGTATTATTTCTGCATGGGAAAGCCCGCGTAATCTCTACACCAATCATCAGAGAAATAGCGAGGAATACTTTTTTGTGATGCAAAATCCTGAAACGGGGGCTAATTACAGTGGCGGTCATGAGCCATCGTGGATAGATCCTGCGACCGATGATCCAGACACGATGATGAATCAAATTATTATGGAGACCTGTCGCATACTTGGTGAGGGTTATATCAGTCCGCATTCAGGAGCGACACCGGCGCAATCGTGGAATCGCTATGATAATTCGGCTCTTAGTTTATTGGGTGGCGGAGAAGCATTGGTTGGATTGAACATGAGATGGGATTGGAAGGATCGTCCTGCCAAGCGCTGTAAATTAAGTCTACAAGCTAATACCCGAGCCATGGAATTTGTACTGAATGATTGTTTGATTAGTTTATACGGCAAAGCAAATCCACATTATAATCCGGCTTCTGATAATCTGAGAGATATTGCTGTTGACTTTAATGGTGATGGTTATGCCGAAAGCACGGTAACAGGTTGGTATAACACGGCGACAAACGCCCGTGTTTGGTCATGGTGGTGGAATGGTCTTGGCCCTGAGGCTTTTCCAGCCAACGGCGATTGGATGAAACAAGGTACATGGATACGCTTTTATCAAAACGGAGATATAGAGCGTAAACGTGGTGGTTCTTGGATCGCGCTCTCTGGCGCCGAAAAGACCGAGTTTTTATCAGTGAATAATTTCTTACTAAACGGTAATTGGGTGTCTGACGGCAGCAGTCCGGTGAGACCATTTTCTTATACTGGCCGTTTATTCATCGGTAAGAGTAAAAAATTCCAAGTGTTTATGCGCACTGAAGTTTTAAATATCCCTAAACGCAAAGTTATGGCAGCAACTAATCGTACCTTTGTCTATAATATAGATCCTAATAACGACGGTGATTTTGAAGACTCACACATTGCATCACAGCAAGAGTTCGAATTACAGACGACGGACTTATAACGAATTATCGCAACACTAAAGGAGAAAGCCATGCGCTTTTTCATTATATCGATTTTAACCATGACCTTCGCACTGCTCAGTGCAGCAACAGCGCCAACACAGTGGCCGCCACACTGGTGTAGTGATACCAATGGTGGTGCCCAGGGTACCAATCAAGACGACCATACGGGTCTTGATTATGGCACTGATTCTTGGGGATATTGGGCCAACTTGGATATAGAGGATGGCAGCGGTAATCCATTAGCGACTATCGAAATGCGTTTCATCGTTCCCGGTGATGCACCGAATAATGGTTACTACATGGGTGCCCGCCCTGGTGAAGAAGGTGCACGTATTCAGGAAATGGGCATTAACACCGCGAATATTGGACCAGTGGCATCGGAAAAATTTCGTCATTGGGTTCCACATACAGAGATTAACGGTGGACAACCATTTTGGGTTTCTTCGTTGGAATGTACCCAGCAAGTTTGGGAAGAAATGAATAAAATCAGTACACCCGGATTCGAGGTGAAGCTCGCAAAATGGAATCGATCCGAGCGCAATGTAAATATTGCAGATCGTAGTGATTTACATGAACGTGACACCGCAGCTTTCCCAATCGATTTAGGTACCTTCACTGATTCAGTGAACCACAGTGATTATCCAATTGATCTTACTGAAATTGGAAACTGGACGACTGCAGTTACCGCGACCTTTCGTACGGCATTTGATTTACATAAGGAATTTAGAGCAGTAGAAAGTCAAACATTTGATGACTGTAAAAATTTCTGTGAGAATGATTTAACCAATCAAGTGCGTTCGCAATCAGGTTCAGCGACGGTTTCTATTCGCTTACCGACTGAAAAGGAATGGGAGTTTATCTGTCGTGGAGGAACTGAATCGGCTTTTTGGTGTGGTCCGATATTAAGTGGTGTTCAATTTCGCATGGAAAATTTAACCGTTGCCAAAACTGACTTTATGTTCCCTTTTGATAGCGCGCATATCGATGCCAATATTAAAGATGCACTTGGTGGCGACGGTAATCTACACCGCGAATGGTTTTCAGAAGGCAACACCCATATTAATATTACTAATGTATCGTTAGATGGAACAGCTAACTGTGATCATAGTGTGCGTATGGACCTCGCAGGTAATGTATCGATGTCTGGTGATTTAGAGGCGGTTCCCGTCGTTGCGAATTTTGATGAGCGCTATCAAGCCCATTGGGTACCGAATGAATACGGATCACATACGCCAATTTTAATGACCTATACTATGAGTGGCACTGATTATATTCCGGCACCCTATACACCAGTTGGTGCTGGTGTGTATTATCGTTACCTAGGTACTGATACCTACGTTTTGTCGACTTCGATTACGGTTGCTAATACAGAAATTGACCGTTCGCATAGTATTTTCCGTGGCAAACGTCAACCAGCCGATACGGTGCCAGGTGATATAGCTGCTGCTGGTCGACTCGAATATGTTGAGATGGTGCGTGTGAATGTGCGATGTAATTCATCTGGCGTCGAAATGGAAGACGGTCGCTACACCTATGATTCATTAGGTAATGTACATCCAATTCGTACGCTCTATACGCCAGCCGCGTATCGTCGTGATGGTAAATATATTGGTTCCACTTTCCCGGACATGGAACGTGGAACACAGAGTAATGAAGATTTTGCTCGTCGCTCTGATTTATCTGATAATCCCGCTGAAGAGATGACGGTTGAAGATTACGTGGTGGCCTTCAAGCAAGCTTGTGCGACCCATTTAAAACATAAGCCCACCGATGTAAATCCGTGGTATTCAGGGAATAAAAATTACACAGTTACGTATACCGAAACTGAATTTGACGTAAACGGGAATCCGGTTGAAGTAACCAAAACTAAAGCTGTAACGGTTACAAAAATTACACCGTATAGTTATCACGCGCAATTTCTTGAAAACATTAATATTAATGCGACGTTAAACAGTGCGATAACTGCTATCTTGCCAGAAGATCAACTGCGTAATCCATTCGGTCTCTATAATACCCATGGCAATGTTTCTGAATGGGTCGATACCACTTGGGACGGTTTAAGTGATCATAGCGCTCATAAGACGGGTAAGTTTCAAATGACTCGTGGTGGTTCATGGCGCAATGGCGCCCAATACTGCCGCAGTTCATCACGCGTTGGTCGCGATGGCAGCAAAGCATATGACGATGTGGGCTTTCGTTTTATATTAACTGATTAAAACAGGAGCATGTCAGCTCAAAGCGCAACGCTCGGTGTTTTGTGTATAGTACTAACGGCAACGATTATTTCGTTGCCGTTTTTCGTCATGGAAGAAAAGTCAGATACCCCACAGTGGCTCTCAGATGCACAGCCGACTGTCTCTGGGAAGTCGTACCCCGCTGGAGATATACGTTATAAGCGCATTCCTTTGTGGACCGAAGTAAAACAGTTACCGCTTATCGCAAATGTGCAGATCCACGATTACGATAAAAATGGGCAAACGGAAGCGATTGTCTGTGACCTTCAACAAAATGCGGTGTTCGCTTATCCAATGCAGGCTGATGGCTCATATAAAGAAGTAACGCTGGTAAATGATTTGCGTATGCCCGCGCATTGTACCTTTGCCGATATCAATCGTGATGGGAAAGAAGATCTCTTAGTTGCAAATCTTGGTGATTTATTTCCTAATAATGAACGCGTTGGCCAAGTGCTATTTTTCGAAAAAACTGAAGCAGGCTATAAGAAGCATGTTATTGCTAATCATGTGCGGCGCATTGCTGATATACAGGCTGGTGATTTTGATGGTGATGGCGATCAGGATCTGGTGGTTGCCGAGTTCGGTCACTTTGAAGGCTCAGTATTTCTACTTGAACAAGTAAAACCATTAACATTTAAACGTCACAACCTACTTATTGGCTGTGGTTCCATACATACGCCGGTCGCGGATTTTGATGGTGATGGTGACTTGGATATTGCCACCGTGCTTTCGCAAGATGAAGAAGAAGTGTGGATTTTAGAAAACGATGGTAGGGGCCAATTTAAAAACCATCTCGTTTACCATAATGCGAATTATGAACTTGGTTGTGGTGGATTGGTTGCAAGTGATGTGGATCAAGATGGTGATGTAGATTTATTACTACCTGCTGGCGACAATTTAGAGCGATCCATTCATTTTCCCTTACAATTTCACGGCTGTTATTGGATAGAGAATAAAGGATCCTTAAAATTCGAAACCCAACGAATTGGTGATTTACCGGGAACCTATGCAGTAGATGCAGGAGATTTAGACCAAGATGGTGATATCGATGTAGTGTTGGTGAGTATGAGCAATGATTATTCCAATCCAAATGCAGCGAGCATTGTTGCCTTAATTAATGATGGCGCGCAACAGTTTAAACCTACGCAAATTGACTCAATCCCGATACAACTCATTACCTGTGCTATTGGTGACCTGAACAACGATGGTAAGAATGACATTCTTGCAGGCGCTCTACGTATTCACCCACCGTTTCGACATATGAGTCGTATTTCAGCGTGGATACAAGAGCCATGAAAGTCCTAAGCTTCATTTTAGCGGTAATTTTAATGGTAGAGGCAGCGGCTTTATTTACCTACAAAGACGTGGATGAAAAAATAGAATTGCCGAAGATTTCTTTTGATCACATAGTCGACAAGGGCGCGCGTGATACCCTTGCACAATTATATCAACATGCTTTAAAAGAATATAAAAAGTCTAATGACCTGGCCAAACTAGTACGTGTAGCTGACTTGTTGTTGTGTTATGGTTATAATGAGGAAGCAGCGCATATCTATTACGCCATTTTATCCAAGGATTCAGAGCAAGAACGTGCCTGGCAGGGTTTAGCGTTGTGCTATGATAGTCTTGGTCAGTTTGAAAATGCTATCTTAGCTTATACAGAAGTCTTAAAACAGAATTTACAAGAATCTGATTTACGAGAAATAAAACATCGTATTGCAGAGGTTACTCAAATTCAGGGCCGTCCATCTGAGGCGATGCAATTGTATGAACAAAATATCGAGCATAGCCCAAGTCGTTATCGTTACATTCGCTTAGTTTTACATGCTGGTGATTTTAATTTAGCGCAAAAAGAATTTGCTTTATTGCTCAATGATAGTGAAGCTCATGACGCTATCGAAGTGCAGCAATTAAATGATTTATCCTTACGTTTGCATGGGAAATATATGCAAGAAATAGCGATAAATCAGCGTGATTCACTGTGGTCTTATCAGCCCATTGATAAATTTAAACGAAGCTTGGAATCTTTTTATGGCATGTCGTTGATGGAATTGTTTACGCCGGCACTGCGTGAAATGCCGCAAATAACTGAAGACCCGATATTTATGAACGATATAGATTTCTGGGGCTTACTGAAGAAAAAGGACATTATAAACAGTGGCAAAGAAGTCTTTGAAAAACATAACTGTATAATATGTCACGGTAAGGAAGGATATGGCCAAGTAGGTCCAAATTTACGTGATGATTTCTGGTTGGGTTTTGGTTCACCAGGGGGCATTTATGACACGATAACCTATGGGCGCAGCAATGGCACTATGCCCGGCCACCAATTTTCTTTGCATCCTGATCAAATACGTGATGTCACTGTATATATAATGGATTTAAATCTCAAAACTGAAAAATATGAAGGACGGACTAAGCAGGGTAAGGCGCACGAAGGTAAGTTAGATCCGTTGAGTAAATATCGAAAATGAAGCAACGTACGTTCCCCATTCGTATACAAGAACTAGCGTATCGCGAAGCTGATGCTGAGTATGATATTGGACCACATAGTCATAATATTTATCAGTTATACTGTGTCTTGCGCGGTGATGTAACGATGTGGATTGAAGGCGAAGACCATATCCTTCCAGCTGGACAATTAATTATTGTGAGCCCGGGTAAAGAGCGCGCACCACGCTGTAGCGGACGTGCCCCTGTCTATGCCATAGCTATGTTAGATGCGCAGCGCTTTGCCATAGATGAACTTTGTAACCGCCCATTGGTGTTGAATGAATTAATGCTGCAGCAAATGGAAGCGCTGATTGCTGATTTAGTGGAACCTGATTTGGGCAATGCGCAGGATTATCGCACTTCAATTATTTGTCAGATTTTAATTGATTTACGTCGTCAGCTGCGCGCCGGTTCAACGACCAATCAATTACCACGACATAATGCAAATGCACGTAATGATGTGGTGGCCCAGGCCGAAGCCTTTATGGATGCGCATTTGCATCTTTCTATTAATAGACAGCAAATTGCTGAGGCAGTGCATTTTTCAGCACCACATTTAGCGCGTTTATTTAAGGCAAGCCTGGGTAAAACTATTAATCAACGTTTGACCGAAATGCGTTTGGAGCAAGCCAAGCGCTTCTTATTGCAGAGTACCTACCCGATTACGCAGATTGCTGGTGAAGTGGGCTTCCAATCTTTCAGTCATTTTGCCAAGTTGTTCCAGCAAGCGACGGGTATGACACCATCCGAATATCGTAGCGGCCTCGGCCGTCGCATCGTTCGGAAATGATCGTTTTCCACACATACTTGCTCATTCTGCGCTAGAATTCAGTGTTTTTGGCTATACAATGTGGCGTTCCAGATACAACTTGTAGCAGTGGAGCAATGAAATGAGCGAAAACAACACCATCCGTATAGGCATCATAGGCTTAGGTATGGGCGGCGGACACGCCCGTCGATTGATCAACAACGAAATTAAAAACGGCGAATTAGGTGCTGTTTGCGATCTGAATCCAGAACGTTTAAAAGCTTATGAAGGCATAGCCCAATATACCGATGTAGCAGAAATGTTAGAGAAAGCAGATATCGATGCTGTTATTGTGGCGACACCACACTTTGCACATGTCCCATTATCGAAGCAATGTTTTGATGCCGGTAAACATGTACTGGTCGAAAAACCGTTAGCCGTACATAAGAAAGATTGTGAATCGGCAATTGAAGCAGCCGACAAGCATCCTGAATTAGTATTTGGCGAAATGTTTCAATTACGCACTGATCCGGTGTATAAAAAATTAAAATCTTTAATTGATAGCGGTGAACTCGGTGAAATTCGCCGTATTAATTGGATTATTACTGCATGGTTCCGTACCTATTCGTATTATGCGAGTGGTGACTGGCGTGCGACCTGGCATGGTGAAGGCGGTGGTGTGCTCCTTAATCAATGTCCACATAATTTAGATTTATTGCAATGGCTCTTTGGTATGCCGACTAAAATTCGCGCCCACTGCCACTTTGGTAAATATCACGACATCGAAGTTGAAGATGACGTCACAGCGTATCTCGAATATCCAAATGGCGCGACCGGTGTCTTTATTGCCTCGACTGGCGAAGCACCAGGAACTGATCGCTTAGAAATCACTGCCGAGAACGGCCGCGTTGTTCTAGAAAATGGTAAACTCGAATGGATTCGCAATGAAATCCCGATGTCGCAGTTCTGCCGTGAAACCGATCAAGGTTTTGCTAAACCACCGACATGGGATGTCAGTATTCCAATTCCAAATAGCAACGCTGGTCATGGCGTCGTACTACAACAATTCGTTAATAAAATAAACAATGAAGGCGAGCTCATTGCTGACGCACGTGAGGGCATCAACAGTGTTGAGCTGGGTAATGCGATGCTCTTGTCTTCACAGTTGGACAAGACTATTGGGTTGCCAATGGACAGCGAAGTATTTGCAACTGAGTTGGCACGACTTATAGATGCCTCTCCTAAAACCCCACACAATCAAAACGCTTAGTTTATAAAAGGAACAAGCATGGCTTATTTAACTGGATTTGCTGATGAAGCAGCCAATGACATTGAAGATCAAATTAAAGCGACCAAGGCCTTAGGTTGGTCATGGATCGAATCACGCGCAGTCAGTGGAACCAATATTCACGACTTAAGTGATGAAGATTTTGATAAAACCTACGCAGCCCTCGAAGGTAGTGGCGTTGGCGTGAATTGCTTTGGTTCAGCAGTTGCAAACTGGGCCAGTCAAATTACTGACCCGTTCGAAAACACGATTGCTCAAATCGAACGAGCTATTCCACGCATGCATCGTCTGAATTGTAAAATGATTCGTATCATGAGTTTTGCGGTTTTAAAAGAAGACGACAAGCCTGTCGCAGATCAAATGGAAGAAGAGCGTTTTAAACGATTGCGTGAAATTCAAAAACGCTTTAGCGATGCTGGTATAGTGCCAGTTCATGAAAACTGCATGAACTATGGTGGCATGGGTGCTCAGTATACCTTAAAAATGATTGAAAATGTTCCTGGTCTCAAATTAGTATTTGATACCGGTAACCCAGTATTCAGTGCTGACCATGCCAAGGGTGAGCCGTATCCGCGTCAAAATGCTTTTGATTTTTATAAAGCAGTGAAAGAGCATATTGCTTATGTTCATATTAAAGATGGCGTTTGGTCTGAAGGAAAATCAACCTTTTCATTCCCTGGTGAAGGCGATGGATTTGTTCCTGAGATTGTGAAGGACTTACTCGACAGTGGTTATGATGGTGGTTTTTCAATGGAACCACACATGAAAGTTGTTTATCACGAAGAATCTTCTGATGACGATAAAACTGAAGCACGCATCGAAAATTATATCGAATATGGCAAGCGCTTCATGAAAATCATGGAGGACGCTGGTCACCCATGGTCAGCAGAAACCGAAAGCAAGCCAGAAGCGGCATTGGCATTATCATAAACATCCCGAAGTGTCTATTAAACAAACGCGCGGCACGATGTGTCGCGCGTTTCTTATTGGATTTTATGTATTAGTATTTCGTGATGCATTGTCCGACGTGTGGAAAAGTAAATGCAGCAGGAACGCACATATGTGTCTATTGTAATAATCCAATGGATGCAGCTGTGGAGATACAGCCAGAATTGAGTTTACTCGAGCAGCATAAATCAGCATTGCTGATTATGGCTGTTGGTTTTGGACTCGCCTTAATTGCACACTGGTTCTTTATTACAGCCTATATGGTGGGTTTTATGAGTGCCTTGGTGCATGAAATCGGTCATTCAGCAATCTCAATTTTTACCGGCCGACCGTCTTTCCCGCGAATTACATTGGCGGTTGACGCAGTTGCCGTAATTCTTGATCAAATTTTTATTTTATTTTTGTTTATGCTCGCAGTGAATGCTGCCTTCGTATATCGCATGCGTGATGTCAAAGGTTGGCGTTGGTTTTTTTGTGCAGTGCTGTTGATCCATGCCTTGGCTGGTTTTTCAGATACACTTGCCGAAGTGATTATTCTTTATTGTGGTCAATTTGGCGAATTGTTTTTCGGCGGTATCTTTCTATGGCGTGCTTGGACCGGTGGATTTACTGAGAATCCATCAGAGCGTCCGCTCTATGCTGTGCTCGGTTGGGTGATGGTGCAGCGTAATTTTTATTGGGGCGCAGGTTTAATGTTTTCGCCGGATGTGCGTGCCGAGTATTTAATGCCAGGTGGTGGTGGCGGTGCTAACGATTTAGTCCGAGTCAGCGATATGTTTGGTATTTCACTGCAAACAGCTGCATTCCCATTACTGTGTGCCACCTTGGCAACGCCAGTCATCGTTGCGTTTATGGCGCACCAGTGGAAACGTCATGTGCGTTAAAAGACTAATCTTTAGTAATCTAATCCTTGCCGTTTAACATATTCGCGCGGTGGATAGCCAGTTATTTTTTTAAATTGCTTTGAGAACGTGTAACAATCTGGATAACCGAGTTCTTCAGCGCAATCGTTAATGCTTTTGCCTTGCAGTAAGTGTTGCTTGGCTATTTCTATGCGTTGTTGAATACGAAATTGGCCAGGGCTCATACCGGTGTGCTGTTTAAAACGTTTACGAAAATTAATGTACGACATACCCAGTTCTTCGGCAATCGCTGGTAAGTGCATGTCTTGGTCAAAATTGCTTTGTAAAATGGTACAGGCGTTGTGAATAAATTGTTCTTGCGATTCTTCGCTGCTTGATTGTGCACGAAGGTGAACGTCAATGATTAATTGCAGTATTTGTCCGGCAACTTGAACCTGATGTTGCGGTAGGCGTTGCCACAGTTCTTTGCCAAGTTGAATAAAACGATCAATGAATAATTGATCAATACCGACGTCGAAAACCGGTTCTTGCAAGGTCGGTAAATTAAATGTCTTGAGCACTTGTAAGCTCGGTGCTGGAACTGCAGCAAAGACGCTTTCGCATTCTTGATAAAAATGCACTTGATGAAGCTGGTTGGGAAAACGTTGCATTACCGATCCTGCTTTGAATGGATAGTGCTTTTTGCCAATTTGCAGGGCACCTTCACCACGGATAAAATAGACGATGGCATACTGCGGTGTCTCGAGTTGCTGGGTGCCTTGGGCAATGTGGACCTGATGGCCACTGCGCAAACGGGTGCGTGGTCGTGCGGTAAACATGTGAAAAGTATCATATTTGACAAATAAATAGCAATATAGTCATTTATATGGTTATAAACTACTTATATTATATCAATTATGACAAAACCAAACATTCTGATGATTTTAATCGATGACCTCGGTTGGCGCGATTTGACCTGCTACGGCAGCAGCTTTTACGAAACTCCGAATTTAGACCAGCTCGCTGCAGATGGCTTGCTGTTTACCGATGCCTACGCCTCGTGTCCGGTCTGCTCGCCGACGCGTGCGAGTATTATGACCGGTAAGTATCCAGCCCATGTTGGCATTACGAATTATATTAAAGGCATGGAAACAGGTAAATTAATGGCAGTCGATTATCTGGGCTATTTGCCATTAGAGGAAAAATCAGTGGCTAGTGCCTTGCGTGATGGTGGTTATCAAACCTGGCATGTTGGTAAGTGGCATTTAGGTGATCATAATTTTTATCCAGAAGCACATGGTTTTGACAAAAATGTAGCTGGTCAGCATTGGGGCATGCCCAAGCACGGTTATTTTTCACCTTACGGCATGGAAAACTTAAGTGACGGTCCCGATGGCGAATATTTAACCGATCGCATCACTGATGAAGCAATTGCTTTAATTGAAAATCGCGAAGCAGATAAGCCGTTCTTTTTGAACATGTCGCATTACGCTGTGCATACACCGATTCAGGCACCAGCAGATTTAATTAAAAAATATGAGCAAAAAGCCAAGGACCTTGGTCTGGATAAACAAGAAGCCATTATTCAAGGCGAACATTTTCCCTGCGTACATAAAATCGATCAGCACGTGCAACGTCGTATTATTCAATCAGATCCTGCATACGCAGCGATGGTAGAAAATTTAGATACCAATATCGGCCGTTTACTCCAAGCGATAAAAGATGCCGGTGAAGAAGAAAATACCTTAGTGATGTTTACAGCCGACAATGGCGGTTTAGCAACAGCCGAAGGTTCACCAACCTGCAATGCACCACTGGTTGAAGGGAAGGGTTGGATGTATGAAGGCGGGACACGTGTTTGTCAAATTGCCAAATGGCCGGCACGTATTACTGCAGGAACTAAGACAGATGTGCCTGTCACCAGTACCGATTTTTATGCGACTTTTTTAGAGGCAGCAAATTTACCGCTTATACCGGAACAGCACAGCGATGGTGTCAGTTTAATGCCGGTTTTAGACGGCGCTGAAAGCTTAGCGCGTGAATCAATATTCTGGCATTATCCACATTACGGTAATCAAGGTGGTACTCCTGGTGCATCCATTCGTAGTGGTGATTGGAAATTAATTGAATTCTACGAAGACAATCATTTAGAGTTATATAATTTACGTGATGACATCAGCGAAGAACATAATCTGATTGAGCAAGAGTCGGAACGTGCATCTGCGATGCATAAAGAACTCGATGAATGGCGCATCTCGGTAGAAGCAAAAATACCTGAGCGTAATCCAGATTGGGAAGCAGTCGTCAAACCAGGGGCAGATATCGATAGCGCTTATATTTAAGGAAATTACGCTGTAGCTTATGAGTAAACCAAATATTTTATATATCATGAGCGATCAGCATCGCTTTGATTCCGTTGCCTGTAATGGACATCCACAAGTACAAACACCAAACATGGATCGTTTGGCTAGAGAGGGTGTAAATTATACCAATGCCTACACGCCATTGCCGATGTGCGTGCCAGTGCGTTGTAGTTTGCTGACCGGTCAATGGCCATCTGAACATGGTGTCATTCATAATTTTGACGGCGAAGCGTATAAGCCCTTAGATCCTCAATCGCATTCGGTGCCACGTGACATTACCAGTGCCGGTTACCATAGTTTCCATTTTGGGCGTTGGCATGTGTGTCCGCAGCAAACGCCATTAGATTTTGGTTTTCAAGAATTCACGCCGGATTGGCGTTATGGAAAATGGCGGGCGCACCAAGGCATCGAAGCGTCACCGGGACATGGTGGGGGTTATGGCAATACCGATCCGCATATTACTCCAGAGCAAAGTAAATTAGCTTGGCATGCAGACGAAATTATTGAAGCGATTGATAAAAACCAAGATGAACCCGATCCGTTTTTTATTCGCTGGCATACGATTGAACCGCATTTGCCATGTCGTCCGCCAGAACCATACGCGAGTATGTATAAGCCAGAAGATATAAAGCCGTGGCCGGGTTTTTATGACGAACTGAAAAATAAACCCTACATGCAAAAACAAATGCGCGTTGGTCGTGGCACTGACGAATTAACATGGGATGATTGGGCCCCAGTCGTCGCTCGTTATTTTGGTGACATTACTTTGCTCGATCATCAAATCGGTCGCATTTTAGATAAGCTCGATGCATTAGGTATCGCTGAAAATACTTTGGTTATTTATACTTCTGATCATGGCGATATGTGCGGTAGTCACGGCATGATTGATAAACACAACGTTATGTATGACGACATTGTGCGTGTACCAATGATGATGCGCTGGCCTGATAAAATAAAAGCAGGTCAGGTGAATGATGATTACGTGGTGAATGCTATCGATGCACCAGCAACTTGCATTGCCGCAACCGGAAAAGATGTACCCGATTATTGTAGTGGTGTTGATTTAATTCAGGGCTTAGAAAACGGTACTGGTCGCGACGATGTGTTTGCTACCTATCACGGTAATCAATTTGGTAATTACTCACAGCGCATGGTACGTGATCATCGTTGGAAGTATGTTTGGAATGTCAGTGATATTGATGAGCTCTATGATTTAGACAGTGATCCCGGTGAACTGGTGAACCTCATCCGTGAACCCGCTCACGTTGGTGAAATAAAACGTTTGCGCGAACGGATGGTCTTCTGGTTAGAAGAGACATCAGACGTTTTGAACAATAATTCCTTGAAGCAGCAGCTCCTCGAAGGCCTCATCTACGACGGTACTTAAGTAAATTTGAACCACAGATAAACACTGACCAACAAGAATTAAAATCCTGGGAATGCCAAGCTCCAGCTTGGCCGATCACCTTTTGGCCGAGCTGGAGCTCGGCATTCCCAGGAGAGCTATTCGCACAAACATAAATCTATCCCATTCATCCATGTCCATCTGTGGTTCCAGAATAGAAGACCGAACGAATTCAGTTTATTCCTTGACTAACAGAGTCGCTTTCGTATCTCTGTGGCCCATGCACCTCAAGCAACACATGCATATCTGGTCAGTAACTTGCAATCGCCGAGCGGTAAAACCGTTTGCATATGGTGGGTTTGTCGTTGTTTAACGGTGTTTTTTTAACGAACGAACAAGCCCACTGACCAAAAATCAGTGGGTTTTTTAATGTTCGAGAAAGGATGGCGGCCATGGAACAGGCCCTGAGTTTAGAGCGCACCGAACATCGCTCATTGTCTCCGACAATGATTTTGGTGTACCTATGGTGCGGCCATTTTGCTATCGATGCGCTGATGGGTTTTTGGACCATCCATAAAACATTAGCTGGTTTAGATATCGTTAAGTCTGGTGCTATCGCCAGTTTAGCCTTATTAATTGGTAACGGTTGCCAAATTTTATTTGGATATTTAGGTGATCGCGGCTGGCGCAGTTTTCTATTGCCGGCAAGTATGCTGTTAGCGTGTAATATGTGTTTTTTATCACTCACTGATAATTACAGCATATTGATGGTCATGATATTATTAGCTTTTCTTGGTTCGGCGGCATTTCATCCGATCGGTGCTGGCGTGGCTGCACAATTAGTGCCACAGCGTCGTGCGTTTATGATGTCGATATTTTTGACCGGCGGTTATGTTGGGTATGGTTTATCGCAAATTGTTTACACTGAGCTCTATCACCACGGTGCAAGTGCTGTGGCAATGATGGTCATATTCCCATTAAGCGCATTTATATTGATGCTGATGCTGCCAGC